>CAZXLQ010000227.1:0-8823 GCA_964641945.1 uncultured Clostridia bacterium
AGCCGTGGGTCGCGCGCGGGCGAGTGCAACGAGCCCCCGCGTGACCCGCGGAACCTCCAGCCGTAGCGCACCGACCGCGGAGCGGTCGCATCCGCGGTCGCGGAATCGGCCGCGAAAGATCACGGATGCGGCGAGTCGGGCTAGGGAGAGGCCGCGCGTATGGCCTTGGCGCGCGCCTCGAATTCTGCGGCCTGTTGTGATCGGCCGGTTGCCGTGAGGAGCGTTGAATACGCGCTCAGTGTCTCCGCGACGTCGCGGTGATTTTTTCCGAGAAGCCTTTCCCGCTCTGCGAGGGCCTTCTGGAAGAGCGGTTCGGCCTCCGAATAGCGCTTCTGCGCCGTGCTGCACGTCGCGAGGTTGCTCATCGTGGTTGCGACCTCTATCGGATCCGCGTCCGGAAAGGTCTGCATCGCGACATAGGCTCTCCGATACAGGGGCTCGGCATCCGCGTAGCGCCCCTGCGAGTAGCAGAGCGTCGCGAGATTGCTGAGGCTCTGCACGACGAACGGTCCGTCCGACTTGAAGAAATTCTCGCGAATGGTGAGGGCGCGACGAAGGAGAGGTTCGGCTTCGTCGTTTTTCCCCTGGAGGTAGAGATCGACGCCGAGGTTGTTGAGACTGTCGGCGACGAACGGGCTTTCCGGCGACTTCTTCTGACGGATTCCCAGCGAGCGGCGGTACACCACTTCCGCGTCGGCGAATCGGCCCTGCGCATCGAGGCAGACGCCGAGGTTGTGCAGTGTTTGCGCGACGGACGGGTGGTCTGGGCTCTCGACTACTTCGAGAACTGCAACAGCACGGCGATAGAGCGGCTCCGCGTCTGCATAGCGGCCCAGATTCTCGAGCACGAGCGCGAGATTGTTGATGCTCGGTGCGATGAGTGCGGCGTCCTTCGCTTCGGCGTATTTCAGGGCGTCGGTCAGAATCCTCTCCGCGTCGGCGAGGCGGTTCTCCGCGACGGCCTTGGCTCCCTCATCCTGGAGCTTCTGCCAAGGCTCTGCCTGCGCCAATACGGTTTGGACACCGGCGAGCAGGACGAGCACGATTCCCGGCAGGACGGCAAGGATGCAGCGTGCGAACGCGGATTCTCCGGCCACGCAAGCCGCAGGTCCGCATCCGTCCGCATTCACTTGTGGACCTTCTTGAACACGAAGATGTATTCGTGCTTGAAGACGTAGAACCCGCCCGCGAGGGCGCGGTACTTCCAGAGCTCCTTCTGCTGCCGTTTCGCCGTCGTCTGCTCGAAGTTTTTCACGATTACGGACTTGAGCATGAATCCACGCTGCTGGATCGCATCCATCGTGCGGAATCCGAGCGGCACCCACTCGCCGTTCGCGTATTTGTCTCCGATGACCACGGCAAGGTAGCGACCGCGATCGAGGACCGGCGAGACATTGTCGACCACACGCCCGATCGTGTCGAGAAAGGCTTCGACCGATGGAGCATTCGACAGGTCGCGTTCGTCTTCGCTGAACTTGATGATGTCGAAGTATGGCGGGTGCATGATGACCAGCTGCGCGGATTCCTGGCCGTGAGCTCGCAGAAGCTTTCTGGCATCAATGCTGGCGCTGTCGCCGCAGACCACCTGCGACGTCACGTCGAAGGCGTTTGGTTCCGAAGCGATGGCCTTTCGAGCCATTCGCGCGACCTGAGGCTGCAACTCGATGCCGATCGTGTTGCGGCCGAGGCGCTGGCCTTCGATGAGTGACGTGCCGGAGCCAGCGAAAACGTCGAGCACCCAGTCGCCCGCCTTCGTGTAGCGCCGCATCATCTGGTGCGGGATCTGCGGAACGAAATTGCCCCAGTATTTCGCGGAGTGTGCGCCGCCGCGCACGCGGTTCGCCACGAGCCAGAGCGAGTCGGTCTGGATGTCCTCGTATTCCTTCCAGCGATTGAGGTTGATGTCGTTGATGGCGCTCGTGCGGACTTCCGTGATGCTCTTGATGAGGCGGTCGACGTAGTAGCGCGCCCGGTCGAGCGTCTGTGCACCGCAGATCTGGTCGAACTCTTCCTCGAGGAACTCGGGCGTGAACTCGGCGGCTTCGCGCAATCCTCGCACGCGGAAGGCGCCGGCGGAGCTGCTGACGCCCGAGCGGAGCTCGTTGATCGATCGCCGGAGCGTCGCCGTGGACGGATTGAGCCGGGCCGACGCGAGCGCATCGAGCAGACGAGCGCGATCGAGGCGGATGGACGCCGGAATTGATGAGGAGGGCTCGGGGTCGAGGAGTATCGCACCCCGGGAAGAGTGATCCCGCATGTTGGGCGGTTCCTTGTGAGAAAGGATCCGTCCGTAACCTCGGCCAGTCTACATGAAGGGTCATGAGCGAGGGAAGGAAAAGTTCCAATGCCCAGTTTCTCTGCGTCTTTGTGAGACCTCTGCGTCTCTGCGAGAAAACGTAGCCGCGAGACCGTTTCTCGCAGAGACGCAGAGGTCTCGCAAAGACGCAGAGGCGCGAATGCTGGTTACCGCCACTCCCTGAGCGCGGTCGCGGAATCTCCAAGCCACGTCGAGAACCGGCGCAGCTGCTCACGCTTGTAGAGCAGCACCCACGCGGTCCCGAAGAGCAGAGCGCCGAGCGCCGTGAGGTAGACGGCAGGCGGCAGGTCCTGCCACCTGATCGCGCCCATGATCACGACGAACAGGTCGACAACGAAGACGAACGCCCCGACCAGGAACGGTCCGCGGTACATCACCATGCGGCCGACGAGCGCCAGCAGCAGTCCCAGGGTGATGGTCGCCATGTCGTAACCGGCCGACGACGTCCCGAGCACGTAGCGGTTCTCGAGCGCATGCAGCAGCATCGGCGTCGCGGCGATGAGACTGCCAATCCACATGAGCGAGCCGGCGCCTTCGTCGTCATCCTTCCGGCTCTTCACCGCACCGATCGTCACGAGCAGCAGGCCCGGCGGCAGCGTGTAGTAGGCACTGTCTTCCCACGGGCTCAGCTCGTACCGCAATCCGATCATCGCGTACGACAGGTACGAGAACACGAGCGCCAGTCCGCGGTGCATGACCGCCGAGGCCTCGGATCGTTCGGCGGCAAAGCCCGCGACGGCGTAGCCGGCCGTTGCGATCGTGAAGGCCATGACGGTCGTCCACGTCACTCCGGTGTCCGCAGCTCGGGCGAGCGCCGAGAGCAGAGCCACACCGGTCAACGCGTGCGCGATCGGCAGCGCCGGCATCGCCAGCGCAAGGTCGCGAGCCGCAAGAACGCCCCGAATCCCGAACACCGCGACGGCAACCAGCCCGACGGCCGCAATGCCGACACTTTCGTTGCCTGCAGACACGATTGCGCCCCGTCCGATGCACACTGCAGGAAGGACGGCGATCGCGGACCAGACTATCGGCCACGCCGCGAACAGTTTCTCGCTGCTTCGCCAGAGTGCAAAAACGAGCGACAGCGCGCCGAACAGGAAAATCGCGAAGCGGTCGCGAGACGGGAACGCGTCGATGTTGCCGAAGTCGTCGCTGAGCATCACGAGGCATCCCGGCAGTGTGACCACAGCGCAGACGCAGCCAACGCCCATTGCGGCGTTTCCGACGGCCGGCCATTTCGGGGCAGTGGGCCCCGCGATGGCGGCGAGAACGATCGGCGCCATACCGGTGAACAGCGCAATGACCATACTCTCGTAGGCCGTTGCGTCGCGGACCACTCCAGCCATGACCGCGAACCACGCGCCGAGCACGAACAGCCAGCCGTAGGCGCCCTCGACGTGCGCCACGGCGCCGTCGCGGCTCTTGGCCGCGACTGCCATTGGAGCAATCGCAAGCAGCAACATCGCGAGCGCGAACAGATATCTGCCCTGCGTCACGAGCACGCTGTCGAAGAGAAGTGGAAACGCTGATATCCCGGCCAGACCCGCTGCAATCGCGGCGGCAAGTCGAACGGTCCGTCGCAGCGCCACCGTTCGCAACTCGAGCGCCGAGCCCAGGGCGAACCAAGCGGCGACCAGTGCCGCGACGTACGGAATCAACAGGAAGACGGCGTAACGACCCTCGGCCCATTCGTTCGTGCGAATGATCTCACCGGCGGCGAAAAGCGCCACGAGTTGCAGGGTCGCGAGGCCGATCGCGTACGCGGGATACCGGACGAGCGGCGCCCGGGTGGTCCATCCGTGGATGATGGCGGCAGCAGACACGAAGAGTCCGAGCGGAATGAGCCGCCAGAGCTCCGGGCCGTTGTCGACCAGGGCGAGAAGGGCGATCCCGCAGAGGAGGACGAGTCCCGACGTCGCGGTTCGCGCTCCAGTCCGGTTTTCGGACCGGTCGTCGCTTATGCGGTCGAGCAGGAACGGCGCGCCGACGAGCACGCCCGCGAGAACGGTGCTCGTCACCGTCCACGAGGCCCCGAGCTCGTGCAACCCCCAGGCCGCAACGAACCAGACGATGGCGGTCGCGGCGAAGGCTGGCGGCCCGGTTCGCTCGTGAAAGGCATCGGCTGCGAACGTCGCTGCGAGCAGTAGCGCCCCGGCTGTCGTAGCAACCCTGACCGGCTGGTCGAAGACGGAGTATCCGAAACACGCGATGACGACGCACGTGAATCCGATCCACGCGAAGACCCGTCCGCTGCTCTGGAGCGCCGGGCCGAATTCTTCACGCTTCCGGAGCAGGATACCCGCGGCGTGGAAGGCAAGAGCCATGACGGCCGCGGCAATGAGCCAAGACCCGGGCCGGACGTGATGGCTGAGCAGCCACTCCGTGACCGACCACGCGGTGGCGGTGGCCGCGACGAAAGTCCATGCCGATTGCTGCAGGCGCCAGGCGGACCAGAAGTATCCCAGCGCGGCAAGGGCCGGAACCGTGGTGCTGATCCACGGCGTGTGCCCTTCACCCGAGAAGTGCCGGAACGCCGCGAGCAGTTCGCCCGGTATGAACCACGCGACCGCGGAATGGAAGACGACGGTGAACGCGAGCCCGACGTGCCCGCACCAGAACATCACCTCGCCGAGTCCTTCCCATTTCTCGTCATCCGGCCGAGCGCGCGAGACGGCCCATTCGCCGATGACGTAAACGAGCGAGACGCCGACTATCGACAATGCATAGGCGCCCGCGGGCGCGCCGCCCGAGAGTTTGTAGGTGAGCAGCCATCCCGTCGCCATCGCGAAGGCGTAGGACAGCACGACGAAGATCCGGTCGCCGAGCCCGAAGGCGATGGCCGTCGATACCGCGAACGTCACCAGCGTGACGATCCACGCGTTGCCCCGGTCCTCGATCAGCCCGGACTGAAGCCAGAACCACGGATTGAGCGGCAGCAGCAGGGTGCCGAGCAGGAGGAAACCACGGCCGATGATTCGCTGTTCGGCGCGGTCTTTTGCCCTGGCGACCAGTGCCGCCCCGCCGCTCAGGGTGGCGACCGTGATGGCCGCGAGAATGCCGGCCTGCACCATCGGCTTCTGGAGCTGTTCGCGCAGAGTGTCGCGCAGCCAGACGAGGATACCCGCTGCGAGCAGCAGTGCTCCCGCGTAAAGCATGAGGCGGACGGTGCCGAAATCGACGAGCGCGTCGACGAACGATCGCCGCGGCGGATGGCGTTCGGACGGCGAGAACGCCGCCGGACCCGACGGCGGTCGCTCGCCACTGTTGAAGAATGGTGGTGGCTCGGACGGTCCGCCCTGGACGAAATCCGGCGGTGGCGGCTGCACGTTCGGGGCGGGTGTCTCCGGACCCGTCGGATGCGCTGGACGCGTCCTCGAGGGTGGCGGCGCCATTCCTCCGGGGCCTGGCGCAACGCCGGAAAGCATTCGGAGGATCGTCAGACGGTTGTGCTCGGCTTCGCCGAGCATTCGCTGCGCGACAGTCGGTCCGATTACGCCCTGGCGTTGCCATTGCGTGATTCGTGTTCGCAGGTAATCGAGGGAGCGGAGGTCCGACGTTGCGGCCCAGTCGAGTTTCAGGCTGCAGCGCGAGCATTGGGTATCCGCCGGCTCGGCGGCCAGACCGCATCGATAACAGGTGAGGGGGTTCTGGTGGGACATCGTCAGTGCGCCAGTCTCGCCGATTCGCGTGCATGCGCCAAGGAGAATGAAGAAGGTCCGCTGATCTCACCGGCTGTCGAGACTGACCATCCAACCGTGAAAGCAGACACTCGCCGACCCGGAACCGCGAACGCAGTGAGCGGCCGGCCGTGATTAGCGCTCACTTCGGTGGTGGCGGACGCAGGCGGATCGGGCGTGAGGTACGGCCACTGGGCCGGAGGCGCAAGGCCGGCCGCACACTGCGTTCGCGGTTCCGGGACGTGCGGTCGGGAGAGCGGTCGCAGAGCGCAGCGAGGGGCCGTCGTCGGTGCCTGAGGTTTGTGGGGCACGGCGTCCTTGCGACGCCGTGCCCCGAGCTTCGAAGGAACTCACGGACGAACGCGGCCTCAGTCTGTGCCTTGGCGCGAACGCACGATCTCAATCTCGAGCACGCTGGTGCTGCTCGAGACGAGTGTCGGCTTGAAGTACCTTCCGGCCAGATCGATCGGATCCAGCGAGTCGATCATCGTGTTGCAGGGAACGAAGAACCCCTCACCGTCGATGACGTATCTCGCGGTCTCGTCGAGCGTGAACGTCAGGCGCCACCAGCCGAGTTTGTCGTTCTGGTTACCCGGAAGCGAGTTCAGCTTCCAGTTGTATCCGTAGATGAGATTGCCGGAGACGTTTACCTCGGCTGAGTAGCCGCCCTCACCATCCACTCCGTACTTCTCATACACAGAGCCGTTGAATGACGCTGCATTCGGGATGACGTCGCCGCCCGGGCGCGTGATCTTCTCGATCTTCAGCCGGGCCGTGTTCGAGTAGATCGTCCGGTACGTCGATGCATACGTCGTGGCGTCGGAGCCCCAGGACTCCGTCGTGCCGGTACCAGTCAGGTAGTGCATCGTGTACGCGTTCATCGGCACGAGCCCATTCGCGTACAGGGTGTTCTCGATTCGAATGACTGACTTTGGCGTCCACCTCGTGTTCAACAGGTTGTCGGACCAGTTGATCACGACGTGCTCACCTTCCAGCGCACCGGCAGCATACTCCGCCTGCCAGGTGCTGGGGGTGGCCTGTGGATAGTGAACGACTCCGTCGAGCAGGTACGTGTGCGCCGGATCGAAGTACGGAATCGTCGTCACCAGTTCTTCAGGTCGCGGACGCAACCCGGAATCGACTGAAAGCAGCAGGCCCGTCATGCCGTGCGACTCCGCGAACACGACAGGAACTGCCAGATTGTTGCCGTACGAGTCATCGCCGGTGCCCGATGCCGTCACGACGACGGCGACGTTCGGCGTCACTGCACCGAAGAAACCAACGCCTTCCTGGAACATCCGCCACTGGAAGTTGTAGGTCGCGGCAGTTGCGGGCGCCGTGACGTTGAACGCAAAGTTCGCGGTTGCTCCGGGAGCGATGTCACCGGGCAACGCAACGCGATTCATGCCCCACGTCGTGTTGTCCTGCGGGTTCTGCGAGCCGAGGCTGTAACCGGAGGCGGTCGTCCAGATTGTCGAGCCCGAATTCAGGATCGAGACGGTCACCGCGAAAACCTGTCCCGTAGTCGCCGCAGTCGGAACGACCTGCGACACGAAGCTGGCGTCGTTGGTGCCCACGCCGCTCGTAACGTTGATGACCACGTTGGGTGTCACCTCTCCGAAGAAGTCGACGCCTTCCTGGATCATTTCCCATTGCGAGTTGTAGAGACCGACGGCTGCAGGCGCCGTAAGCGTGAAGTCGAATGTGACTTCCTGACCCGGAAGCACCGATGTCGGCAGGGCCACTCGATTGAGTCCCCACGTCGAGTTGTTCGGCGGATTCTGGGACGCGAGCGCGTAACCGGAGCCGCTCGACCAGGTGGAGCTGCCGTTGTTTCGCATCCTCACCGAGACGTTGGCTACCTGTCCGGTCACCATCGAGGTCGGGATGGACTGGGAAACGAACTGCGCATTGTTGAGCCCGCCGCTTCCACCGGTCACGTTGATCGGGATGTTAGCGGACATCGCCCCGAAGTAGAGCGCTCCGAGGTCATGCGACTGTCGCATCATCTGCCATTGGAAGCCGTAGATTCCCGAGACTGCAGGAGCCACGACGATGAATCTGAGCGTGATGTTCATGCCCGGAGAAACCGCTCTTCCGGTGGGAACGGGAACGCGGTTTATTCCCCAGGTCGTGTTGTCGGGGGGCGTCTGAGAACCAAGCTGATAGCCGGCTCCCTTGGTCCAGGTGGACGTGCCCGTGTTCTTCATGGTGACGGAAACGTTGTAGGTCTGACCCGCCGTCATCGTTGAAGGGACGAATTGGAAAACGAAGGCAGCGTCGTCGATTCCCTCGGCAACTTCTCCACGGGCAGATAAGCCCATCGGAAGCACGAGCAGGAAGGCGGCGCTGATTGCAATCAGCAGCCTGTTCAGTTTGGCCTTTGTCACTGAGGTACTCCTTCTGGACACAGTCGTGGCCCTCGACGATCGAGCGCTCGAAATTTCGACTGAAAGCCAGGTTCACTGGAGTGAATGCATTTGAAATGCCGAATATGAAGTCAGGCTCAAAGTAAATGGACATTTCGGCCATTTGTACATTTACATGGTTATATAGCTGAGTAGTTGGAGATGCACGAATGTCAAGGGTGCGGTGTCAGTAGCCAGACGGGGCTCGAAGTGCTGAAAAAGACTCAGACGCTCGCGTGAAATTCCTCACACGCCGGCTGCGGGCATCCTGACCGCATTGGATTCGCGGGCTACGTAAGTTGTTCTCAAGGAATTACTTGGAACGCCGACCCAGGGTTGGCGATTGGCCCGTTTCACCCAGAAACTCATGTGTAGCGAGGGGCCTTGCGGTCCCCGTCGGCCGAAGGCCGACGGGCTCCGC
>CAZXLQ010000228.1:0-8789 GCA_964641945.1 uncultured Clostridia bacterium
GGCCCCACCCCCAGGCGTATGCTCATGCCGCTCTCCAGACTGTTAACCGAATTTTCCGTGCCCTGTCGCCGATCGGCGTGGTCGTCGCCATGGGCTGGAGTTGTCAATGAGCAGGAATGCGACCGCACTCGACGCTCCCTGGCTGTCGTCGCTCGTCTCGAGCATCGGGCCCGCACAGCCATTGTTTGCCGTCGTCAGCGGCGCGCACCTTTACGGGTTCCCATCGCCGGACAGTGACGTCGACATTCGCGGGGCGCACGTGCTGCCGCTCGAATCGGTGCTTTCGCTCCGTCCTCAGCGGGAAACACACGATCGAGACGAGACGGTCGACGGCATGCGCATCGATCTCGTGTCGCACGACATCGCGAAGTACCTCCGGCTTCTCGTCGCGAAGAACGGATACGTCCTCGAGCAGATCACGTCGCCGCACGTTGTCGTAGCGCGGCCCGAGTTCGAGCGGCTGCGCGCGCTCGCGAGCGGCTTCGTCAACCGCACGCTCTACCACCACTACCGGGGTTTCGTACGCGGTCGGTGGAAGGCCTTCACTTCCGAAGAGCCCAAGCGCGTGAAGACGCTGCTCTACGTATACCGCGTCCTGCTGACCGGCATGCATCTGATGTCGACGGGCGAGGTGGAGTGCAACATCATCCGGCTGGCCGCCGAACGCAACGTCGACGGCATCGTCGAGCTCGTCGAACGAAAGCGCACGGGTGAAGCCACTTCGATGGAACGAGACGAAGTCGAACGACACGCGCAGCGAATCTCGATGCTCGAGGCGGACATGCTCCGGGCCTACGAGCATTCGTCGCTGCCTGACTCGGCACCGAACATTGCCGACATCGACCGGTTCCTCGTCGACGTTCGCCTGGCTGCTCGTTCAGAAAGGTGAGTGGACAGGATTTACGGGAATTAAAGAGGATTCACAGAAACATTTCTGGTTCGTCGAACCAAGACAGGTCCTGTTAATCCTCTTCAAATCCTGTGAATCCTGTCCACTCACCTCTTCCGCGACACACGGCGGGCGTAGTTCAGTTTCACCTGGTACAGCACGCCACGGTCGCTCGCGACGCCGGGACGGTAGAGCACGGTCTGCGGCACCGGATCAGCCTTCGTCAGCGATCGCGTACCGTCCGAGCCAGCATCCTTCTCCGCGCTCGTCCATGGCTTGCCGGCGCCACCCTGCATCTCCAGACGGCCAGCCTGACCGCCCCACTGCTTCTCCCACTCCGCGACCTGCTCCTCCGTCAGGCGCTGCTGCCTGTCCGTCACGCTCAATCCCTCGATCGGCATCGGCGACACGATGATCGTCACACCTTCCGCCACGTGGTCGGGCCGGCTCTTTCGCAGCGTGAAGAAGGGAGGCGCGTCTTCCTGCGCGGGGATCTCGATCACGCGGCCCACGCTGACCTGATTGTTGCCGCCCCGCGTGCGTGACGTCGGAAAGATCAGGATCGGCTCGCCACGCGTGCCGTTGGAGTACTCCTCGCGGTTGATCACGTAGAGGTATCCGGTTCGCGCCGCCTCGATGCTGATCCGCAGCCGATCGCCCTGCTTGAGCCGCGTCGTCGACGAAACACGTTCCGGCACCCAGTCGACCGCATCGGGGTCGTCGTGCGAAATGATCCGCTCGCCGGCGTCGGACGGCCGAGCCGGTCGCAGCCGCCACAGCGTCACACCGACCACCGTGTCCGCAGTCACGCCAGCTATCGGCACCTTCGGCGTCGCAATCCGGTAGATCCGCTTCGCTGGGCTCCTTCTCGCGGTCGTGCCGGATGCGGGGGCGATGTAGGCCGTGTTCCACAGGTGTCGCGTTCCATCGTCAGGTCGCGCGGGATCCTGCGCGAAAGCCTGAGCCACCGACAGGTGGATGAAGAGACCGACGGCAAACAGACAGATCCATTTCCTCACGACACCATCCTCCCGTTCCGAGATGGCCTTCTCTCTCATAAAGGAAACCGCAATCAGCCGCCGGATCCACTCACGCTACCGCCACTCTCCCTGCAGCACGAACGCGCCCCAGTAGTAGGGCGATCGCCACTGCTTCTGCTTCCACATCTCCACCTGCGCAGCGCGCAAAGCGGCCGCTGGCCGTTCGCCCCGCTTCAGCATCCGTTCGTAGAACTTCGTCATCAATTCGGCCGGTGCCTTGTCGTTCACGTTCCACAGGCTGACGACAACCCGGGCCGCGCCCGCATACATGAATCCGCGCGTCAATCCGACGAGCCCCTCGCCCTTCACGTCCTTGCCGAGCCCCGTCTGGCACGCACTCAGAACCACGAGATCCGCAGGCAGCTTGAGGCTGTAGATGTCGTTCGCGCGCAGGAACCCGTCCCTCGGGTTGCCATCTGCATCCACCATGGACAGCACGAGCGACGACAGACCCGGTCGCTCGCTGTCGAGCAGTCCGTGCGTCGCAAAGTGCACGTACCGATACTGGGAAAGATCCCCGCCGAGCACCGCCTCGCGACTCGCATTGAAATCGACCGCACCGATACTCGAGTTCGGCGGCGCAAGCGCGATCAGCCGCGTGGCTTCCTGCCGCGTGAAGGGAAGCCGCGGGATCACGACACGCTTCGTCACGGCGCCGCCCTTCGAATCCTCTGCGAGGTGCTCGATCGTTCGCGCGTCGTTCGCCGCGAGCACCTGCACGTCGTCCTTCTCCGCAGGCCTTCGCGCAACCGCCTTCACGCGCGTGTCCGTCGCATCGAACACGGGATCGGCGATGACCGCCAGCAGCTTCGGAGCCGGCTGCCGGCCCGCAAGCTCGGCACGCTGGACTGCCAGCGCCGAGGCCGACGGCAGGCTCACGACCTCGTGATCGACGACGAGCGGTCGGCCGTCAGCGACAGCCGGCTTGGGCAGAATCGCAAATGGAATGTACTGAAGCGCTCCATCGGCCACCACGACCACGGACTTGTTTCCAAGTTCGCCCGCCACCGGTGCAAGCACTATCTGGGCCAGCGCGCCGGCCGCGGCCGAGGGATCGGCATTTCGCACCTTGAGCCGCCCGTACACGTCGAGCGCGAGCTTCTCGATCTCGGCTCCTTTCGGCAGCTCGTAGCTCTTCAGCGAATCCCTGGTGATCGCCCACAGGTAGCTGCGGTCCGCACCAAGCGCGTACTCGAGCAGCAGCGTGTCCGGATCGAGCAGCGCCTGGATTTCCCTCAGCTTGAGCGGCTGTGGCTGAACGAGTGCCGCATAGTGCGGGTTGTTCTGGCGGATTGCGACCTGCGCCCGCTCGAGCTCGGTCTCGAGTTTACCAATTTCGAGTTTGAGTGCGGCAGCCTTCTCGGGCGTGTCGGTCCGGGTGCGGGCCTTCTCGTTTAGTTGTCTGGCCAGGCTCTGCTCGCGCTCGAGCAACGCCGGATCGACACCCTTGCGGAAATCGGCGCCGGCTTCGACGAGCAGATCGAGGAGCGTGCGGGCACGCTGCCGTTCGCTGACGTCGACAGCCAGTGCATCGAATCCCTTCAGCGGTTCCGCCTTGTGCTGCCGCATCAGGATGTCCGTGTAGAGCTGGTACGACGTCTGAACGGACGCGAGCAGTGACGTGCGTGATGCCGGGCTGACGAGCTCGGATCGAAGCGACTCGGCGACGTTCAACCCTTCCTCGACGCGCGAGCGGGCCGCCCCGAGATTGCCGCGGTCATTCTCGGTCCACGCCAGATTCGTGAGGGCGTTCAATTCGTACTCGGGATTCTTCACCTCACGCGCGAGGGCGAGCGACAACTCCGAGTTCTCGATCGCCTTGTCGTATTGCTGTTGCGACCGGTTGAGCTGGGCCAGCATGTTCAGCGTGTACGCCTCGTGCGGCCGGCTTTTCGTGTCGCGGAAAATGGCAAGGGCCTGCTCGTAGTACTCGATCGCCTTCGCGGGTTGGTCCTGCTTCCTGTACACCCCGGCCAGGCTTCGGAGCGTGAAACCTTCGACGAGCCGGTCCTTCAGTTCGCGGTTGATGACGAGCGCCTGCTCGAGGCACTCGGTCGCCTTGTCGAGCCGGCCAAGCCCGAGGTAGACCCCGCCCATGTCGCTGAGCGTCCGGCCTTCCCCGACGCGTGTCTTCGTCTCGCGACTTATGGCAAGAGCCTGTTCCGCATATTCGAAATACTTGTCGTGGCGGCGCAGTGCATTGTACGCATTCGCAAGGTAGGCGAGCGTCATACCCTCGCTGCTCCGATTCTTCAGCTCGCGTTCGATCGGGAGGGACTGCTCAAAGTACGCGATGGCTTTCTCGTAACGGCTCAGGGACATGTTCGTGATTCCCAGGCCGCTCAGGGCGCCGTCTTCCTTCCACCGATCCTTCAACTCACGTGCAAGTGCCAGTGCCTGTTCGAAACTCGCGAGGGCGTCCTGGGACCGGCTCGCGCCGAGGTAGGCCCAACCCACGTCGTGGAGCGTGCCGCACTCGCCCGTGCGGTCCTTCAGCTCACGCTTGATCGCCAGCGCCTGCTCGTAGTACGTGATGCCCCGGTCGGTGCGACGCATCGTGTTGGCCGTGATGCCGAGGTCGTTGAGCGTGATGCCCTCGCCGGCCCGATCCTTCAGTTCGCGCTGGATCACGAGGGCCTGTTCACTGTATTCGATCGATTTCTCGTATTCCCGGGTGCTGTATGAGAACTGACTCAGCGTACCGAGAGCGATGGCTTCGCGAGCCCGTAACCTGGACTCGCGCGCGGCCGCCAGCGCCTGCTCGTAATACGTGAGCGCGCCATCTTGACCGGCGCTGGCGAGCGCGTCTCCGAGCGCGCTGAGCGCGACGGCTGTCCACGTCGGCTCCTTGAGCTCGCGCCAGAGGGCGAGCGCCTCGTCGAGCTTTGCCTTCGCCTGCGTCGCCGCGTCCGGCCCCCCCTTTCGGAGCTCCACGCTTTCGAGCATCAGGGACTGCGCTGCCGCGTACTTGCGATCCGAATCCGATGCCGGTGATTGGATCGTCACGTCGAGCCGGTATGCCCCGCGCCACGTGGCCGCCGGATAGCCTCGTACCGTCAGTCGATGGTCTCCGGCGATGGCTGCCTCGATCGCGAGCGATTCCAGCTCCCCGGTGCCGGTGAAGTCCATCTCGGCAATCTGACTGCCATCCGGCGCCGACAGGACAAGGACACAGTCCAGGGACTTCTGATCGAGGCGGAACCGGACGAACTGGCCTGCCGTCAGCGCGACTCGGTACGTGTGCGATTCACCGCCTGAGATCTCGCGCTCGACGGGTTTCTCGGGACCGAACGGTTGGGCATCCGGGCTCGACTGGCCGATCACGGATGGGGCGCAGCACAGAACGAGCACCAGGGAAAGCAGTGTGCGTGTGTTGCTTGCCATACAACCTCCAACGAAAGAACCGCAGATTCGATGTGAGCCCCCTCACGGAGTCTCCGGACGGAGGTAGGGTCAGTGGTGCGAGAGCCTGATGATGTGCACGAGGATATCACCGCGTGCTCGAAGCGTCGCCTCGGCGTTGGCCTCGCTCCGCTCGACCGAAGTAGCGGCAGGGGAGTGGGATTCCAGAAAGGCGCTAACGCTGGCGCGCAGACCTGCGTCACTGACCAGCCCCTTGTCCTTTGCGTTGGAGAACTGCTTCACGGCTTCGAGCTCGTCAACCGCGCTATCGGCCCAGATCAGCCAGATCTTCTCGACGCCCTCCTGTCCGTCGAACTGAAACCAGCCCGGCTCGGGTATGTGTACCGGCTGGTCGGCGGCGAGCAGCGCGGGCTGGCTGGCGGTTGTCGGATACATCACGACGTACGAGGGCACGCCTCCGTCGAGCACCGGGCCTTCGTTCACGAGGTACAGGTAGCCGCTCTGCGTGCTGCCTATGTTCAGCCTCAGCCGGTAGTCCTTTTCGAAGTTGATGTCGTCGCGCAGACGGATCGGCTCCAGGTAGGGTTTGCCGTCCCGGTACTTCTGAACCTCGATCCAGTAGCTGATGAAGCGCTCTGGCGCCGCAACGGTCTCCGCGGCCGGAGGCGCCGGTGGCAGGAGGTATGGCCACACGACGGCGACGCCGATCGACAGTGCGATGAGGAGGCCGACGAGCGCCAACACCAATCCTGAACGGCTCTTACTTTCTCTGCTTTGGGGTTGTCCGGCCGGAATCCGGCTCGACGCGTCCCGTTCGAGCCGCTCGCCGAAGACGAGCTCCTCTTTGAGTTTCTTCAGATCCACGAGCAGGTCGTGCGTCGACTGATAGCGATCGCGGCGGTCCTTGCGCAGCGCCTTGGCGACGATACGCTCGAGCTCGGGTGGCGTTCCGGGCACTGCGTCGGACAGCGGAGCGGGTTCGCTCGAGATGATCGCAGCCGCCACGTCCAGGCTCGTTTCGCCCGAGAACGGAGAGTTACCCGTGACCATCTCATAGATCACGACCCCGAGACTGAAGATGTCGGTCCTCGCATCGGTGACCAGGCCGCGCGCCTGCTCGGGCGACATGTATTTCGGCGTGCCGAGGATCATCCCGGGCTTCGTCCCATTCACGATCGCAGTGCTCAGCTGCGAATCCACGTTCGCTTCAGCTGGTGGTTGCGCCTCGGTGAGTTTCGCGAGACCGAAATCCAGGACCTTCGCGTAGCCGTCGCGCCTGATCATGATGTTCTCGGGCTTGATGTCCCGATGAACGATGCCCGCCTCGTGCGCCGCCTCGATCGCGCTCGTCACCTGAATCGCGATATCCAGCGCTGCGGCCAGCGTGAGCCTCCTGTGGGCGAGATGGATGCGCAGCGTGTGGCCCTCGATGTACTCGGTCGCGATGAAATGCGTGCCGTCGGCGTCGCCGATCTCGTGAATCGTGATGATGTTCGGATGGTTGAGCGCCGAGGCCGCCTTGGCCTCCTGCACGAACCTGCGCAGACGATCCTCGCTGTCCGTGTAACGACCCGGCAGCAACTTGAGCGCAACCTTGCGACCCAACTGCGTGTCCTCGGCGAGGAATACCTCGCCCATGCCTCCCTTTCCGATCGGCGAGACGACCGTGTACCGGCCGAGCGTGCGACCGGCGTGGTCCTCCGCCGCGGTTTCCGCGATGACCTCGAGAGCCGCTTCGATGGCTGGCGCACCCAGGAACGTTCCTTCGCGGCCGTCCGCTTCGAGCAGCGCCTGCAGCTCCAGACCGAGTTCGGGTTCCGATGTCTTTACACGCGAGACGAACGCCGCCCTCTCTTCTCCGTCGAGCTGGGCGGCTTGATGGAACAGCTCCTCGAGACGACGCATGTCGGAGGGAGGCATCATGCGTTTCTATGCATCGAGCTCGCGGCGAAGCCAGGCCCTGGCAAAGTTCCAGTACCGCTCGACGGTTGCGTGCGAGAGCTTCATGGCTTCGGCTGTCTCTTCGATTGTGAGGCCGCCGAAGAAGCGCAGCTCGATGACGCGACTGTAGTCGGCCTCCTTCTCGGCGAGTCGCTGCAGCGCAAGATCGAGCATGAGCAGATCGACCTCGGGCTTCGTTCCGATGCGCTCGGCCTCTCCGAGCGACAACATCAACTGGTTGCCACCGCGTTTCGCCGCGTGCCGCCGCCGCGCGTGATCGACAAGGATGTCGCGCATGAGCTTTGCTGCGAGGCCAAAGAACTGCGCGCGGTTCTCGAAGGAGATCGAGGTCTGATCGGCGAGCTGCACGTACGCCTCGTGTACGAGCGAAGTCGCCTCGAGCGGGCGCTGGCCCGACCGGCGCCGCAGATACGAGGCCGCCAGTCGTCGAAGTTCGGAGTACACCAGCGGCACGAGCTCGTCGAGCGCAGCTTTGTCCCCGCCGCTCCAGCGAGCCAGCAATATCGTGACATCGTGTTGTGTAGGTGCGCCTGTCTTGGGCATGCCGACCAGAGTCTCTACGGGAAACCGTTGGATCTCGCGAGGCTCTAGTTTGACGGGGCATGGAGTAGACATCAAGAGTTGATTGCAGCGGCGGACCGTCCACCAGGGACTTCACGGCTGAATCGGATATTGGACGCGCTGAAGGGGCTGACCCCCCGGCACCTGCCGGGGGGTCGTGGAGCGAGGATGTGGCGATGGTCGGGATGTTCGGGGAGGACTGGACGGTGGGAATGGCCGGGGATAGCCATTGCGGCCGGGAAACGGTTCCGAGCGCGTGACGTGATCGACGCGTCCGGCGTCTAGTCTTGCTGCGCGGACGGGGAAGCTGAGCCGTTGCTTGCGCACCGGGCTCGACTCCCCGCGGCCGTCCACGCACGGGTCTCCGTTCGTTTCCTACTTCGGCGCCAGGACGATTTCGCGACCCAGCCGATTTCCAAGCACTTCGCGCATCTCGGATCGATCCCGGTACCCCTGCTCCTGCTTCTTGTCGTCGCCGACGATCCGTTGCGCGAGGGCGTCGGCCTTGTCCTGATTCGCCTCGTATGTCGCGAGGTCCTTGTACTCGGTCATCAGGAGCATGTTGAAATCCTGCGTGCCGTGCGCCTCGGTCGAAATGACCTTGTACGAGAGGATGATGCCTTCCTTCTTCATAGCCTCCTGGTTGGTCTTCCACTCGGTGGCGAGATAGGTCATGTAGGCTTGGCCCATGCCCGGCTTGACGCGAATCTGGCCGATCCCCCAGACACTGCCGTTGTGGTACGGGCGGGAAACCTGGGCTCCGACGGCGTAGCCGGCGGAGAGGATCACGACTACTGCGATTACGGTGAGGATGCTCTTGCGATTCATCGGTTGCTCCTTATTGACGTGGGTTCCAGGTGAGCACGTTGCGACCACTGCGAGTTGGCCTCGGAGGCCGTGCAGCACCGGCACGTTCTGCCCTTCAATGAGAGCTACCGGATTCTTCGACCAGATCCCCTCAGACAAAATTCGGA
>CAZXLQ010000229.1:0-8786 GCA_964641945.1 uncultured Clostridia bacterium
GGAGCGCGTCCCGGACGCGGTCGTCGATGTACCTCGCCGACCGATAGTCAGCGACGACGTCGTTGTTCACGTTCACGAGGCCGAAGGTGTTTGCGATCTCGTGCCTCTCGGCGACCACGAATTCGGTGGTGCCGGTGGCGGCAAGGTCGATCCTGAAGCGATAGAAGTTCGGCGTGGTCTCGTGCGGCGAGGGAGTGTCGACCAGGTCCCAGCCGTCGAGCTTGCGATGCTCGAGGTAGAGCACGCGCTCGCGACCGCTCTTGTTTGCGATCGTGTACGCGGCTCGGCGCCGTTCCATCGAATATGTCCACAGGACGCCGTGAGTGACGCGCGTCCGATGCACGCGCTCGGTCCGGCTGTCGGTGCGATCGTCGACGATCACCGCCAGCTCCACCGAATATGGAATCAGCTGGGTCTGCGCGGGCTTTATGGTTTCGATCATCGCCTCGCCGGCGTACGTTTCGCCGTCGACGACGGTCACGGGGCCGCCCTCGAGCGTGAGGCCAGTGGTGTTCTCGAACTCGACGGCCGACAACGGATTTCGCGCGCGCGTCTCGCCGTTGTAGAGCAGTACCGATCGGCCTCCGAACGGCTTGAGCACGATCGGCACGAGCGCGGACTGGTTCCGCTTGATGGTGACGGGGCGCGTGATCGAGTACTGGAAGAGGTCGCCGACCTGCCGCTCGCGGGTCTGCACGTCGACCGAGCTCACCATTCGGGGCTGCGGCGCCGCGGCCATGGCGGCCGGCGCAAAGGACGCGTTCGACATTCGCTTCCTCGAAGACGCCAGAGCGCCAGTGTCGAACTCCATCTCCGCCGCCGCAAGCGCGTAGCCTTCCTCGACCATCGGTGGCGCGATCGAGACCTGCTCCTCGACCTTGACCACCGGGCGGCGCAGGTACCGGGGGCTGTACAGGTCGTGGACGAACGAAATGGGCAGGCCGGCGATGAGCGACAGCTCTACCTCGTTCCAGTCCTCGTCCTGAGTGTTGTCGACGACGGCCCAGCCCTGGATGAGCGGCTCGTCTTCGGAGCCTTCGCGGGGCAGCAACACCCGGTACGTCGCCTTCCAGACAGGCGTCTCGACGGTGTAGCTCACGCGCAGGCGCCGCTCGCCTTCGCCTTGCGCGAAAAGCGTGAACTGGCGCGCGTCGCGCTTCTTCGCGGCGAGGGTCGTGCGAAGGAAGAACCCCAGGTCGCGCAGGACCTTCTCGTCGAGAATCCGGATCGAGCGGGTTTCGGCGACGTCAACGCGGAGCGTCTCGCCGTCTGCGGTAAGGATGGAGAGCCAGTGGACCTGCACGACCGAGGTTTCGCCGGACAGGCGACGCGTGACGTCGACACCGAGCACCTGGCCGCGAAGTCGCTCGGACCCGGCGGTAATCTCGATCTCCGCGCCCTGGATCTGAGGGAGCACGGCCAGTAGGCCCGCGCCGCCGGGCGCGCCGATCGCGATGTCCTCGAGCAGTTTCTCAGCCGGCGTGAGCGCGTCGTACGAGATCGAGCTCACGTGGCCGCCGTCGAGGTCGAGGACCGTGAGCGACTTGAGGACGTCGCTGACGTCCGATGTCTTGAACGCGAGCTCGATCTCGGTTGAGCCGTTGACGCAGCCCTCCCGTTCGAAGAAACCGACGCCGTGTTTGTAGAGAACGACCTTGCGAATGCGGAGTGACTCGTCCATGTGGCGATGATACAGAGCTTCGCACGCAGAGGCACAGAGACACGGAGTCACGGAGAATGAGCTTCTCTTCATTCTGGTGATCTCTGTGCCTCCGTGACTCTGTGCCTCTGTGTGCGAAGCCTCTCTGTACGGCGCCGCCAGTCTCCCCCTAAACTCCTCCCCGATGCGTTCGCGACGTACATGGCGGTCGGTGTTCTTCATTGCGTTCGGCTCGACACTCGTCGGGCTAGCGATCGCCCTCAACGTCGGCTGGGTAATCATCGGGTGGAAGCAGGCGGCGATGCTCGTACTGGGCATCATCTTTTTCCTTCTCATCATCGCCGGTCTCGTCCTCAACACGATTTTCCTGGTGCGCGAGATCCGCCGGAACGAGCAGCACGACGCATTCATCAACGCGGTCACCCACGAACTGAAGACGCCCATCGCTTCGATTCGCCTCTACCTCGAGACGCTCAAGACCCGCGATGTCGACGAGGCGAAGCGGCGCGAGTTCTACGACGTCATGCTCGCCGACAGCGACCGGCTGCTGGGAACGGTCGAACAGGTTCTGCGCGCCGGACAGGTTGGCGTGAAGCGACGAAAAGCGGCGGACGAGAACATCGAGCTTGCCGGGCTCGTGCGCGACTGCGTGGAGCTTGCGAAACTGCGTTACGACCTTGGCGGCGACGCCTTTCGCTTCGTCGAGCCGGCCGGCGACGATCTGCCGACGGTTCGGGGCAGCGTCGAGGAGCTCAGCGTCGCCGTCTCGAACCTGCTCGACAACGCCGTCAAGTATTCCGGCGACACGGTGGAAGTGTCGGTTGAAGTCGAGGCAATCGATCCGAAGCGCGCCGTGGTTCGCGTGCGCGATAGCGGCATCGGCATACCGGCTGGCCAGGCGAAACGCATCTTCAGGCGGTTCTATCGCGTGCCGAACGCGGTGCGGCAGCGGATCAAGGGAACAGGCCTCGGTCTCTACATCGTTCGCGCTATCATCGAGCGCCACGGCGGGCGTGTATCTGCCGAAAGCGAGGGTGAAGGGCGCGGCAGCACGTTCACGATTCAGCTTCCGAGGGTGGCAGCTTCGTGACGCGGATTCTCATCGTCGAAGACGAAGCCCACCTCGCGGAGGGACTGAAGTTCAACCTCGAGGCCGTGGGGTATTCGGTCGATGTCTCCGAAGATGGAGAGTCCGCCCTCGAGCGTCTGTCCGGAGCACACGGCTTCGACGCTGTCGTGCTCGACGTGATGCTGCCCGGCGTCTCGGGATTCGAGGTCGTCTCGACCCTGCGCGAGCGCGGCGAATTCGTTCCGGTGCTCATGCTGACGGCGCGCTCCAGACCGGAGGACGTGCTGCAGGGATTCGAGGCCGGGGCGGACGATTACCTGCCCAAACCCTTCGAGCTGGCGATTCTCGAAGCACGGTTGCGCGGTCTGCTGCGCCGGCGCGAGTGGTCGAGAGGCGAGCAGGTCGTGCCCAAGCAGCTTGCATCGGTCGAGTTCGGCGGTCGAACGATCGATTTCGAAGCGATGGAGCTTCGAGCCGGAGACCGGATGACACGCCTGACCACGATGGAAGCCGACCTCTTGCGGTACCTCATCGAGCGAGAGGGTCGTGTGGTCCCTCGAAAGACGATTCTCACGGAGCTGTGGGGCCTTCACGAGGACACCGATACCCGGGCGATCGACAACTTCATCGTCCGGCTTCGACGGTATCTCGAAGACGTGCCTTCGCGGCCGAAACACCTTCTGACCGTGAGGGGAGTCGGTTACAAGTTCGTGTCCGCGGCAGACCACGGATGACCGTTCCAGCCCACGAGATCCTTCGGCGGGGATGACAAGGGGAGATCGATACACGTGCATACGTTGATGGCCACACTTGTTACGGTAGCGTTGCTCGTCCAGGCGCAGACACCGTCGAAGCGCTTCCCGGATGTGCAGATGGACGGGTTCAAGGGCGCCGTCAGGACCGTGCGTACGGAGATCGAGCGCTCAACTGGCGTCACGGAGCCGGTCGACGAGTCCAGGTACGACGAGCAGGGACGACTCGTGGCGCGCATCGTCTACGAAGGCGGCGCCGTCGTTTGGACATCGGCGTTCGAGAATCTGGAGGATGGGGTGCGGATCGAGACGCGAACTTATACGGGCCGGGCACCGGTGACTCGCCTGGAGCCGAAGAACGGTCGGGTGCCGCCACGCTACTTCACGGAGTCGGGTGCCGAGTTGTTCAGCCGTACGATCGACGCCGATGCGTTCGGGAGGCCGCTCTCGGAGTTCACATACACGGGACGGGTGCCGAAGAAGCATCCTGCGATTGGCCGGGTCGTCTACCAGTACCAGCGCGGGAAGCCGAGTGCAGTCACGTATTTCGAGCGGTATCCGGAGGTGCAGGTTCGGCGCGAAGTCTTCGCGTTCGATCGTCAGCTCGTCTGGAATGAGACGATCGTGTACGAGCCCAACCAGCCGCCCGAGAAGCGCACGTGGACGGACACGCTGGACGCGAACGGGAACTGGAAACGCCGCATAGACCGGCGGGTGAGAGGCGGGCAGGAGACGGTGCTGACCTACATCCGCACGATCACGTACTGGTAGGCCCCGTGTAGCTCTGCGTCTTTGCGGGTCCTTTGCGCCTCTGCGAGAAACTGTCGCGAGAACGGGTTACCCCGCAGAGACGCAGAAGACCCGCAGAGACGCAGAGAGTGCCCCTCTTTCCCGGAATTGACGCTCTCCCGTCATGCGAGTACCCTTCCGGGTTCGCTACCGCGGCGATCGGAGCGGCCAAGTAGCCCAATGGCAGAGGCGCATGCCTTAGGAGCATGACAGTGTGGGTTCGACTCCCACCTTGGCCACCACACTCGGCAAAAGTGAGGCGCGTCCTTGAAGATCGAAGTCCAGAACCTCGAAGGCTGCAAACGGCGGCTCGACATCCAGATCCCCGGAACCATCGTCAGCGGCGAGATCTCGCGTGCGAGCGCCGAGATGGCCAAATATGCGCGTGTCCCCGGATTTCGTCCCGGGCGCGTGCCGGTTTCGGTGATCCGCCAGCGGTTCAAATCGGAACTTCGCCAGGAGGCCTTGCGAAACCTGCTGCCGTCGGCGGTCGAGACGGCCGTCGACACGCACAAGCTGCGGATCATTGGCGAGCCGGGCGTCGAGACACTCGACTTTGCGAGCGATGAAACGCTCGACGTCGCCGTGCTCGTCGAGGTGATCCCCGAGTTCGAGCTGAAGGACTACAAGGGAATGACGATCACGAAGACCGTCTACCGCGTCCTCGATTCGGACGTCGACAAGGTCATCGAGAAGATGCGCGAGGATGCGGCGCAGCTCGTCGCCGATGACACCGAAGGCCGCGAAGCCCGTGATGGCGACTTCGTCTCGATCGACATCGTGGGACACCACGTCGACGTCGGCGAGGGACACGAAGGACACCACCACGAGCCGCTCAAGGCCGATGACCTCACGATCGAGATCGGCGGAGACGGCGTCCATCCCGAATTCAACGATGCACTGCGTGGAATGAAGGTCGGCGAGGAGAAGACCTTCACGGTCGCATACCCCGAAACCGGCGCGCCCGGCATGGCCGGCCACACCATCGAATACACCGCCAAGCTCGCGGCGATCCGGGTGCGTGAGGTGCCCGAGTTCGATGACGACTTTGCCAGCGAGCAGGATGGCGACTTCGACACGGCCGAGAAGCTGCGGGCGGCTGTCCGGAGCGACCTGGAGCGGTCGGCCGAGAACCGCACGAGTTCGGAGCTCGAGGAGACGGTCATCACGGCCCTCACCGACGCAAACGACTTCCCGGTGCCGGAAGTCCTGCGCGCCGAACAGGCGAATTCGCGAATGCAGCAGCTGGTCCGCGCCTTCCAGAGCCGGGGGATCGATCCGCGTGGAATGTCGCTCGACTGGAGCTCGATCCGTGACTCGGCGTTTGCCGGAGCCGAGCGCGACGTGCGGGCGATGCTGATCATCGAGCGGATCGCGGCGAACGAGGATCTCGATCCGACCGAAGACGAAGTGGAGGCCGAAATCGTGCAGATGGCCGAGGCCCTCGGGCAGCCCGTCGAGCAGATGAGGGCTCGCTTGACAAAGGAGGGGGGCGCCGATAGCATTCGCCACCGTCTGCGTAGCCGTAAAGCCTTGAATTATGTTATTGATACGGCGAACGTGAAGGTCGAGACAGTCGACGGCCTGGAGCCGAAGAAGGCTGCAGAGATCGCCGCTCCGGCGGCGGAAGACGGGGGCGGCACAGAAGCAGAAAGTGGCTCGTAGGCGAGCCTCGATAAGAACAGCCGTCGCGCGCAACCGGTAGAGCGCGACGACGGGCAGGGAACCGACGGGGACACAACGGATGAACGCTCCGCAGGCTGCACTGGTCCCGATGGTCGTCGAGCAGACGGCGCGCGGCGAACGCGCGTTCGACATCTACTCGCGGCTGCTCAAGGACAACATCATCTTCATCGGCCAGCCGATAGACGACGTCATTGCCAATCTGGTCGTGGCGCAGTTGCTGTTCCTCGAAGCCGAGGACCCCGACAAGGACATCTCGCTCTACATCAACAGCCCGGGCGGATCGATCACGGCGGGGATGGCCATCTACGACACGATGCAGTTCATCCGACCTGACGTGACGACGATCTGCATCGGCCAGTGCGCCTCGATGGGCGCCCTGCTCCTGACCGCCGGTACGAAGGGGAAGCGGTTCGCGCTGCCGAATTCACGCATCCTGATCCACCAGCCGTCGATCTCCGGGATCGGTGGGCAGGCTACAGATATTCGCATTCACGCCGAAGAGATCATGCGTATGCGAGAGTTGACGTCGGGCATCCTGGCGAAACACACCGGGCAGCCCATGGAGCAGATCGAGCGCGACGTCGAGCGCGACCGATGGCTCGACGCCGACCAGGCCCGGGAATACGGACTGGTCGATCAGGTCATCTCACATCGGGAGTAACATCTGAGCGGTCGGGCGGCCCCGGCCAAGGTGGAGCGGACGAATGGCGCGACTTGCAAACGACACGCTGCGCTGCAGCTTCTGCGGTAAGAGCCAGAACGAGGTCAAGAAGTTGATCGCTGGCCCGACCGTCTATATCTGCAACGAGTGCATCGACATCTGTAACGAGATCATCACGGACGATGTCCAGCAGGAAGTCTCGACGACTCGGGCTCCGCTGCCGAAGCCGGTTGAAATCAAGGGCTTCCTCGACGACTACGTCATCGGCCAGGACGACACCAAGAAAAAGCTCGCCGTCGCCGTCTACCAGCACTACAAGCGGATCGAGATGATCCGCCGCAAGCAGACCGAAATCGAGATCCAGAAGTCGAACATCCTGCTCATCGGGCCAACCGGCACCGGCAAGACGCTTCTGGCGCAGACGCTCGCGAGGATGCTGAACGTGCCGTTCACGATCGTGGACGCGACGACGCTGACCGAGGCCGGTTACGTCGGCGAAGACGTCGAGAACATCATCCTCAAGTTGCTGCAGTCGGCCGGCGGCGACGTCGACCGCGCCCAGCAGGGCATCATCTACATCGACGAGATCGACAAGATCTGCCGGAAGGACGAGAACCCGTCGATCACGCGCGACGTGTCGGGGGAGGGCGTGCAGCAGGCGCTGCTGAAGATTCTGGAGGGGACGGTCGCAAACGTGCCGCCGCAGGGCGGCCGCAAGCACCCGCACCAGGAGTTCTTCCCGATCGACACGACGAACATCCTGTTCATCTGCGGCGGAGCGTTCGTCGGTCTAGACAAGGTGATCGAGCGGCGCGTGGGGCGGAAGGCACTCGGATTCCACGCGAACGTGCGGTCGGGTCGGGGTCGCCGCGTGTCTGAGCTGCTCAAGCTCGCCGAGCCCGAGGATCTGATCAAATACGGGCTGATCCCCGAGTTCGTCGGCCGGTTGCCGGTCGTGGGTTCGCTGCACGAGCTGGACGAAGCCGCGATGGTCGAGATCCTGACTCAGCCGAAGAACGCTCTCACGAAGCAGTACCAGAAGATGTTCGAGTTCGAGGGGATTCGGCTGCGGTTCGTGGACGACGCGCTCGCGGCCGTTGCGAAGATGGCGTGCGAGCGGAAGGTCGGCGCCCGAGGGCTGCGGATGATCCTCGAGGAGCTGATGCTCGACGCGATGTACACGCTGCCGTCCCAGAAGAAGATCAAGGAGTTCGTCGTGACGCGCGAGATGGTCGAGACAAAGCGCGCGGCGGTCCCGCTTCTCGAAAAAGCCGGGTAGCGAGCACGGGTACGGGTCGACGGCTTCCAGGTCTCTGTGACTCGGTGTCTCTGTGCCTCTGCGTGCGAAGCTCTCTCGTTCGGAGCTTCGCACACAGAGTCGCAGAGGCACAGAGGCACTGAGACGGCGCCAGCTCCCACCGCCGGTAGCGCTCGTTGGCTCGGGTGATACAATGCAGACCGCGCCCCGAACCGGCACCCGATCGTGCCGAATACGAGTTCGAACGCGCGCGAGAGGGGTTCAATGCAAGAGTTCAACGACAGTACGCCGACCGATGTGGTGCGCCTCCCAATGGTGCCGATTCGCGATGTCGTGGTGTTTCCGCACACGATGGCGCGATTTGTCATCGGCCGGCCTGCGTCGGTCCACGCCCTCGAAGCCGCGCTCGCCGGAGACCGCCTGATCTTCCTCGCGACGCAGCACGACGCCACGATCGACGAGCCGACGCCGGACCAGGTCTTCGAGGTCGGTACCATCGCCCGTATCAGTCACTCCCTTCGTCTGCAGGACGGCAACATCAAGGTCATGGTCGACGGCACCGGGCGGGGGCGCACCGTTCGCGTCGACACCGATCCGGCGGCCGGCTCCTGGTCGGCAACGGTGCGACTTGCGGTGGCCTCGACCGAGCCGAAGGCGAACTTCAACGCGATCCTAGGAAGACTCGGTTCGCTCGTTGACCAGTACGTCCGGCAGGCCAGCGACCTACAGAATCCGGAGTCGCTCCAGGCCGCGCTTCGGATGGAAGAGCCCGAGCGCATCGCCGACACGATCGCCTCGAATCTCAAGATCTCGGTCGACGAAAAGCAGTCGCTCCTCGAGGTCTACCCGGTTCGCGATCGGCTCGTCCGGCTCATCGATCTCATCGAGGTCGAACTCGACAAGCTCCAGGT
>CAZXLQ010000230.1:0-8733 GCA_964641945.1 uncultured Clostridia bacterium
CCGGCTCTCGTCGGCGGTCTTCCAGCGGATCGCGAAGCTGATCGCGGTCTCCGACTCGCGCAAGGGCGGCATCTCAACCTCGGACGGGCTGATCTGATGGGAATCAACGTCTACGACATCGGCGACCTCGTCACGGTGCGAGGCGCGTTCACGGACGCGGCCGGGCTCCCGGCCGATCCGGCGGCGGTCTCGGTCGCCTACGAGGACCCGTCGGGGAACGTGACGACGCTCGTCTACGGCGTCGACGCGGCGGTCGTGAAGGATTCGACCGGGAACTACTCGCTGGAGATCTCGATCGACGAGGCGGGCGATTGGCACTACCGCTGGATCGCGACCGGGACGGGGCAGGGCGCGCAGCTCGGGCAGTTCGCCGTGAAGAACAACCAGGTGGCGGCCTGATGCAAGCCGGTTCTCTCGACGATCGCGTGACGATCCAGCGGCTCGTCGCGGCGAGCCCGGACGTGACCGGCTCGGGGATGCCGGACGAGTCCTGGCAGGATTACCTGACGGTCTACGCGAGCGTCGAGCCGCTGAGCGGTCGGGACCTGTTCGCCGCGCAGGAGCATCACGCGGAGGTCACGACGCGCATCCGGATCCGCTACCGCGACGGCATCACCGCGAAGATGCGGATCGTCGACGGGGACGGGACGATCTACGACATCAAAGGACAGCCGCTCAAGTTCAAGCGGGACGGCTATATCGAGATGCTCTGCACGAGCGGAGTCACGGAGGGCTAGGTGGCGAAGGAGTACGTCCAGATCAACGGCATCCGCGAACTCGCGCTCGCCGCCCGGAAGTTGAACGACGAGGTGAAGGCGAAGATCGCCTACCGCGCTCTCATCGCAGGCGCGCGTATCACGCGGAACGCCGCGCGTGCGCTCGCGCCGGTTCTCCAGGCGAAATATCAGGGCGACCCACGCCGGCAGGCCGGGACGCTGCGGAACGCGATCGTCGCGGCACGCGTGAGGAAGGGAGACTTCCCGGAGGAGGTCGTCGCGATCGTCGGCGTCCGGATGCTCTCGAAGGCATCCATCGCGAAGTTCAAACAGCAAACCGGGAAGGCGGGCGCGGCGAACCCGCGCGACCCGTACTACTGGTGGGCGGTCGAGGCGGGGACGCGCGGGCACGTCCGCCGGAAACAAGCGATACCCGAGACTCGGTTCCTGAAGCGCGGATTCGAGGGGAACGTAGAGCGATCGCTAGCGGCGCTGAAGAAGACGTTCTCGCGTGACGTCCTGAAGTACGGGAACCGCCTAGCGGGGCCGAAGAGATGAGCTTCCAGTCCGCCTTCCGCTCGCACCTTCTCGCGGATCCGGCAATCGTCGCGCTAGTCGGGACGCGGGTCTATCCGACCACGCTCCCGCAGAACGCGACGCTCCCTGCGATCGTCTACTTCCGGGTCGGCGGGCGGACGGAGCACAAGCCGCAATCGATGATGAGCGGCGAGACGACGCGGAACTTCACGGTTCAGGTCCAGGCGATCGCGGCGAACTACGACCAAGCCGACGCGATCGAGGAGGCGGTCTTCTCCCGTATGGCGGCGCTGGCTAACACATTCGGCGCCCGGCCGCTCGCGGAGACGCAAGACCTCTACGACGAGACGACGAAGCAGTACATCACATCATCCGACTACTCCTGCTGGTATCGCCCTTAACGGGCCGTGGGAGCAGACGTGCAACGCGCCGCCGCGAGGCGGCTTTTTCTTTTGTAAGGAGACGATCCAATGACCTCGCTAGCCGTTGCCACTCAGGGGACGAAGCTCTACGTCGGCGACGCCGGCTCCCCGGAATCCTTCCAGCAGATCCCGGACGTGACGAACATCCCGAGTTTCGGGGCGGCCGAGCGGCCGAGGATCGACGTCTCGAACATGGACTCGACCGTGCGCGAGTTCCGCTACGGCCTCGCCGATACCGGCGCGGTCGAGTTCGAGATCAACTTTGTCCCCGACAACTCCGTCCATCACGCAATGGAAACGGCGGCGGAGAACAACACCCAGAAGTCCTTCAAGGTCGAACTGTCCGACGGGACGACCTACGAGGGCGAGGGTTACTTCGAGACGTTCTCGAAGGCGGCGGAGGTGGACAACGTCTACAAGGCGTCGGTCACCTTCAAGTGGAGCGGCGCTCCGGTCAAGATCTACTCCTAACCGAAACGAGAGGGAGACATGAGCAAATCGAGGGAAGGCTTTCGGCGCGCGTTCGCGCCGAAGCGCGAGGCGATCGACGTCGACGGGCAGACGGTCTACATCTCGGAGCTATCCGGGGAGCAGGCTCTCTCGCTCAAGACCGGCGGAGACTACATCTACCAGCTCCTCCTCTACGCGCTTGTCGATGCCGACGGGAAGCGTCTCTTCGGAGACGCTCCGGAGGATCTCGCCGAACTGAAAGCCTACGGATCGCGCGCGCTTCGGAAGCTCATCCGGGCAGCCGTGCGGATCAATGGGCTGGAGGACGATCCGGAAAAAAACTCCGGAGCCGCCCCGAGCGGCGGCTGATCCTCCAGCTCGCGCTGGCGCTAGGGCGACCGGACCCGGACGAGATGCTTCGAGAAATCTCGGCGCGCCAGCTCGCGGAGTGGTTCGCCTACGCGCTGCTCGAAGGGTTCGGCGACCGACGCGCTGATATACGGATGGGGATCATCGCTTCGCTGATCGCGAACGTCCACCGCGACGCGAAGCGCAAGCCGTCGCCGTACAAGCCGGCGGACTTCATCCCGCGCATCAAGGAGGACGAGGACAAGATGAGAGAACGCGACCTGCGCGCGGCGCTCGACGCCATCGCGAAACCGAAGCGGAGCTAATCGGATGCCTTACGGCTCACTCGTCGTCAAGTTCTCGGCGGACCTAGCGGAACTCCAGAAGGACGTCCGCCGCGTGACGACGATCATGCAGCGGGATTTCTCGGCCGCGCAAAGACGGATCGGGAACATCCTCGGGGCGCTCGGGCTCGGCGCTGGTGGCGGAGCGTTCGTCGGTCTGATCAAAAGCGCGGTCGACGCGCAGGACCAGATCTACAAGTTGAGCCAGCGGATCGGCACGAGCGTCGAGTCGCTATCAGCTCTCAAATACGCCGGAGAATTGTCCGACGTCTCGATCGAGGCGCTCGGGACCTCGATGGCGAAGTTCAACAAGGCGCTCGCGGAGACGAAGGAAGGAACCGGCGAGGCGGGGGTCGCCTTCCGGGCGCTTGGGATCTCGGTCACGGACGCGAACGGCGACCTCCGGCTTACCGATGCCGTCTTCGCGGACGTCGCGGAGGCGTTCGCCGGGATGGAGGACGGCGCCGGGAAGACCGCGATCGCGATGCGGATCTTCGGGCGGGCCGGCGCCGAGATGATCCCGCTCCTGAACCAGGGCGCGGCCGGGCTCGCGGCGGCGAAGGAGGAGGCGATCGCGCTCGGGATCGTCATGGACGGCACGGCGGCGAAGGCGGCCGAGCAGTTCAACGACGATCTGCTTCGGATGCAGAAGTACGCGAAGGGGGTCGTCCAGCAGATCACGATCGGGATGCTCCCGGTCCTCGATGACCTGGTCAATGCGTTCCGGGGGACGACGAACGAGAGCGAGAAGTGGCGCGAGGTCGGGCGCGACATAGGCGAGGTCCTGAAGGGCGTCGGCGTCGCGGCGGTCTATGTCATCGGGTTCGTCGAGTCGCTCGGGAAGACGCTCGGCGGGCTCGGGGCTGCCGCCGCTGCGGTCCTTCAAGGCGAGTTCGCGCTGGCTGGGAGGATCGTCCGCGAGGTCAAGGCGGACAACGACAAGCTCGACGTCGAAGTGGCGAAGCGCGCCGCGATGATCAAGGCGCTCGGCTCGACCGACCTCGCTGTGCAGCGGGACTTGAACGCACTCGGGGACATCGGCGGGCGTGCGACGAAGCGAAAGGCGCCAGGCTTGCCGGACGAAGCGGCGGCGAAGAAGGCGCTCGACGAGCGGAAGAAGTTCGAGGAGGCGTTCTCGAAGCTCGCCGAATCGCGGGCGAAGGTGGTCGCGGCGGAGGAGAAGAGTCTCGCCGACGAACGGCTGAAGATCCTCCAGCGGTTCCACGAGGAGGGACTCCTCGACGAGCAGGAGTACTGGGCGACGCGGCTGGAGGTTCAGCAGCGCGCGCTATCGGCCGAGATCTCTGCGGCCGACCAGGCGATCGCCGAGGCGCAGAAGGCGCTCACGGCGGCGGAGAAGGGCGCGAACACGAGCGTCTCCGGCGCGACGGACTACCTGAACGCGCTCCGCAATTTGGAGGAGGCGCAGGCGAAGCGCAACGACCTAGAGCGGCAGTTCGCGCGGCTCGGGGTCGACAACTGGCTCGACTCCCGCGAGGCGGCGATGCGTTACGCCGACGCCATCCGCGACGTCAACGTCCGGCTCCTCGAACTTCAGGGCCGGTCGGCGGAGGCGGCTGCGATCACGTTCGACGCTGCCAATCAGAGGTTGCTCGCGCAGGCGCGAAGAAATCGCGATCCTGCTGCGGAGGCGAAGATCAAGGAGCTGCGCGCCGCGACGCTCGGGCAGGCGCAGTTCAACGACGCGACGAGGCGCGCGGAGCTGATCCAGCGGCAGCTCGGGATCGAGGAGGAGCGCATCCGGAACTCGCGCGAGTCCGGCGCGATCTCGGAGATGCGCTCCCTTCAGGCCACCGGCGAGGCGCGCGCCCGCGCCCTCGTCCAGCTCAAGGCGATGGCGGACGACCTCGACCGGATCGCGGCGGCCTCGGGGAACGTCTTCCTCATCCAGGAAGCGGAGGCGTTCCGCGTCGAGATCGAGCGGCTCGCGAACCAGACGGATCTGCTCGCGCAGAAGTTCGATCAGATCGGGGAGAGCGCGTTCTCCGACTTCCTGACGGACATCATCGACGGGACGAAGAGCGTCTCGGACGCGTTCAAGTCGATGGCCGATTCGATCGTGAAGCAGATCAACCGGATCGCGGCCGAGGAAATCGCGACGCGGATATTCGGCGGGCGCGGCGGCGGAGGCGGCGGGATGGGGTTCGGCTCGTTCATGTCGCAGATCTTCGGTGGAACGAGTGGCGGCGGATTCCTCGGCGGGCTCTTCGGCGGCGGGTCGTCGGGGCTCGCGATCGACGCAGTCCTGGCGGCCGGCGGCGGCGGGATCCTACCGTTCGCGAGCGGCGGGCGATTCCGCGCCGGGCAGCCGATGCTCGTCGGCGAGGAGGGGCCGGAACTCATCCTCCCGGACACCGGCGGGACGGTCGTCCCGAACGGCCGCTTCGGCGGCGGGATGACCGTCGTCAATCAGTTCACGATCTCCGCGCCGGTCGACCGGAGAACTCAGCAGCAGATCGCTGCTGCTGCGGCGCTCGGCGCGAACCGCGCGAGCAGGAGGAACAACTAGGTGACCTTCTTCGAGTCCCCGCGCTTCCCGACGAACATCGGGATCGGCGCGTCCGGCGGTCCAGAATACGCGACCGAGGTCGTCGAGCTGGCCTCGGGCTACGAGCAGCGGAACATCACGCAGGACCTCCCGCGCCAGCGGTACTCGGTCTCGTTCGTCAACCGCCCGCAATCGGAGTTCGCAACGCTCTCGGCGTTCTTCCGGATGACGAAGGGGCGGGCGCACGGGTTCCGCTACAAGGACGCGCTCGACTTCGAGGTCTCCGCGAGCGAGGGGATCCTGACCGCGATCGCCGGGAGCCCGTCGGGCTACTACCAGATGTTCAAGCGGTACACGAGCGGCTCGGCGACGGAGGATCGGAAGATCTGCAAGCCCGTGATCGGCTCGGTCCTGATCTACGAGAACTCGGTCCTGACGATGAGCGGCTGGACGATCGACTTCACGTCCGGGATCGTCTACGCGCCCGGCCTCTTCGGGACGCTGACGTGGTCTGGCGAGTTCGACGTCCCGGTCCGCTTCGCCTCCGATCTCATGAAGCCCGCTTGGATCCCGATCGCCGAGAACGAGAAGCTCGGGACGTGGGACGACATCGAACTCGTGGAGCTGCGGCTTTGAAGAGCGTCTCGGCCGGCTATCAGACGCACATCGAGGGCGAGGTCACTACCGTCTCCGCGCGCCTGAAGCTCACGCGCGTTGACGGGACGATCCTCGGCTGGACGAACTACTGGAAGGACGTCGAGATCGGCGGCGTCACCTATCGGACGGCCGTGCAGGACGCGCCGTCGAGCGTGAAGACGAGTTCAGACCTAGCGGTCGATAACCTCGAAGTCCTCGCGCGGATCGACGACGACCGGCTCGCAGAGTCGGACCTCCTGGCCGGTAAGTATGACTACGCCGCGATCGAGCTGGCGGAGTTCAACCATCAGGACACGTCGCAGGGGATCATGCACCTCCGGTCGGGGACGATCGGGGAGACCACGGTCGCGCGCGGCCGGGCGAACGTCGAGCTGCGTGGCGTCATGCAGAAGCTCCAGCAGCGGATCGGGCGGATGCATCAGAAGCCGTGCGACGCCGACCTCGGTGACACGCGGTGCGGCGTTCGCCTTGACCCGCCGACGTGGGCCGCGACGACCGGCTACTCGGTTCGGCAGTCGAAAGACGCGGCAACCGGATCAGTCGTTAAGCCGACGGTGGCGAACGACCGGCACTTCAAATGCACGACCGCCGGAACCTCCGGAGGCTCGGAGCCGTCGTGGGACACAACGCTCGGAAACACTACGGCCGACGGTAGCGTGGTCTGGACGGCGATCCTAGCGCTCACGGTCTCCTCGACCGTCGCGACGGTTACCTCGCGGAGCGCGTTCACGACCGCAGCGATCTCCCGCGACGACGGCTGGTTCGACGGCGGCGTGATCACCTGGACCTCCGGCGCGAACGCCGGGCTCTCCGCCGAGGTCAAGCGATGGACGGACGCGTCGAACACGGTCGCGCTCCATCTTCCGATGCCATACGACATACAGGTCGGGGACGCGTTCACGATGACCGCCGGCTGCGATCTGCTCCGTCCGACTTGCACGGCGAAGTTCGACAATCTCTACGGGTTCCGGGGCTTCCCGGACATGCCGACGCGAGACGACGTCGTGCGCTATCCGGACGCGCCGGCGTGACGACGCGGGAGGAGATCGTCGAGGAGGCGCGCTCCTGGAAGGGGACGCCGTACCTTCACCAGGGGCGGCTCAAAGGGCGCGGCGTCGACTGCCTCGGCGTCGTCGCGATGGTCGGTCGCGCCCTCGGTCTCACGGACTACGACCGGCTCGACTACGGGCGTCTCCCGAACCCGCGCCGGATGCGCGCGGAGCTGAAGGCGCACCTCGTCGAGATCTCGCTCCGAGACGCGCGGCCCGGCGACGTCGTTCACCTCTCGTGGGGGATCGACCCGATGCACCTCGGGATCCTGACGCCAGCGGGCATCGTCCACGCCTACTCGCGGATCCCGGCCGTCGTCGAGCACCCGGTCGACGGCGAGTGGCGGGGCCGGATGCGGTTCGCCTACCGCTACCCGGGGATCGAGTAGATGGCGCAGCTCGCGTTCGGCGTCGGCGGCGCGATCATCGGCGGGTTCCTCGGCGGGCCGTTCGGGGCGTCCGTCGGCTGGGCGATCGGCTCGGCCGTCGGCGGGCTCCTATTCCAGCCGGACGGGCCGACGATCGAGGGGCCGCGCCTCGGCGACCTGACCGCGCCCGGCGGCGCGGAGGGGACCGGGATCCCCATCGTGCGCGGCACGGTTCGCGTCCCGGGCCGCGTGATCTGGTCGACGGACATCGTCGAGACCCGCCACGAGGAGGAGGTCGAAGCGGAGGGCGGGAAGGGCGGGCCGCCGAGCGCGACGCAGGTCACCTACACCTACTCGATCTCGTTCGCCGTCTCCCTCTGCGAGGCGCCGAGCGGCGGCATCACGGGCGTCCGCCGGATCTGGGCAGACTCGAAGCTCATCTACTCGGTCGGCGACGGCGCGGACCCTGCGACGTTCACCGCGAACACTGCGAACGGGATCATCCGCGCCTACTCGGGGTCGAGCCTCCAGCTCCCAGACCCGCTGATCGCCGCGACCGTCGGCGAGAGCCTGGCGCCCGCCTACCGGGGGACGGCGTACATCGTCTTCGACACGCTCCAGCTCGCGGACTTCGCGAACCATCGTCCGATGATCGAGGCGGAGGTCGTGGTCGCGGGAAGCCCGACGTCGCCAACCTACAGCCATACGCATCCCGATTCCCCGACCGGCGACTGGAAAATCGTCGGCGTCGACCTCACCAGGAGCAAGTTCCTCCTCGCGAAGAGCCAATACGACGCGGCCTCGTGGGTCTGGCGCTGGGACGGCGGCTCGTCCGCGCCGGTCGAGTACGCGTACCTCGAAGAGGCGGCGGCGGCGGGCGGGATCACGACGATCGGACACGATCCGGGGAACGATCAAGTCTGCGTCTTCGAGAACAACTCGCCGGTCGGCGGAGGCGTAACGCTGAAGCGGTTTGAGGGAACGACCGGAGCGTTCCTCGGTTCCGCCGTCGTGATCCCGAGCGGGATCCCGTCGAGCGGAGTCTCCGAGGATCTTCGATGTGCGCTGCAATGGGTCTACGACCGCGTCAACGGCTGCTTCTGGTCGCTCGCTGACGGCTGGGGGAGCGGCGAACCATACCTAGTGAGTCTCTTCCCGAGCGCGGGCGCGGCGGCGATCCGGACGGTCCAGCTCCTCACGATGAGCCCGGCGATCACGCTCGGGACCTCGCTCGGATGGGCGACCGACAACGACGGGGTCGTCTGGTTGATCGCCGACAACGCGATCGTGAAGACGGGCGCCGTTCCGGAAGTTCACTTCATGGGCGGGACGA
>CAZXLQ010000231.1:0-8720 GCA_964641945.1 uncultured Clostridia bacterium
TAGCGAGCGTCCCACGGACAGTCGATCGGTTCCGATCACCTCCGTCCTTCCGCGACGACGATTCTGTGGTATCAGGCACCGTCCGTGTACCCGCTCTCCACCGCTCTCGGGGCCGATGCCGGACACCGTCGACGCGCGCCCTTGGTCTGATCGGCAATCGCAGCGAGAATCGACGACCTCGTGCTCTTCAACTCGCTCCACTTCCTCGTCTACTTTCCGATCGTTGCGGCGGTCTATTTCCTGATCCCGCACCGCGTGCGATGGGCGTGGCTGCTCGCCGCCTCCTACTACTTCTACATGTGCTGGAAGCCCGCTTACGTGGCGGTCATCTGGCTGCTCACGATCGTCGACTACATCGCCGGGCGGGTGATTGCCGGGGCATCGACGCAGGCCCGCCGACGGCTCTTCCTCGGCATCAGTCTGGCGTCCAATCTCGGACTGCTCTTCTTCTTCAAGTACTTCAACTTCGTCAACGACACGCTCCGAACGGTCACCGAGTCGTTCGACGTCCTTTACGGCATTCCCGATCTCGACGTCATTCTGCCGATCGGCATTTCGTTCCACACGTTCCAGGCCCTCAACTACACGATCGACATTTACCGTCGCGAACGCGAACCCGAGCGCCATCTCGGCCGCTTCGCCCTCTTCATCGCCTTCTTTCCGCAGCTCGTTGCCGGCCCGATCGAGCGAGCGGGGCACCTGCTGCCGCAATTCCTCGTCGAGCATAGGTTCGACCCGGCGATGGCGGCGTCGGGCCTTCGGCTGATGTTGTGGGGCTTCTTCAAGAAGCTCGTGATCGCCGACCGGCTGGCGGTATTCGTGAATGCAGTCTACGACGATCCATCGTCGCAGTCCGGCTTGCGCCTTACGGTGGCAACGTATTGTTTCGCATATCAGATCTACTGCGACTTCTCGGGGTACTCGGATATCGCCGTCGGTGCCGCTCGGGTCCTGGGATTCGATCTTGTCCGGAATTTCGAGCGGCCGTATTTCGCAACCTCGATCCGCGCGTTCTGGCGGCGATGGCACATCTCGCTGTCGACGTGGTTTCGCGATTACGTGTTCATTCCGCTCGGCGGCAGCAGGGTCGGCGCGTGGCGGCTCGCGGCCAATCTCATGATCGTCTTCACGGTCAGCGGTTTCTGGCACGGGGCAAACTGGACCTACATAGTCTGGGGCGCGCTGCACGGCGGGTTCATGGTGGCGGCCCTCGCATCATCGAGACTGCGCGAGAAAGCGTGGTCCTCTGCCGGCGCTTGGGCGGCTCGACTGCGGCCGCTCGTCGCCGGACTCGCGACTTTCCACCTGGTGACGTTCGCCTGGATATTCTTCCGCGCCGAATCGGTCGGCGACGCCAGCACGGTCGTGTCGCGGATTGCGAGGTGGGCGGACGCCGCTCAGCCCATCGCAGTTCCCGGGTTCGACGGCATCGAGCTCGCACTGGCCGCCGTTTTCGTCTTTGTGCTCGAGGCGGTCCAGCTCGTCCAGGAACGCGGCAGCGTGCCCGCATGCCTCGGAAAGTTGCCCGGCTTCGCGCGACTCGCGTTGTACGCCGCTCTGATCATGGTCATTCTCCTATTCGGACGGTTCGACGAACGTGCCTTCATCTACTTCCAGTTCTAAAGTCATTCGGTTCGCCACGCGACTTGCGATCGTGCTCGCCCTCGTGTCGGCGGCTCTCGTCGTGCTGCACGCGTTCGACGCGCAAAGCGACGTCCCGGTGATCGGCGAGAAGCTCGCGCACCTGACGTCGAACCCGGCACGTTACGATGCCGTCTTCATTGGCTCGAGCTACGTGTATCGCGAGTTCGTACCGGAGCGCTTCGACGCCGTCGCCGCCGGGGCAGGGGAGCCGACATCCTCGTTCAACATGGGCATTCCGGGAATGGATCCGCCCGAGACGTACTGGCTTGTCGATCGGACTCTCGCATCCGGCGAGCATCGCTTCAGGCTCGTATTCATCGAGCTCGACACGCTGCACTCTCGCGTCCGTCCGGCCAACGTACATACGCGGAGGTTCGACGCGTGGCACGATGCCGCGGGCACGTCTGCGGCGATTCGCGGCGTCGTTGGCGGCGACACCTCGCGCGGGAAGAAGATCAAGGACGTCGCGTCGCACGTCGAAGCCTTCGTTCGACGTGCCGCGTTCATCGGTCGCGGCCGTGGCCTCCTCGGTGCGCCGCTGCCCGACGACGCTGGCACCGAGAAGGCGCCGCCGCTTGGAAGGCTCTCCGACGGCTACGTTTCGCTCGACGACGAGCAGGCAAAGATCTTCGCGCTGCGCCGCGACATGTTCGGCGCGTTCGAGGAGGACCGTTACGAGGAGAAGCTGGCCGGTCTTCGAGCAGGTGTCGAGAACGAGGACGGCGAGGGACGTGTGACCGACTTCGAGATCGAGCTGCTTCGGTCGGTTGTCGATCGGGTCCGCGCCACCGGTGCGCGCGTCATACTCGTCGTCCCGCCATGTCTCTCGACCCGGGCCGAATTGATACGCCGCGCCCGCGAGATCGACGGAGCCACGGTGCTCGCGTTCAACGACCCGGATCGTTACCCGGAGCTCTACGATCCCGCTCTCCGGTTCGACGTCGGTCATCTCAATGCCGCGGGTGCAGAGCGCTTCACGACGCTTCTCGCCGAGTCGGTTTTCGCGGGGTCTCAGCCACGCTGATGGCGATGTCATCGTAGTCTCGCCCCTGAGCATTTGGTAGAGTCACTCCATTACCCGCTGTTGCAGTGAACGAACTTTCGGAGGCCACGGGTGCTCGCTCAGGATGCAGTCCTCCACGACCGATACCGAATAGTCGCCTTCGCAGGTCTGACCCGTACGGCTAGATCGTACGACGCGATCGACGGGCGATTCGGTACGCACGTGCACATCCGCGAATGCGACCGATCCAAGCCCCGTCCCTTTCGCGAGGCATTCGTTCGCGAGGCCCGGATTCTGAACGGGTGTCAGCACGTGGCAATGCCGGTAGTAACGGATGCGTTCGCCGCCGGTGACGCGTTCTACCTCGTCGAGCGCAAGATCCCTGCCGAGCCGATGTCGAGTCTTCTGGAACGCGACCGCAAGCCTTTTGCGCCGATCCTCGTGATGCCGTGGCTCGACACGATCCTCGATCTGCTCGAGTACCTTCACGGCCTGCAGACGCCGGTGATCGTCGCCAACATCTCGCCTGGCTCGATCGAACTGTCCGCCCGCGGAAACGTCTTCTTGACGGACTTCAGCATGGCACTCGAGGGACCTGGCAAGTCGCTCGCGTGGACCTATCCCTACGCGCCGATCGAGCAGATGGAGGGGCGCGAGATCGACGTGCGCGCGGACCTCTACGCGTTGGCGGCGTCGGCGTACGAGCTTCTGCTCGGCCAGCGGCCCTTGAGCCCGCACGAGCGTGAACAGACGAAGGGCGGAGTCGAGTTCAGTCCATTCGAACAATTGTCGCGCGTAATTTCGAAGCCGCTTGCCTCGGTCATCGATCGCGCCATGGCCATGCGTCCCGAGGACCGTCAGCCTTCGGCGACCGAGCTTAGACTCGAGCTCGTTGCCGCCGGAACCGCAACGGCTCCGGTCCGTAAGCTGCCCGCAGCCGCGGAAGCGCTGACGTCGGCAACGCCGATTGGCTCGGGCGACGCGTTCGGCAGTTTTGCCCACGGCCCAACGGCGCCGGTCGATGCGTTCATCTCCGAAGCTGCGACGATCGTGTGTCGGACGTGCGGCAACACGAACGCCGCGACGAGGGTCTTCTGTCCGCACTGCGGCTCGTTGCTGCGGTCGGACCGGCGTCCCGGAACGCTCGACGTCGTCTCGCCGTTTCAGGAGAGTGAACCGGAGCACGACCTTCCGCCGACGGCCCCTGTCGTCATGCCGGCTGCCGCAGTCAATCCTCCGGCGCCCGTCACGGTCGTCGACCGCAATCAGGAGACGTTTCCGTCGGACCCGGTCGGCTCCGGGCCGGATGCAACGCGCCCGGTTTCGCCGTTCATCGGGCGCGCCGAGGTTCGACGCAATTCGGACCCGCTTCGCACGGCCGAGGGCACGCCGTCGTCGGGCGACCCTACGATGCCACTTGCGCGACTGCTCGTACTCGAGGGCGAAGAGCCTGGACGGATGCTCCTGATCCGTTCGAAGGTCACGACACTCGGCCGGTCCGCCGGGGACTACATCTTCCGGCAGGATGCATTCATGTCGGGCCGGCACGCGAAGGTCCAGTACTCGGATGACGGTTACTGGCTCGACGACGCCGGTAGCCGGAACGGGACGTTCCTCCGTATTCGCGAAGATTCGAAACTGCATGAAAATGACATCGTTCTGGCGGGACAGCAGCTTCTGCGCTTCGAGCACGACCCGGTCACGTTGCAGCCGCGACTTCGATTGCAGCTCAACAACGGCGATCTGGCCGCGACGTACGAGCTGACACGGCCCACGACGACGATTGGCCGAACGCATGGAGAGATCTGCTTTGCGGACGACGCGGCGATGGCGGACGTTCACGCGCGAATCGAGCGACGCGGCGACGAATGCTACGTCGTCGATTGTGGCAGCCGGAATGGCACGTTCCTGAGGCTGACGTCGAATCGACCATTGGGCGACGGCGATGTCTTCATCATCGGCCGCCACATCTTCAAGTTCGAGGCGGACGTCAACATGGATGACCACGTCACGGAGGACCTGTAGTTTTGACGAATCCGAGGTTAAGCCGCCGGTCGCTGGCGATGCTCGTGGTGTGCGCGGCGTGTGCGGCGGCCGCTCCCGGGCAGGTCGGTGACGCGCAGAGGTCGATCCGCAACATCGACTTCCGCAACTACACCTACAGCCCGGCCTGCGTCGAGCAGGGAACTGCGATCAAGGTCACCGGCGGGACCTACGAGCGGTCGGACCCCGAGGATCCGATCTACTTCGAGGTTCAAAAAGTCGTCTACGGGGACCTGACCCGCGACGGCATTGACGAAGCAGTCGTTCAGACCATCTGCAACACGGGCGGGACCGGTCAGTTCTCGGATGGGATCGTCTTCACGATGCGCGGCGGCAAGCCCGTAGCCCTCGCGACGCTCGGGATTGGCGATCGGGCTGATGGCGGCATCCACGCGATCCGGATCGACGATGGACTGCTCGTTGTGGATCGCTACGGCCAGGAGAGCAGCGGAGCGTGCTGCCCGGAGTACGTCGAGAGCTATCGTCTCCGGTACGACGGTAAACGGTTCGTCGAGACGGGCAAACCCGTTCGTCGCATCTTCCTGTCGCTGACGCGCGAGAGCACTCCGGGGCCGATGCGCGTGCGTTTCCTCAAAGGAACGTCGTCGGCTGCGTTGTCGGGCTCGACGAATGGCGGCGAACGCTACGTGCTGGGCGTGCGCGCAAATCAGATACTCGACGTCGCGTTTTCCTCGAGAGACGCCCGATCGACGGTGAAGATCACGACGGCGGGCGGTAAGCGGCTAATGACGCTTCGGCCGAATGAGCAATGGTCCGGACTGCTGCCGGAGTCGGGCGACATTACCATCGCCATCGAGTCGACCGCGGGTGCTGACTCGACCGAAGCCTACTTCGACATGGACATTTCTGTGCGGTGACGGCAGGTGACTGTTTTGACGGAGTTGAACGTTCGATGAGCAAACTCGACGACGCGCTGTCACGCGTCACGGCCGCGGACCTGACTCCGTGGCTCGCGATCACCCAGCGCCAGGTCAAGCTCCTGACGCTCGTCGTCATCGGCGTCATCCTGTTGGCGGTCGCCGTATTTGTCGCCCTTCGTCTCGTCCGGCGCATGCGCTGGAGCGCGGAGGGACTCGACGAACCGGTCGAGCCGAGCTTGCCGGGCATCGCGCCGGTGGTCGACGATCCGCCGCGACGAGTCGTGGATGCGGCGATTGCCAATCTGCTCGAGCAGGCTGCACCGATCGATGGCGACGAGCGGTCCGATGATGCTCTTTACGCCTCGGTGGTACGAATCACGGTAGAGCTCGGCGGCGTGTCGATACCGGCGATTCAGCGGCGGCTCCACCTGGATTTCGATCGCGCCTCCGGATACGTCGAACGTATGGCCGAGGAAGGCCTGCTCTCCGAACCGGGACCGGGAGGGAAGCGAAAGGTCACACCGGCCGCTGAGTCGTTCGTCGAGCGGCTCGGACCTGGCCAGGCGGGCTGACGGCCGCGATGGGAACCTCGGCCCCGGTTGTGTGTCCAAGGCGGTATGGACACGCAAACCAGCAGGCAGCGGACTAAGCCGGAGGCCAGCCGTAATGGCGTCGGATTGCCGGCCCGCGTACCGGTAATCTGCGAACGTGAGTCTGCAATTCAATCGCGCGCCGGGGCGGTCAGCACATGGTTTCGTAGTCCACTGGGCAACCTGTTGTTGCTTGTGAACCTGCTCTTCGTGGGGAGACAGTTTGCGGCGCAGGCAGTACGAGAGTCGCTCGCAAGGCTGGACGATTGTTATTGTTTCCAGCATCCCTGGCCCGCTCTCGAACTCGCGAATGCCTTGATCGGCGGCTTGTACGCCGTGGTGTCGGCGCCTTCGTGGATGGTCGTGAACTTCCTGTGCGGACTCGTCATGCCCATCCTCGACCTGCTCGACTATTCGACGCGGATGGCGATCGGGCAATCGCTGTTCGTCGTGATCGGTTCGCTGCAGTGGCTGGCGATCGGAAACGGATGGCCTGCGATCCGGTCGCGGTGCATCGCGACGTATGGCTGGATCTCGCCACCGGCGCCGCCTTCGATCGTTCCAACGCGTCGCGTCCCGCAGATCGACGCCGGAGACGTCACGCCGCTCGGTTCACCCCTCGAAGACGTCCTTGAGGACTCGGATCGTGTTGCAGTGCGCCTCGATTGTGGTTTCGAGCCGTCGTCCGTAGCCACCGCCCATCGTTGAGACGACCGGAACCCCGACGTGGCGGCACGCGTCGAACACGAATCGATCTCGCGCGGCAAGGCCTTCGAGCGTGAGTGCAAGCGTGCCGAGCCGGTCGTCTTCGTGCGGATCGACGCCGGCCTGATAGAGCACGAGGTCCGGCTTGAAACGGTCGAGCATTCCTGGCACGACAGAATCGAGCGCTGCCATGAACTCGCTGTCGCCAGCGCCTTTTGGAAGCTCGATGTCGATGTCGCTCGACTTCTTGAAGAGCGGATAGTTACCGGCTCCGTGCATCGAGAACGTCAGCGTGTCGTCGTCGCCGTCGAAAATCTCGGCGTTTGCATTTCCCTGGTGCACGTCGCAGTCGACGATTGCGACTCGGCGGACGCGCCGCTCGCGCCGAAGAACGCGAATTGTCACGGCCATGTCGTTGAGCGTGCAGAACGCCTCGCCGTGATCGGGAAATGCGTGGTGCGTGCCGCCGGCGAGGTTGGCGGAGGCGCCTGTTTCGAGAGCGCGACGTGCAGCCGAGAGTGTGCCGGCGACCGCACAGCGCGCGCGCTGTACGAGGGCGCGTGACCAGGGAAATCCGAGTCGCCGGATCTCGCGATCCGACAGCAGTCCCGCCGAAAGCCGTTCGAGATAATCGCCGGTATGCACGAGTCGCAGCAGGTCATCGTTGGCGGGTTCCGGCTCGACCAGGTCGTCGGGCAACACAGACCTTTCGTCCACGAGTTGGTCCCGGACCCGTTCGTATTTCGACATCGGAAATCGGTGACCCTCGCCAATGTCGCACCAGTACCGGGGCGTGTAGCTCAGCTGCATCGCGGCAGAGTGTACCCGGCTCGGCATAATCGGCGCACCTGGAGCAGGCTGCCCACGCCGCGACGGTGGCGCGTCGCCGGGCTTGTCGATCGCCGGCGTTGGCAGCCAGAATGTGAACTGTGAGATCTGGAATCGCGACAGTGCTTGCGGCCGTGTTGACGTTGGCGTGTTGGCCTGCGGGAGCGGCGCGCCGGACCGAGCCGATCGGCTCTCAGTCGGTCCGTATCGTGGTCGACGCGGCGATGCGCCAGATCGGTGTGACCACGATCTACGATCCGGCCTATGTGAGGATCGGGTATCCCGGAGGCGACGTTCCGAGCGACCGGGGCGTTTGCACGGACGTGGTAATTCGCGCGTTTCGTTCGGCCGGTGTGGATCTGCAGCAGGCCGTTCACGAGGACATGCGCCGGAACTTCAAGGCATACCCGAGGCGTTGGGGACTTTCGCGACCGGATTCCAATATCGATCACCGCCGAGTTCCGAATCTTGCGGTGTTTTTCGAGCGCCGGACGGCGTCGGTCGGTATCGGAAACGACCCGGACGGGTATGCGGCCGGCGACGTTGTCACGTGGGATCTCGGCGGCGGCGTCCCGCACATCGGTATCGTGACCGATGTGGTCGACCCGGCGACGTCGCGCCGACTCGTCGTGCACAACATCGGGCAAGGCGCGGCGCTCGAGGATGTGCTCTTCGCGTGGAAGATCACCGGGCATTATCGGTACTTTTCGTAAGTCGCTGACTCCGGTGCTCGATAACGGTGGTCCCCGCTTTTCCCCGTTTTTCGAGCCGCGGGCGGTAGCGAGCGTCCCACGGACGGTCTATCGGTACCGATCACCTCCGCCTTCGGCAAGGAGGAGTCTGCGAGTTCAGGCACCGTCCCACGGACGGTCTATCGGTTCCGATCACCTCCGTCCTTTGGCAAGGAGGAGTCTGCGAGTTCAGGCACCGTCCCACGGACGGTCTATCGGTTCCGATCACCTCCGTCCTTTGGCAAGGAGGAGTCTGCGAGTTCAGGCACCGTCCCACGGACGGTCTATCGGTTCC
>CAZXLQ010000232.1:0-8701 GCA_964641945.1 uncultured Clostridia bacterium
TCTCAGCGTCTCTGCGTGCGAAGCTCTTCAGACGCTTCGCACACAGAGACGCTGAGACACGGAGACACAGAGCGATGGACATGGTCCGGCCCGGATCTCACCCCCCTAGCAGCGGTACCGCCACCACACGGTTTCCGCCGGCGTGCTGCGCACTCGTCACGGCTCGTTCGATCGATTCGATGAGTGCAGCCGGCTGCGACATTCGATACGGGAACGCCGTCGCGACGCCGAGGCTGATGGTGACTGCGCGGCCGTTCGGATGCGGGACGTCGAGGGCCTCGATGGCACGGCGCATCGCATCTGCGACGGCTCCCGCGCCTCCCGGATGCGTTTCCGGCAACAGTGCGAAGAACTCTTCACCGCCGTTGCTCGCCAGCAGTTGCCCGGCGCGGTGCAGCTCACCTTCGAGGGCCGACGCGACCATCTCCAGGCAGCGCAACGATGCGATCGGGCCCTCCGTGTCCTCGTACGTGGTGAAACGGTCGACGATGATCTTCACGAGCGAGAGCGGTTTCGGCTCGCGCGACGCGCGGCGCCACTCCCACTCGAAGTACTTCTCGAACTCCTCGACGCTGAGAATGTCAGACAGCTTGACGGTCGGCGCGTCGTGGGCTGCCTCGGTCTCGGGCGACATTGGCGGCATCGTGATCGGCCCGGTTCTTGCAGGCGCTGCAGGCTTCGCGATCTGGTTGAGCGTCGGGTTGAGGTCGTAGGCCTCGAGCAGGAACTGGCGCGCCATCTCCGAATCACCGAGCTGCTCGTAGTGGCGCGCAATCTCCATGGCCTGCGCTGCGGCTTTCTGGTGGTTCCCGCCGTCGAGGTAGAGCTGCTTGAGCTTGAGCCGTCCCTCGAGGTACGCCGGCTGTTGCGCGACGAGCTCCTCGAGCAATTTCAGTCGCGCCTCGAGGAACTCGGGATGTTGCGAGACCATCTCCTCGAGCAGCTCGGTGCTGTAATCGCCATAACTGTCGTACGAGTCCTCGGAGGCCGCGGCGCGTGCCGCCGAGGACACGTCCGGGAGTTCCGCCTGGGCGTCGGCCCGGCGCTGGAGCTCGGCCGTGGCCGTCGCCGACTCGAAGCCTTCGGGGAACTGCTGCTCGTGTACTGCAGGCTGCTCGTCGTCGCCGATGCTGCGAAGCTGTTCCTGGTGATGGGCCGCGCGCTTCGGCTCGATTTCGATCAGCTGCCGCAGTGCAACGACGGCCTCGGCGCGCATTCCCTGCGCCAGGGCGGCCTGCACCAGCGTGTTGAGCGTCGTGACGAGGTTTCGCCGTTCGCGAACGTTCTTGTAGATCCCGGACAGGCGCTTGAGCGCCTGCACGTTTGAGGGATCCCGCTCGAGGATCGCCTTGAGCAGCGCGGTAGCCTTCTTCTTGTGCCGGCGCGCGATGACCACGTCGATGCATCGGTCGATGATCGACATCGGCCTGTTCAGCTCACCGCGCTCGATGAACGCCCGGGCGACCTCGAGCAGATAGTCGTAACGAGAGTTGTCGAGCTTGAAGAGTCGGCTGAAGGTGGCTTCCGCCTTGTCGAGCTGGCCGGCGTTGAGGAATGTCCGACCGAGGATGATGATGAGGTCGATGTCGTTCGGGTCGAGCTCGAGAGACCTGGCAATGACTTCGAGCGCGGCGTTGACGTTGCCCTCCTGGGCGTAAGCCTCCGCAAGCGACTTGAGCGTCGCCTTCGAATCAGGTTTGAGCTCGAGCGCGTGGCGCAGATGGGCGATTCCCTCGGCCGCCGAACCGCGCCGGATGAGCTCGGCACCGACGCTGCGCAGCGCCTCGCAGGCCTCAGCCGGGAACCCCTCACGTTCGTAGGTCTCGGCGAGGCCGAGGCGCACCTTGAGGTTGCCGGGTTCGAGGTCGGCCGCCTTCTTGAGCATCTTCAACGCTTCGCGTATGCGGCCATTGCGCCGGTGGGCATCGGCGACGACCCCGTACATGTGAGCAGCTTCGCCGATCAGATTCTGGCGCGAGTAGAGATCCGCAAGTCGAAGCGCAACGACGTCGTTGTCGTGATCGAGCTTCAGGATCTTCTTGTACATGGCGATCGCCTTCACGCGATATCCGCCGGCCTCGAAGTTCTCGGCGACGTACTGATACTGGCGAATGGCCTCATCGTTGCGGCCAGTCCGTGCGTAGAGGTCGCCGACCGTGTTCGCGACCGTAAGGTCGGTCGAATCGGCGTCGAGCACCTTCCGGTACTCGTTGATCGCCGCATCGAACTTGCCCTGCTGGGCGTAGCGCTCGGCGGCCTTGAGGGTCTTGTCCTTGAGGGTCAGGTCCATGAATTCGTCAGCGGGGAATGAGATCCGATCGCGTGCGCACGGCACAGGCGCGATCCAAACGGGAGGCAGGCTCCGGGTCCCGTTCGTGGCCGGTCAGGGGACGAAGTGAGCGAACGTTCCGACCGGACTCGTGGAGTAACACAGTTGCCGGAGCCGGTCAAACCGGGAACCCGGCAGCCGGTGATTCATGACGCGCGCCAGACGCACCAGTGCCGAGCGCAGTACCGCACGGGTCAGGCTCCCTGGCGGCCCGTCCCGGTGGCAAGGGCCGCGACTGCCGGCGCGATGTCGCAGAGAGATCGAATACGGGCAGACACCTCGCCCGCCGCCGGACCCCAGACGGTCGTTGCTACAGGATTGAGCGTGTGAGAGCCACTCGAGAGATCCTCGAGATTGCCGTGATCGCTCGTCAGCAGAACGTGGTTGGTGTCGAGGTCCGTCGACGAAAGCAGCGCATCGAGGAACTCGTCGAGTTGGGCGATTCGGCTTCGCGCGGCAGCGAAGTCGACGTCGTGGCCGGCGGCGTCGGTGAGGAAGTATTCGAACGCGCAGAAGTCGACGCCGGCGGCAATGGTCGCGAGCCGCCGCCCGGCGTCGGCCGGAGTGATCTCCTCGACGTCGCATCCATAGGCGCGTAGGGAGGCGTTCGTGAATTCGTGATGGAGTGCCCGGCCAGAAGCGAGATCATCGAGCGTGCGAGGCGCGAGTCCAGCGGACTCGGCGGCGATGGCCGTGGCAGATACGGTGCGGACGCGCCGGCGCGCTATCGTCGATGGAGCAACGTTGGCGTGCGCTGTGCGCATGCCTCGGTCGGAGAGTGTGCGAAAGAGTGACGACGACTGGAGGAGGGGCCTGAGGCTGCCGCCGGGGAAGGCGCTGAGGTGACGCCCCAGGTGCGCCGCGGCGTTGAGGCCGGTGATGATAGTCGCCTGGCCTGTTGCGCTCTGCGGCAGACCTTCGACTCCGAGGAGTGTGTCGGTCACTGCCGTCGCTCCACGAAGCGCAGGCCGAAACACCTCATTCTCGAACACTGAGAAGAAGGGTGACTCGACACCGTCGAGCGGATTCTGCGGACCGCGGCGACCGATGCCGACGCCGTCCACGAAGACGAGAAGGACCATGCGGACTATTGTATGCGTGGAGGCGATTCCCATGTGCGCCCAGCCTCGGATGCATCGTCGGCCAAGGCGACCCGAGCGCTACCGCGCCCGGTACTGATGCCACGGCGGCCGATCTGCGTGCCCCACCGAGTCGACGGCGCCGAGCACACAGAACCGCGAGCGGTAGCGAGCAGGCCGGCGGGCGGACTCCCAATGCGCGCCACATCCCGACACCGCCCGGCTATACTGTGATTCATGTTCGGACACGCAATTGTCTCGCGGGTGCGCGTGCCTTGCGTCCTCGCGCTCGTCCTCGCGCTCCTGGCCGCATCCAGTGGGGCGCCCGCGCAGGCCAAGCCAGCCGCCGCCGACAACGCCTGGAGCGCCGAGTTCCCCTCGGACGTCCGGTTCTCGCTCCTCCTCGACGGCGACACGCTGGCCGTCGCCGGCGCCAAGGGAGTCCGCGTGCTCGATTCGTCGACTGGCCGGTCGATATGGCGTGAAGATGGGTGGACCGTCCATTCCGACGACCTGCTCGCCGTTCCCGGTGCAGGACTGCTGCTCGTCAATCGCGATGGCGGCGGCGACTTTGGCGACAAGGAGTCGCGCGTCGTGGCCATCGATCTTCGGTCCGGGGCGCGCCGCTGGGAATCGAAGACGCTCAAGGGCAAGGGCATGCACGCGGTCACCGACCCGTCGTCCTCGTTCCTGCTGCTCGTCACGGTAGCGAAGGCTCACGGTGACGATCAGGGATTCCTGGGCGGCGTGTTACCCGGAAAGGGCATCGGCGGCGGCTTCAGGCGCAAGCCAAAGCTCAACGCCATCGACATCGCCACCGGGAAAATCGTATGGAGCCGCGACTTCGACTCGGACGTCCTGCTTTCGCCGTCGCTCGAGGGTGCGATAGCCCGGGACGACCAGAAGGCGAAGGACGAAGACGGCGATCAGTCCTTCGACCTGGGCCGGTATCGACCGCCCGCAGTCGACGGCGCGGACGTATTCGTGACCTACCGGGGACTGACGTGCTACGACGCAAGGACCGGCGAACGCCGATGGCGGCAGGAGTACGGCGTTCGCGAGGGTGATCTGGCGCTGTCGGACGCCGATCCCGTCATCGACAGGGACACCATATTCACATCGGGAGAAGGACGGATACGCGCGATAGATCGCGCAACCGGGGCCGCGATCTGGCGCTCTGACGACTTCGGGGTCGTGCCTGAACTCGCTGTGGACGATCGCGTGGTTTATGGCCGGCTCGGCGGCCGTTTCTACAACGTCGAGAACGGCGAATGGCAGTGGCGCGGCGACTATGGCGCCGTCGCGCTCGACCGCGTCTCGGGAAAACAGCTCTGGCGCTACGGCGATGGCAATGACTCGGTGACGAATCTGGTCGTTGCGGGAGACCGTGTCTGGCTCGGCGATGAGGAGCGGCTCGTCGGGCTCGATCGGACTACAGGCAAGCGGGTGATTGCCGAGCGGCATCAGCTCGAGCGGCGTACGGTGTCGGCGACGCTCAATGAGCTCGGCCAGGTCGTGCTCATCAGTGACGAGGAAACCGCCGCGTTCGATCCGTCGACTGGCAAACGGGTGTGGATCGTCCGCCACAAGCCCGCGGGCCCATCGGGGTGGAGACGATTCGCGGCGGGGCTGCTCATGACGACCGGCGCAGTGCTTACGGTGGCGTCGTACGCGACGGCCCACGTTCGCGGGCTCACCCCGGCGGTTCCATCGCCGGTGCTTCGAATCACCGGGCTGCCGAGCCGAAGGCTCTTCGACGCACAACCGATCGCGGATCGCGCAATCGCGGCCGCCGGCAAACGCGGCGGACGTGCGATCTGGAACGCGGGGTCGGGACTTCTCGGGACGACGCGTTTCGCTCACCTGACCGGCAATCATCAGTACTTCGTGACGAAGCTGCCCGGTGCGAACCCCGCGCTCGCGGGCGTGAACCTGACGACGGGCGAAACCGACCGGTCGGTCGAACTGCCGGCGCGATCGCCGAACCTCCTCGTCGATGAAGTCAACCGGATAGTCGTGCAGTGGAACGGACGCCGCGTGACTGCCCGGCGCCTCTGAACGGTCGCCCGCTTCGGTCGCCACGTGGTACATGTCGCCGACCATGCAGCCGACGATGACCGAACGACTCTACTTCGATCCCGATCACGCGCTCGCATTCAATGCGCGAGTGACACAGGTCGTCGAACACGACGGCCAGCCGGCCGTCCTGCTCGACCGGACAGCGTTCTATCCGACCGGCGGCGGGCAGCCTAACGACACGGGCCGCCTCGGTCGCGCCGAGGTTGTGGACGTCGTCGAGGAAGAGGAAGGCCGCATACTGCACGTCCTCGCAAGCCCGGATGTTGCCGTCGGTGACGAGGTCGCCTGCGAGGTGGATGCGGACCGGCGCCGCGACCACATGCAGCAGCACACTGGCCAGCACATCCTTTCGGCGGCGTTCGAGCACCTGTTCGACGCCGAAACGCGTGGCTTCCGGATGGGCGTCGAGTCGTCGGAGATCGACGTCGAGCTCGAAGACCCGACCGATGCCCGGATAACGGAAGTCGAGTCTCTCGCGAACTCCGTCGTCTTCTCGGACCTGCCACTGCGCATCCACACCGTGGATCGGGAGGGCGCCGCGCGCCTCCCACTGCGGAAACAGAGCGGGCGCGAAGGCACTCTGCGCATCATCGAGATCGACGGGTTCGACTGGTCGCCGTGCGGCGGAACCCACGCTCGACGCACGGGCGAAGTAGGCCTGATCGCCGTCACGAGCGTCGAACGCGCGAAGAAGATGGCGCGCGTGACGTTCGTCTGCGGAGGACGCGCGCTCGCGGATTACCGACGGGCACACCGGACGGCGCTCGAGACCGCGCGGGTATTCAGCACGGGTCGGGACGATGCGCCGCCGCTCGTCGGGCGGCTCGTCGAAGAGAACAAGGCGCTCAAGCGGCGTGTTCGCGAACTGTCTGAAATTGCGTCGGAGGTCGAGGGTCGTCGATTGTACGAGGGTGCCGAATCCTGTGAGGGCTTCAGACTCGTGGTCGTTCGATTCGACGGCCGGTCGGCCGACGAGCTCCGGCTGCTGGCCCACAAGGTCGTCGCCGAAGGGCCGGCGGTTGTGTTGCTCGCATCCGATGAAGGCGGCGTGGCGCGGCTCGTTTTTGCCCGTAGTGACGGGGAATCGCTCGCAACGGTCGATTGCGGAAACCTGCTTCGGGCGGCTTGCGAGGCGGTGAACGGGCGCGGGGGCGGCAAACCCGACTTCGCTCAGGGCGGCGGGCCGAATGCGGCCGGCATCGACGCGGCGCTCGCGGCTGCGAAGGCAATGGTCGGCTGAACGGCAATGCTTCCACACGTCCAACTCATCTTTACGGGCGGCACGATCTCGATGGAGGTCGACCAGGTCGTCGGCGCCGCGGTTCCGGTCCGATCTGGCGAGCAGATTCTCGCGAGCGCGCCGGGACTGGACAAGTTCGCGAGCTTTGGCATCAACAACTTCGCAAAGCTGCCCGGACCGCACATGACGCCGCCGCTCATGAGCGAGCTGGCGGCCATGGTCAGGGAACTGCTCGACGATGACGCGACCTCCGGAGCCGTCATCACGCACGGCACTGACACCCTCGAAGAAACTGCGTATTTCCTCGATCTCGTCCATTCGTCGCCGAAGCCTGTCGCCTTTGTAGGGGCGATGCGCAACGCGTCGGAGCTCGGATGGGATGGCCCGCCGAACCTGATCGCGGCCGTTCGAGCGATTACGAATCCGTCGACGCGGGACCTGGGCGTCCTGATCGTGATGAACGAGGTGATTCTGGCCGCGTCGGAGGCGACCAAGACGCATACCGAGTCTGTCGACACGTTTCAGAGTCCCGATTTCGGACCGGTCGGCATCGTCGACAAGGACCGCGTCATGATCACGCGCAGGCCGACGCACCGAGCACACATCGAGGCATCGGGTACATTGCCCGATGTCGCCCTGGTGAAAATGGCGGCTGGAATGGATGGAAGGATGATCCGCGCGGCAGCGTCAACAGGCGCCGCGGGGCTCGTCATCGAAGCGCTTGGCCGTGGAAACGTGCCGCCGGAGACCATCCCTGCCATTCGTGAGGTCCTGTCGGCCGGACTGCCGGTGGTGATTGCCTCCCGTTGCCTGCGCGGGAGGGTGCTCGATACGTATGGCTACCCGGGCGGCGGTTACGAGCTTCGTGAGCTGGGGTGCCAGTTCGCTGGCTCGCTTCCGGGCCAGAAGGCCCGCATCCGGCTGATGCTGGCGCTCGCAGCGGTAGGCCGGCACCGCGTAGCGGAGTACTTCGAGGGGCTGTGAAGTTCGAGGCGGCAGGGCCGCTCGGGTGGAAATCAGACCTGCGACAGCTCCCCGGCCTGCTGCCCAACGGGTCTGCCCGTCAGTTGCCTTACAAACCAGGCAGCAGCAAGCTCCGCGACCTCGTCCAGCTTTCCCGGCTCTTCGAAGAGATGCGTGGCGCGCGGAACGATGGCGAGCTCGCGCTCGCAACGCATCAGTTCAAAGGCATCCTCGTTGAGTCCGATGACCGGCACGTCCCAACCGCCGACGATCAGCAGCGTGGGTGCCGTGACGCGTGGCAGCGCGCTTCCAGCGAGGTCGGGCCGTCCGCCGCGCGAGACGATTGCGCCGATCTCGTCGTGGAGCTCGGCGGCGGCGACGAGCGCCGCTGCTGCGCCGGTGCTCGATCCAAAATAGCCGACGCGCAGGGAAGATGTCTCGGGCCATTCCGAGACGGCTCGCGTTGCCGCGACGAGGCGCGACGCGAGCAGGCGAATGTCGAATCGCAGGTGCCGCGTACGCAGGTCGATCAGCTCCTCCGCCGGTGTGAGCAGGTCGAACAGGAGCGTCCCGAGGCCGGCGTCGCGCATCCGCTCGGCGACGAACCGGTTTCGCGTGCTGCGCCTGCTGCTCCCGCTCCCATGAGCGAAGAGGACGATCCCCTTCGCCGCCGCAGGCACGTTCAGGTCGCCCGCGAGCAGGCGGCCATCGATTGGAATGGGTACTTCCCGGACAAGTGCAGTCGAGCGTTCCAACGTCGAGTTCGTCACGGCGAGCCTCCTTTCCAGCGGTCGTGGAGGACTGCCTCCTGCAACCATCCGATTCGTCCAGAGTTCAACCGAAAATCCATCGCAGAACTTCTTGCAATCGGTGTTCCTCTCCCGCGACGACGAGTCTGCGGTTTGAGACTCTGTCCGTGGGACGCTCGCTACCGCTCGCGGCTCAAAAAACGGTGATGGAGCACGAAGCGTCTGGTAACCGGCTAGCCCCGTGTCGTGAGCGGCGTGGGGT
>CAZXLQ010000233.1:0-510 GCA_964641945.1 uncultured Clostridia bacterium
GGCGGCGGTACCGCGGGTCGCGTGTGCTCGTTGCACTCGCCCTCGCGACTCACGGCTATATCCTTCGACCGCTCCGCGGTCGACTCAGTAGGCCAGACTCCGGTCGACCGCAACGCGGTCGATGAGCGCCGTCGCGATGGTCCGGAATCCTTCAGGCTGGTCGCGAAATCGATCGTTGCGACATTTCGCAGGTATCAAGCCTTCAGCGATCCACTGCGTCGAATTCTAGCGGTGCCATCCCTGTGAATCGGTGGACTAGTCGAGCGATTTCTCCATCCGCACGCACCGGAGCTCGTACCCATCCCCGAGATCCGACGCGACCTCCTCGTCGCCGGCGTATCCCATTGCCGCATAGAGGGGCACTCCCGGCAGCGTCGCCGCAAGCTCCGCCCGCCGGAACCCGTGCGCCCGGGCCGCCGACTCGCACACATCGAGCCGCCGCCGGGCGCTGCCTCGGCGCGCGGGGGCCGGCGCCACCGAGCACGCCCGTCGCGGCGCCGCGGCCGTCGC
>CAZXLQ010000233.1:520-6117 GCA_964641945.1 uncultured Clostridia bacterium
CCGGATCAAGCTCAGCGTCGTTTCGCTCGGCCTGGTCGCCACCGTACAGGGTCGCGCGCCGGCCCCACCCGCCGCATCCGACGATCTCGCCGTCCTCCTCGGCGACGAAGTAGGTGCCGTCGGATATGAGCTGGCTGTCGACGCCGAAGACCCGCACGAGAGCTCGCTCGATTTCCTCCGCCGAGTAGTAACCCTCGCTCAGCCGTCGCACCGATTCGTCTATCAGCCACGCGATGGCGGGAACGTCGTCTGGCGTTGCCGGTCGAATCTCTACGGTCACGAGTGTGTCTCGTCCTTTCTTCGTCTCGTCAGACACCGGATCGGAACGGCTGGCCGCAATGCGGGCAACAGGGCGGCGTCAGTGACTTGCCGAGCGGCCTCTCGCACCGTGGACATTTCCAGATCGATTCGGCCCACTTCTTCACGCCGAAGAGCACGCCAAGCTGAAATCCGATGAACAGCCACGGTCCGCCAATCGGAATGAGCACGAGGATTCCGGCCACGAATGCGACCATGTTGGCCACGAACGGGAGCAGCACGCGCCAGCGTGCGCTGCGTAGCGCCGACGTTACGTCATCGGGCACGTGAACGCCCCGCGGCTCGAGCGGCGCGTTCGGCTCTCCATAAGGAGACCGGGATGTCGGTCGATCGGTCGGCTTCGTTTTCACGGCGATGCGGGGAAGGGATCCGAGCCTCATTCCTTCTTCAAGTGCGTCGCGATCTTGCACTCGAAGTCAGACGGCAGATAGAGCCCGATTTCGTAAGTCCGGAACCCCGGCGAGCTGATGCGAAGGACGTAGTCGCCGGCCGGGAGGTTCTCGATCATATATGCCCCGATGTCGTCCGTGTCCGTAATGGCAGGGGGCACCTCCAGGCCATCCTGCATCCGGATCATCGCGACGCGCGCGACGACGCCTTGCGCTTTCACGTTGTTTCGACCGACTCCGTCGAACTCGATGTAGCCCCTTATCGTGGCTCGCCCGGACTGGGCGTGTATGGGAATCGCCACCAGAGCGATTGCCAGCACGGCCACGAGCACCGCCGCGCCTCGCTGCGAGAGATGACTTTGATTCATCCGAGACCTCCAGCCATCGTGATGACCGTGTCGACGCAACGATCCGCCGCCAGTTCCCGCTGACTTCAATCTCCTGCCGTAGCCGCCTGTCGTTCCCCGCCCTCTGGCCCGTAGAAAACGACCCACACGACAAGGTCGTCCGTGAAGTTCTCGAATCGGTGCTCGACACCGGCCGCGACGAACAGGTAGTCGCCGGGGCCGAACGGTTCGCGAGTTTCGCCGTGAACGAATGTGCCGCTGCCGGCCACAACGATGTACGCCTCGTCGCGCGTGTGCGGCGTCTGCAGATCGTGTACGCGCGGGGCGTAGATTTCGATGTCGAGGTTGCCGTGACCGAACACCTTCGCAAAGCGCTCTCCGGCCGGCCCGGGCAGGCGACCCAGCGCGTCTGCGGCCGTGATGCGGCAGCTCGAGACACCTGGCGCCGTCGCGGTTGTCTCCTGCAATCCGAAAATCTGCGCGAGGTGATGTCGCAGGTGCCCGACGTAGTCGCGCATCAGGTAGTCGAGCGTCGCCGGTTCGGACGACGGCACGGGCTTCCACGCTATGCGGTGGAGGCTGTGACGCGTTACGGGTCGAAGCCGCACCTCCGCCGGCGCCGCTTCCATCACGTTGGCGAGGTGGAGGTTGTAGAGGCGCCACAAGCCGACCAGTTCCTTCCAGTCGAGCGACTGGTATTGCTGGACGGCTACCCATTCTTCCTGCGCGTATCCGGCGAAGTCGAGATGTTCCTCGAGCTGTCCTCTAACGAAGCGCGGATGATTGTTGGCCGCCGAATCAATGAGGTGGCCGATGATCTCGCGCGCGGACCACGCGTCCTCGCGCGGTCGTACGGCGCTGGCCGCTGCGCCTATGGCGAGCAACCGCGGCGCGGCTTCGTCGACGGCCTCACGAAGCTCGGTGAAGCACTCGGTCATATCGAGACCCCCGCATCCGTGCCGCGCGCGCTCGCGGGCACGCGCACCGCCGCGGCCTGCGGCGCGGCCGGCGCTACTCCGTCCGGCTGACCGTACTGGGCGCGCACGACCGATGGCGGGCCATCGGGCGGAATGGTCACGATGAACAGCGTTGCGTATTCGTAGTCGTTCATCGGTTCGACGGCCTGGCCCGAAAGCGTCTCGACGATCACCGGAACAGTGTTCGAGTGGTTCACGATGAGAACGTTCTGGCCGCGGTGTCTTGCGAGCACCTCGGCGGCGAGTTGGCGCGCATACGCCGCCGCGTCATCCATTGGGGCCGTACCGTGCGAGATAGGGATGCCGATCTTCTGGGAGAGTGGCCGCACGGTGCTTTCGGTCCGGTTGGTCTCGGAACTGTAGATCGCGGAGATTTCAGCACCTTCGAGCACGCGGGCCAGTGCGTCGGCACGCACGACGCCGGCCGGCGAAAGAGGCGGGTCCTTGGGGTCAGTCGCCTTCTCGGCGTGGCGGACGACGTACACGATGGTCGGACCGGGCGCGGGTGTGGCAGCTCGATTGCAGCCAGCAAGCGCGAGCAGTCCACCGACAAGAAACGCGGCGACGAGAGACTTCATGGCCGACTCTCTTACCCGCTCGGCCAGCATGCAGGCAAGCGCCGTGGTGCAATGCGCTAAGTGCCTTCGAGTGCGGAGTGAGGCGCCGCTCCGGATTCTCGGTCCGAAGCCGGGTGTCATCAGTACCTGGAACATCTTCGAAATTGACTCGGGAAATCCGACGTCCCATACTCGCGTCGGTTGCTCAACGACGTGGAGTACTTCCGGGCGCCGGTAGGTCTGACTGCCTCACTATGACACCGCCACAACCGAAAACACGAATACACACGTGAACCTTCGAGCGGTCCTGGTGTCGCTCGCGGTGCTGGTGCTCTCCGTCCCGGCGGCTGCCGCCCAGCGCAGGACCATCCTGTTCGTTTTCGACGAGAGCCCCGATCTCCCGGGACTCGCCGTCATCAATCGCAGCCTCCGCGAAACGTTCAAGGCAGACCTCGCCAGTGACGTCGAGTTCTGGTCCGAGTCGCTCAACCTCTCGCAGTTCAAGGATCCCGGCTACGACGTCCTGCTGCGCGATCACTACGCCCGAAAGTATGCGAACAAGCGTCCGGATCTGATCGTCGCGGTCATGCAGCCGTCCCTCGATTTCCTGCTGAAAAATCGCCAGTCGCTGTTCCCGGACGTCCCCATTGTCTTCTGCGGCGTCGACTCTACCTACCTGGATAGACAGCCACTGCCGCCGACAGTGACCGGCGTCGCTATCAAGCGCAACTACGCCCCGACGATCGACATCGCCTTACGCCTGCAGCCGGAGACGCAGAACCTTTTCGTCGTCGGCGGAACCGCACAGTTCGACCGGCAGCTCCAGGAGATCGCGCGTCGCGATCTCGCCGCGTACGAGGATCGCATGCGCATCACTTATTTGACCGACCTGCCGATGCCGGAATTGCTCACCACCGTTGCAACCCTGCCGGAGAAAAGCGCAATCCTCTATTTGACGATTTTCTCGGACGGCTCCGGCAGCGCGTTCGTCCCGCACGACGCGCTCGCCGGGATCGCCGGCGTAGCCAACGCACCGGTCTACGTCGCCGTCGATCAGTACCTCGACCTCGGTGTCGTCGGCGGTCACGTCTACAGCGTCGACATGCACGGGCGCCAGGCAGCGAATCTCGGCGTCCGAATACTGCACGGCGAAACGATGCCGAACCTCCCGGTGATCGAGATGGCCGCTTATGCGGACGTCTTCGACTGGAGGCAACTGCGACGGTGGAATCTCGACGAAGCCCGTCTGCCGGCGGGAAGTGAGATCCGTCATCGCACCCTCTCGATGTGGGACATGTACAAGGGCTACATCGTGACCGGGGTCACGATAGCAATACTGCAGAGCGCGCTGATCGTCGGTCTTTTCGTCAGCCTCTCGCAGCGCCGGCGCGCGGACGCGTCCGCCCGGCAGGCCGAAAACGAAGCGCGGCGTCAGCGTGACGAGCTCGCCCACGCGCTTCGCTTGACCACCCTGGGCGAGCTGGCGGCCTCGATCACGCATGAGATTGGACAGCCGCTCGTGGCGATTCAGACGAATGCGCACGCCGTTCGCCGGCTCGCGACAAAGGGAATGATGCAGCCCGGGGAGCTCGATGAGGCGCTAGGCGACATCGTCGACGACGTGAAGCGCGCAGCCGAGACGATCGAACGCCTTCGCCTCCTGTTCCGAAAGCAACCCTCGGAGCAGAAATTTGTCGACCTGAACGGAATAGTCGAGGACATGGTTCGATTGTTGCGGTCGGACCTGAGCGGAAAGGACATCCACGTGGAATTCCAGCCTGCGGAGAGACTGCCACGGGTCGTTGGGGATCCCGTTCAGTTGCGGCAGGTGATCCTCAACCTTCTCGTGAACGCCGAAGATGCAATTGTGAAAGAGCCGGGCGGTGACCGTCAGATCCGCATCGAGACGCTGCACGCCACCGACGGAGCTGTCGCGGTGGTCATTCGCGACACGGGTTGCGGGTCGGAGGCCGTGGATCTCGAGTGGATGTTCGAGCGATTCGGCAGCACCAAACCAAACGGCCTGGGAATGGGACTCGCGATCAGCCGGTCGATCGTACAGGCGCATCACGGTCGGATCTGGGCGACGCACAACGACGATCGTGGATTGTCGTTTCACGTGGAGATCCCCGCAGCGAGCGAGTCACCGGGCTCGTGACGCGTTGGGCAGGTAGACCCTACTGTCATCCACCCGCATCGGCAACCGCGGCGTCAGAGAGCCGACGCGTCACCGTGGCGGCGTGATGCTCGTGGTGGTAAAGCGTGAAGAAGAGCATCTCGCGAACGGTCAGCTTGCCAATCACCGGGTGCGGCAGACGGCTCCCGTCGAGCGCTGCTTCGGACAGCCCGCCGACGGTCAGCGCGAGTTTCCTGACGACCTCGGACCACCGCGCGACGACATCCGCCTGAAAGGCGGCGGCATCGTTGAACGCCGGCTGCTCGGACGGCGCAAAGCGTCCTGCGGTTGCGCCGGCGGCAAGCGCTTCGCGATAGATCCCGCGGATCTCGGCGAACGATCGCGAAAGCCCGGAAGGACGGCCGAAGAGCAGCTTCGGCACGATGCGCGGCAACTTGAGCGCGTCGCCGACAGGCTTGGTTGACTTGATGAGATGGCGCACGTTGTCGGCAGGCGACCACGCCTCGCCGATCGGAGCGACGAAGACGTCGGGTGGAAAACCGCTCCAGAACTCGGCGCCGGTTCGAGCGAGACTTTCAAAGGCCGCGATGAGATCGTGTTTCGTCACCGGATCGGACATGTGCGGCATCATTCGGTGGCGACACCACAGAAGTCAACCGGAGAATATTCGGTCCCCGTTTTTCGAGCCGCGAGCGGTAGCGAGCGTCCCACGGACGGCGCCTGGTACTGACGCGCGAGGCTCGCAGTTCGACGGATCTGGCGGATCAAATCGCCGGATCAGTACTGCGAGCGAGTCGCGTCAGTCAACTCCACAACCTGTCGTGGCAGGATCAGTACCGCGAGCGGTAGCGAGCGGGTCGGACTTCCGGATG
>CAZXLQ010000233.1:6217-8600 GCA_964641945.1 uncultured Clostridia bacterium
TGTCGTGGCAGGATCAGTACCGCGAGCGGTAGCGAGCGGGTCGGACTTCCGGATGTCCGTCGCAGTGCGGTCGCACGTACTCGCGATCCACCCATGCGGTATTGACGCGCGAGGCTCGCAGTTCGACGGATCTGGCGGATCAAATCGCCGGATCAGTACTGCGAGCGAGTCGCGTCAGTCAACTCCACAACCTGTCGTGGCAGGATCAGTACCGCGAGCGGTAGCGAGCGGGTCGGACTTCCGGATGCCCGTCGCAGTGCGGTCGCATGTAGTCGCGATCGACCCATGCGCTACCGCGCCTGACACCGCAGACTCTTCTTTGCGGAAGGATGGAAGTGATCGGAATCGTTCGACCGTCCGTGGGACGCTCGCTACCGCTCGCGGCTCGAAAAACGGGAAGGAACGGGGACCAGACGCGCCCTTAGATGCCAGGCAGGACGCACGGCTACTCTCCAACCCGCACCCCGTCAGTACAGCGTCGTGATCCGGAGCTCTAGCCCGGCGGCATTGCCGATGAGCGAGGCCTTGAACTTCACGGGACCGCCAACCGTGACCTTCAGATCGCCCTTCCTGACCTTCTTCTGCTCGGGGAAGCTGCAGAGCAACGTGCCCTTCGGATCCGTTTTCGTCGCGGCGGCGAGCCGCAGCCCGCGAACGTGTTCGGCGTCCTTCGCATCCGTCACGATCGAGTCAACCGTTCCGCTCAACTCGAGGTCCCGGCCGAGGTACTTCTGCTTGAACGCCGCCGGATCGGCTGCATGCGTCTCGACGAGTGCCGACGCCGTGAACGGCTCGGGAGCATTCGGATCGACCGGCGCAACCGCCGGCACGTTCTTCGCGGCGGTCGCGGTCGTGTTGGTGTTAGCCGGCTGCGGTTCCGTGCTGCAGGCGGATGCTGCAAGCAGGACGAGGACGGGAAGCGTACGTCGCATCGAAATCTCCGTGAGCGAGCAGGATGGACCAGGGCGAAGCTCGTGTACCAAAGCGCCGCGCGGCCGTCAACGCCACGGAGACTCACGCGGCAAAGGTCACCGCGCGAAACTCCACAGAATCGCGTAGCCCGCACTGATCGCGAAACAAAGCGGCGAGTAGACCCGCGTGTCCCACCAGGCGAACTCGGTTCCGCGCTCGCGCTTGAAGAATCCGACGAAGCGGAACTCGCCGATCGCCCGAGCCGCAAACAGCGCTGCCAGCACGAAACATCCGATCGACGCCGGAATGGACGGCATCGGCCAGGGAACGACCGCAGCCGCAGCCAACGCAACGAATGCCGCGATCGCAAGTCCCACCGCGACCGCGATGGTCGAGACGCGGCCCGGCCGCATGACTGGCACGCCGTTGCGACTCGGGATGACGGCCGAGTTTCCGGTAACGCCTCCCAACGCCCAGACGACGTGAAGGCCCGCGAGTGCGGCCATCACCGCGGCGACGACGAAACCGACGGCGGTCGTCACGGCTCCGCCGGCAGCGAATATTCGAAGTGGTACAGGTGTTTCCCGTGAATTATCTCGATCGACATGGTTCCCGAGAGCCCGACGAGTTGTCCGGTGCCGGAATCCGGGACAACCGCAACCGTCAGTTTGCCTTCACCGCGCGTCATCGTGCCGAGGTGCTGCAGGACGAACGTGCCATCGCGGCCGGCGAGCTTCCCGGTGACTTTCTCGATGGCGACGTAGCCGGCGGATCCATGCACCGCCGTCATCGCGGCGAGCATTTCTCCCTTGCTCGTCGCATCGAGCTCACCGTGAAATGTCTTGTCGATGGACATCCGTCCGAGGTCCTTGCCGGCGCTGCTCTCGAGCGGCGTGAGCTTCACGTCGAACGCGCCGCGCGCGTGATGGATCATGGTCTGTCCTTTCAGTGGTGTTTGATCCTGGGGCGCGCCGGACTGCGCGCTGACCGAATCCAATCCGATCACGACCGAAACGAGAAGCGTGGCGCACGCCCTTGCTCGTCTACGCATCTTCTTCATCCTCGTCATCCTCACGGGCGAAGATGAGTTCGAACTCGCCTTCGGCGATGAGGTGATCGATGACTTCGGTTACGCGCTCGCGGGTAATCTCGTCGATGAGCACGATGTCGGTCGCCCAGAAGTACGCGCCCCCCAGGCAATCGCCCGACTCGGCGTTCGCCTGCCGCAGCGTCTCGATGTTCTTGTACGTGAAGAACGTCGCGATCCAGGTCGTGCCATCCGACAGCGTCACGCCGACGTCGGAGTTGCAGTCGGCCGGGATCCACTGTCCGGGTTCCCAGTCTTCAGCTTCCAGCCATACTTGTTCGATACGCATGGGTCCTCGCTTGTGCCTGAGATTCGGACCGACGCAGTGTACCGCTTTGCGGCGTCAATCGCCCGCGTCATCCCACGGCTGCGACAACGCCCGCA
>CAZXLQ010000234.1:0-8554 GCA_964641945.1 uncultured Clostridia bacterium
GCGCGACCCACGGCTATTACATCGACCGCTCCGCGGTCGGGGAATTGATCGCTCCGCGGTCGGAGGCACGGAGTCCAGGAATCTCCGTGCCTCCGCGTCCCTGTGTGCGAAGCTCTCTTACGCGGCCTGCGGCGCATCGCTCGTTCGGATCGAGGTCTCGTGGCGCCGACCGCCGAGCATCGTTGCCGCCAGGGCCGTCATTGGCCCCGCACTGTCGCCTGAGACATACACCTCGGGCGTGATCTTTATCTGTCCATCGCGCACGAGCTTGAGCATCTCGATCCCGATCAGGCCCTCGCGGCCGATCTCGGCGATGAGCTTCTGGTAAGCCGCGCTGTTCGCGTCGGCGCGAAGCTCGATCTGCCGCGCTTCACCTTCGGCGGCCGCGACCATCGCAGCCGCTGACGACTTCGAGATTTCGACCGAGGCATGCGCCGCGACGATGTTCTTCTGCTGGTTGGCAAGTGCCGTCGCGCTCTCGAGCTCGCGACGCGTGTCCTCCGCCGTCTTCTGCTCCCGATAGGTCTTTTCGCGCTCCTTGGCGAGGAAGCGGTCGGTCTGCGTCTTTAGCAGTTCCTCCGGAATGCCGACGTTGCCCACGAGCACGTCGACCGTCTCGATGCCGTATTCGCGCAGCATGATCGTCGTGACGTCCCTCGCGTTCGCCTGCTGCACCGAGCGGTTGTTCAGGAAATCGAGCGCGTCACAACGCTCGGCGTTGTTGCGGAACGTCGCACCGATCGCCGGATGGATCACTCGGTCGACGGCATTCTGGATCGAGCCGATCTTAGAGACCACGAGCGGCGCGTGCTCCTTGAGCACCCGGATGACGACCTTCACGTCGACCGGGAACGAGAATCCGTCGCGGCTCTTCACCGTGACAGAGTCACGCGGGGTATCCCGATTCTCGGTGCTCCAGTCGATCGTGATGTTGAGCGTCGAGATGGGGAACACGACGTATGCGATCGGATTCAGGTAATACGTGTTCGGCTCGAGCACGGTCTTGAGCACGCCGCGGTAACCCTCGTCGACGAGATCCGGAGTGCGGCCGTCCTCACCGACCGGAGGCAGGATGCCGACGTTCGAGCGGATGACGCCGACCTCTCCGATGTTGATCACGGTCGCGTCCTGGACGGTCACGTCGAAGAGCAGCGGATTGATGTAGTACATCCCCGGCTTGAGGATGTCGAGTTGCGGACCGCGCTGGCCGCCCGCGTCGAGGAATGCCTGGGCGGACTGAAAGTCGTCGTGGCCGCGGAGCGAGTCGCCGAGGATCTGTTCGGTGCGCAGCTCGGTGCCGTCGAATGCTTCGACGATACCGATCTCGCCCGTACGGACCTTCACGGCGTTGCCCAGCTTCACGCCGAACATCCGCGGATTGATGTAGTACATGCCGGGGGTCAGGATCTCGACCTGCGGTCCCTTCTGGCCGCCGCCGGCGAGAAACGCTTCGGCATCCTGAAAACTGTTGTGGCCGGCCGTCGCCCGGCCGAGAAGCTGGCCCATCGGCAGCGGCGCACCGTCGATCGCCGTAACCGTGGCGATGCGTCCTTCGGGGACCTCGATTGCCGCGGCGATGTCGACCTCGAAGAGCCGAGTGTTGATCCGGTACTGGCCCGGCGTCAGGATGCCGACCTGCGCGCCCTTCTGACCGCCGCGGCTCAGGAAGGCAACGCCGTCCTGGAAGTTGTGGTGACCGTCGACGGTCCGCGCAAGCAACTGGCCGATCTGCAGTGGTGCGCCGTCGATCGCCGTGATCAGGGCGATGAACCCCTGGGGCACCCTCGTGAGCGGAATTCGCCATACCTTGAAGAACGGCTTCGGCATGAAGTGCAGTCCGGGAGCGAGCGTGCGGGCCTGCAGTCCCTGCTCGCCATTGGCCGCGACGACGCGGCCGGCCGGAAGGGAACCGCCGAGTACCTTCTTTTCGACGAGACCGACCTCGGATTCACGGATCAGATAGAGCGACGAAACGATCCATCCGACGACGACGGAGAACACGAGAATGGCGATACCGAACAGGGTCGACTGAACAACGACGTTCATTGACTTCCTCCGAAAGCCGATTGGCTTTCCCGGTGGCGCGCGGTGGCGCGCCGATTACGCGGTCTCGTCGAAATCGACGACGACCGTAGATGGACGAAACTCCTCGCAGACGCGGCCGAAGACGCCGGCAATTCGCTTGCAGACAACCTCGATCGGTTCGGTCGGAGACTCGAGACAGGCTCCCGGCGGGGCATAACGCGCCGCGGGGGCGTGTCCCTCGTCGCTCAGATCGATCGTCACGGCATAAACCGCGCCGTCCGGCTCGTCGCCGATGCGTTCAACGACGTAATGGCGAAGCAGCCGGCACGGAAAAGTGCCCCGCAAGGTCTGCTCGAGGCCGGCGAGGCGGACCGTGCCCCGATGGACGGCGCGGGGCAGGGCTCGGGCGGCTCGCACACGAAGACGGCAATTGCCGGTTCGCGTACCGTTTGCCGTCTCGACGGATGCGTCGAGGACGGTCACGTGGACCAAGGCCTGTGTGGACATGACGGTCACTCCAACAGGCGGGGAGCGGGAGTAGGCAGACAAAGGCGCCGCGCCCAGGAGGAGAAAGCATGGCGCGGCGCAGGTTCACGAGGCGGCCGACAAACGAAAAGGGCCGCCGCGCGAGAGCCGGAGACTCTCATGCGGCGGCCCCGGGACACAGGAAGTCCAGGAGTCGCCCATTGACAGACGGCTCTTCCACCAGCCTACGAGGTTAGCTGACGGGTTCGAGCTGGAAGATGCTCTATCCGCGGCCCTCCGCGAAATTCACCCCAAAAGTTGGTTCCCCCGCACCCCGCCCAAGCGGGATTTCGGCTCCAGTGCAAATTCAGAAAGAACGTGAACAGCGGACTCTACGATACGGTCCCCGGACCGGTTCATGTTTTTTTCGGCTGAGCCTCTCGTGGTATGTCTCTCGCAATGTCGAACCTCCCGATACTCGTCACCGGTGGCGGCGGCCTTCTCGGACGCACTCTCGCCGCGCTCTCGGCGCCAGACCGCCCGATCGTCGCGGTTGGCCGCTCCGAGCTCGACGTGACCGACGCCGAGTCCATTGCCCGGATGCTCGAGCTGCACCGACCGACGGCAGTCGTCAACGCTGCAGCGCTGACGGATGTCGACGGTTGCGAGCGCGATCCGCATGCCGCGATGCGCGCGAATGCACTTGGGCCCGGAATGCTCGCCGAAGCGTGCACAAGTTCGGGCGCCAGGCTCGTCCACGTCAGTACCGACTTCGTTTTCGACGGCACGAAGCGCGAGCCGTACACGATCGACGACGCGCCGAATCCGATCAGCGTTTACGGACGCAGCAAGCTCGAAGGCGAACGCGCGGTCCTCGCCGCGCAGCCGGATGCTCTCGTCGCCCGCACTTCGTGGCTGTTCGGCGTCGGAGGCAAGAACTTCGCGAGCAGGATCTTCGAGTACGCATCCGCGACAACCCGGTTGAAGGGCATCGTCGACATGCGAAGCCTGCCGACCTACGCACCTGATCTTGCCGGGCGAATTCTCGAGCTCGTCGAGCTCAACGCGTCGGGTACCTTTCATTGCTGCAACAGCGGCGAGCCTGCCACGTGGTTTGACGTCGCGCGCGCCGCGCTCGACGACGCCGGACGATCGGACGTCGAGCTGATCCCGGTGACCGTTGCCGAATTGGGGCTTCCGGCACCACGTCCCGCTTTCTCGGCCATGCGATGCCTTCGTTCGGAGGCCCTCGGACTGGCCTCGATGCGACCCTGGCGAGACGCCGTCAGGGCCTTTGCGGCAGAGGCGGCAATCGGTCCCGGGCCTGCCCCGAAGTGATTGGGAACAGGGGTGATGCGATCAAATGAACGGCGCCGGAACTCGCATCCGGGCCGGACGCCGTCCAACCCGCGCAACCTATTGACACCCCAACTCTTTCTGTATACTCTGCCATCCGCTCCACTACAGCGTTTCACAGCTCCGATTTCGACTGACAATTCGGCAGGCCAGTCTCATCTCCAGAGGTTCGGGACGAACCCGTTCTAACGTTATTGACCGTTCTGTCGACAAGTGAGAGGGAGGTTACTGTGCCTCCGGCAAGAATCGTGGTTTCGGGCCGTATGCGTTGTGAGTGGTTGCCGATCAAGTGGACGGGGCCGCTGCAGGCGTCGGGCCATGGCCTTTTTGAGGACAATCCATGAGCTTTCTCTCGCGACTCTTCGGACGGAAAAAGAAAGAAGAACCTGAGCCGCCTCGACCCGCGCAGCCTGTTCAGCGCGAAACCCCAAAACCCGCGCCGCCAGCTCCCAAGCCGGCGCCACCGCCTCCTCCAGTTCAGACGCCGCCAAAGCCCGCTCCGGACTTCGCGACCATCAAGACCTCGGTTCCCGCGGACCTCTCGTCCGCCAGGCCGGGAACCTCGACCGCTCCGCTTGGTTCCTCTGCAGAAACAACCGCCAAGGCGGCTCCGCCCTCGGCCGCGACGACGCAGCCTTTCGATCCGAACATCAACCAGATGACGGTTCCGCTGCAGAGTCCCTTCACGCCGTCGCCTCCGTCGGCTCCGCAGGGGATGGCTTCGGCTCCTCCGGCTCCGCCGCCGCCCTCACCGGCCACGGCACCGCTCGGTGGCGGTGACCTCGGCGAGGGCTTCCTCGACGATCTCGATGACCTGCTCGGAGATTTCGACTCTAACTTCGACGCCGCGATTGCCGGTGCGACCGGCGGCGGTCAGTCCGCTCCTGCCGGTGACGCGTCCTCGCACGGAGTCGTAGTCGACCAGGCGCCGATCCGCGATCTGTTTGCCGACATCGCCGCGAACTACGTTCGTGCAGTCCGCAACTTCATGATCGAGATCAACAGGGGCGATACGGTCAAGGAGTGGATCGACATTTGCCAGCCAGCCGTGCTGTCGATCAAGCGCGCTGCCGAGAAGATGGAGCTGCAGGACGTCTATCGCGCCGTCGAGGACTTCGACGCCATTCTCGAGCTCGCGTCGAACAGCGAAGGGCGCATGATCACGGGCGAGATTCGCGAGGAATTGATTTCGACCTACGACACGCTCATCGAGCTGATGCCGCAGGCCTTCACGCTCGACGCCGAGCGTGACCAGCGCGAGTCGATCATCATCCACTCGCTGCTGATGCAGGTGTCCGACGTTCGAAAGGTCACGGTCGACAAGCTGTATGCGGCCGGCCTGACGACGCTCGAAGTGTTTTTCCTGGCCAAGGCCGAGGACCTCGCCGCAACGGCGGGCATCCCCGACTGGCTGGGTGCGAAGATCGTCGAGAAGTTCCAGGGCTATCGCGCCGAGATCCAGTCGGTGGCGCCCGATGCGAACCGCACGGCCGAACGGGCGAAGCTAGCGACGCTCATCGGCGACCTCAAGGCCCAGCAAGAGGGCTACGAGCGTGCGTCGAACGGTTGGACGGAAGAAGCCGCGGAAGAGAAGAAGCGGCTTCGGCAGGCGCGGCAGGATACGCTGCTGCAGATCAATGTCGTCCTTGCGCAACTTGGCGAGGTCGACCTGATCCACGAGATCGAGAAGCTCCCGTTTGAACGCCGAATCGACCGGCTCGCATCCTTCCTCGTTGAAGGCGGCGCCGAGAACATCCCGCTGTAAGCATTCGCCAGACGTAGCGACCAAAGTTTCTGGGGAGGTAAGCGACTCCAATGGCAGATTTCACTAGAGAAGAAGTTCTGGAGAAAGTCCAGAAGGGCGAAAGCCTCGAACGTGCCGACCTTTCGGGCGTCGACCTTTCGAAGGCAAACCTCGAGGGCGCGAACCTCCGTCGCACGGATCTCGAAGGCGTGAACTTCGAGGAGGCGAAACTCAAGGGGGCGAATCTGGCGAACGCGAGCATGGGGGAGGCCTACATGCTTGGCGCGGACCTGACGGGAGCCAACCTCGAGAAGGCCGACCTCGAGGAAGCCAACCTCGAGATGGCAATCCTGGCTGGCGCGAAACTCAATCGCGCCAACCTGGAGGGCGCCAATCTCGAAGGTGCGAACCTCTCCGGTGCGCACCTCATGTACGCCCAGATCGACGAAGCCAAGCTTGGTGGAGCCGATCTGAGCGATGCGGATGCTTCGTATGCCGATCTCGTCGAGTGCGACCTGAGCGGCGCGAAGATGTCGAAGATCAACCTGACGAGCTCGAACGTGGAGCGCGCGAACATCGAGGAGGCGGACCTGACGGGCGCTATCCTTGCCGACGCGAATCTCTCGGGCGTCGTCGGCCGCGGCGCCAAGCTCGCCGGTGCGGACCTTTCGAAGACGGATCTCTCTAAGGCGGATCTCACGCGAGCCGACCTGACTGGCGCCGACCTTCGACGGGCGTCCATTTCCGAGACGCGCCTCGCAGGCGCGATCCTGACCGGAGCGAAGGTTTTCGGCATCGAGGCAGGTGGCGGCGATGTCGAAGGCGTGATTGCCGAATGGGTCGACAACAGCGCCGACGGCGACGGATCGGTCCGGGTCACGGGTGATCAGATCGCGGCGGTGCTGTCGGGCAAGGCTGCAGCGGCTGCGGCGGTGGCGGCGGCTTCCGCTGGGGCTGCCGACGGCCGCATCAAGCGTTATTTCGGCAAGGGCGATGTGCTCCGGAACGCCAACCTCGAGTTCGGCGAATCGGCGTACGTCGAGATCGAAAGCCGCTTCGAGCAGTGCTCGATCGCGCTTGGTGAAGGCGCGGAACTCGTCGTCGGGCAGGATGGCGTCCTCGTCGACTGCCAGATCACCGGTGGCGGGAACATCACGATTCACGGACAGTTTTTCGAAGGTGCGAGCCCGGGCATCGTCGGACCGAAGCGGCTGGTCGTCAGCTCGCACGGCTCGGTCGTCGGCGTCGTTCAGCAACCGGATCAGTCGACGCATTTCGCGTTCGAGCCCGGATGCAAGCTGCGGATGCGAATCCTGCACGCCAACAATCACCGGTAACGCACACCGAAAGAGGAGGGAGCCGGCATGGCGGATCCGAAGAAAGCAGAAGCAGCAGCGAGCGTGAAGAAGACCCTTGTAGAAGAAGGTACCGAGTTCAAGGGTTCGATCGTTTCGAAATGCCCTGTGGCCGTTAGCGGTCGCGTCGAGGGCGAGGTCCACGCTCCGTCGTTGACGGTCGCGACCGGTGGCGGGGTGTTCGGCAAGATGCGCGTCGGGCAGATTACATCCGAGGGCGAGATTGCCGGGGAAGTCGAAGCGGAAAGCGTGCTGCTCTCCGGTCGGGTGAGCAACAACACGATCATTCGGACGAAGACGCTCGAGGTGAAGCCGGTGGCCGAAGCGGCGGCGCTTCGGGTGACGTTCGGCGACTGCGTGCTCGAGGTCGGCGAAGAGCCGAAGAAGACGCCGGGTGCGAGTCCCGTTCAGGGAACTGTCCCGGCGCCCAAGGCGGACGGTGGCGGCGGACAACCGAAGCCTCCGGCGCCTCCTCCGGCGCCCAAGCCTCCGCAGGGATAGACGTCGCAATAACGACTGGCGAGGCCGCGCGAGCCGTGAGGTTCGCGCGGCCTCGCTGCGTTGCCAGGGTCCGGGGCGGGCACGACGGATCTCCGTGTCTCAGGAGTTCCGCGTCTCTGTGTGCGCAGCTTCCGAAGAGTCTCGCACGCAGCGGAGCGGACGATTCCGCGACCGCGGAGTGGCCATCTCGCAGTACAGTGCGACCGCTCCGCGGTCGGTGCGTGGTGGTTGGCGGTTCCGCGGGTCGCGCGAAGGCTCGCTGCGCTCGCCCGCGCGCGACCCACGGCTATCTTATCGACCGCTCCGCGGTCGCGGAATTGACACTCCGCGATTGCGGAATGACCGCTCCGCGGTCGCATCAGTACAGGGCGCGGTAGCGTTCGGGCCGGTCCCGAACGGGTATGACGTCATCAGGCGCGGGCTGGCGGAGAGGCTGACCCGAGCGCTACCGCGCCCGGTACTGATGCGTGGGCCGCCCGACCGCGGGGCAGCAGACTCCGCGACTGTGGGGTGGAAGACTCCGCGACCGCGGGGCGGCAGACTCCGCGACTGTGGGGTGGACGAGTCCGCGACCGCGGGGCGGCAGACTCCGCGATTGTGGGGTGGACGAGTCCGCGACCGCGGGGCGGTAGACTCCGCGATTGTGGGGTGGACGAGTCCGCGACCGCGGAGCGGCAGACTCCGCGACTGTGGGGTGGAAGATTCCGCGACCGCGGAGCGGTCGATAAAATAGCCGTGGGTCGCGCGCGGGCGAGTGCAGCGAGCCTTCGCGCGACCCGCGGAACAGCCATCCGTATCGGACCGACCGCGGAGCGGTCGCATCAGTGCAGAGCGCGGTAGCGTTCGGGCCGGTCCCGAGCCCGTATGACGACATCAGGCGCGGGCTGGTGGAGAGGCTGACCCGAGCGCTACCGCACCCGGTACTGATGCGCGGGCCGCCACTCTGCGACTGTGGGTCGGCAGAATCCGCGACCGCGGAGTGGCCATCTCGCAGTACAGTGCGACCGCTCCGCGGTCGGTGCGTGGTGGTTGGCGGTTCCGCGGGTCGCGCGAAGGCTCGCTGCGCTCGCCCGCGCGCGACCCACGGCTATTTTATCGACCGCTCCGC
>CAZXLQ010000235.1:0-8515 GCA_964641945.1 uncultured Clostridia bacterium
GCCCGCCGATCGTGTGTAGGTCGGCCAGCGTCAGGACGCGCCGGCCGGTGTCGCGCAGCCCGACACCCGGGTCGTCGAGGTTCGTCCGCGGCATATCGACGCGCATGTCGGTGCTCGCACCGTACTCGGTGCTCGCGTGGTGCACCGCGGCCGAGGCCGGCGCTCGCGAATCGGTTCCGTGTGCGCCGTGGCTCATCGCGTTGCCTCGGTGCATCGCTGCGCCCTGGTCCATCGAGGCGCCATGGTTGCCGTGCTGCGTGTCCGCGGCCATGCCCGAGTCGTGGTCCATGCCGCCCATCATGTCGGCCATCGTCAGCCACTGCACCGGATCGAGCGCAGGCACCGGTGCAACGAGCCCCGGGCGGGATGCGAGCGTTCCGCGCGCATAGCCGGTTCGATCCATCGCCTGCGCGAAGATCGTATGGGCGTCCTGCGAGGGCTCGACGAGAACGTCGTAGGTTTCGCCGGGGCCGAAGCGAAACTCGTCGACGGTGACCGGCTCGACGTCGACGCCATCGGCCTGGACGACGGTCAGCTTCAGTCCCGGAATGCGAACATCGTAGAACGTGTTCGCCGCGCCGTTGATGAAGCGCAGGCGCACACGTTCGCCGGGCCGGAACAAGGCGGTCCAGTTACCCGCGGGCGTAACGCCGTTCATTAGGTAGGTAAGCGCGTAGGTGGAGAGGTCGGCCAGATCGGTCGGATTCATCCGCATCTGGTTCCACATCCGCCGCTTGTCGAGCGCTGCACGCATGCCCTCGTGGGATACGTCGCGAAGGAAATCGACGACCGTGGGCTGGTTGAAGTTGTAGACGTCGCTCTGGACCTTGAGTTTCGCGAGCACGCGCATCGGATCCTCGTCGGTCCAGTCCGACAGCTGCACCACGTAGTCACGGCTCGCGCGGATCCGCTCGCCATCCGCTGGCTCGATGACGATGGCGCCGTACATGCCGGTCTGCTCCTGCATGCCGGAATGCGAGTGATACCAGTAGGTGCCGCTTTGCTGGACGCGGAACCGATACGTGAAGGTCTCGCCGGGCGCGATACCCGGAAAGCTGATGCCCGGCACTCCGTCCATCTGGAAGGGCAGCAGGATTCCGTGCCAGTGAATCGAGGTGGCTTCGGCAAGTCGGTTGGTCACGCGGATCGTGACCGTGTCGCCCTCGCGCCAATACAAGGTCGGCGCCGGAATCGAACCGTTGATCGTCGTCGCGACGCGCGCAGTGCCGGTGAAGTTCACCGGCGATTCGGCGATGACGAGATCGAACTCGGTCCCGCGTAGCACGGGCGCGGAGCCCGTGGCGGCATCGCCGCTTCGCGACCATGCCCGGTCGGCGAGCGAAGCTGCGGCACCGAGGAGGACCCCACCCGCCGCAAGGCCTTGCACGAAACGGCGGCGTGAAGCGATCGGCAATGCAAGCGCAGAACTGGAACGCAAAAAGGAATTTCTCTTCATACGGGAGAGTGGAGCGATCCCCTGGAGGTGGACATGACGCAACGACTGCCGCGGAGCAACGTGCGCTCGAACGCAACATTGTGCAGACGGTAACCCGTCAAGAAGGTGGCGACCGCATTACAGAGACGTAACGTTCCGGTCACCGCTGGATCGTTTCGCGACCGGGTTGCCGGTCGCGAGACTGAGGATGAACGCAATGTAATCGAAGAGTCAGTTTCCTGTCGGGGGCGGGTCCCTACACTTTTCATCGTGATGCGCACCGCGCGTTTCGAGCAGCCAAAGTGCTGCGAACAAACCACCCCTCGACAAGGAGTATTGAAGATGACCTCGAAAGCCGTAATTCTCGCCACGTTTGCGTTGTCGTTGAGCGCCCCCGCCTTCGCAAGCAATGGCACCACGTTCGTGAACAACGAAATCGGCTGGGAAACGCACCCGACGCAGAGCACGAAGAGCCGTGCCGAAGTCGTCGCCGAACTGAAGGCCGCGCAAGATGCGGGCGCCATCGCCGACTCGTACGAGTTTTCGGCCCCGACGAAGGTTTCGCCTTCGAAGCTCAGCCGCGAGCAGGTCCAGCGGGGCGTCACGGAGATAAGCGATGCCGAGCGCGATGCGGTGCATCGCATGTACGGCCCGCAGCACGGTCGCGATTCCTGAGCCACACCGGTTAGGCCCTTCGGCCGCGTTTCCGCGCCCGGAGGGCATTCAGCACGAGCACGGCGCTATAAACCCGTGCGGCGAGACCGTTTAAGTGCGCAACTGGAGTTGTCATGTCCGTACCACACGTAATGCTGTGCGCAGCGGTGCGAACCTCGATCGGCACCTATGGCGGAACGTTGAAGGAGATCCCGGCCACCGAGCTCGGAACCGCGGCCATTCGGGCCACACTCGAGCGCGCACAGCTCGACGGTGCCGGGATCGATACCGTCGTGATGGGTCAGGTCGTGCAGGCCGGATCGAAGATGAATCCCGCGCGCCAGGCGGCAATCGCGGCTGGTATTCCCGCTTCCGTTCCTGCAATGACCGTGAATCGGGTCTGTGGATCCGGCGCGCAAGCGATTGCAACGGCAGCGCAGGAAGTGATGCTGGGCTTCGTGAAGTCTGCGATCGCTGGCGGCATGGAGAACATGGATCAGTCGCCCTACCTGATGAGTGGGGGCCGGTGGGGCTACCGAATGGGCGACGCGCAGATCCACGACAGCATGCTGCGCGACGGACTGAACGACGCATTTTCCGGTGAGCACTCCGGATGGGTTACCGAGGACCTGGTTGCTGCGTTGAAGGTGTCGCGAGACGAGCAGGACCGTTGGGCACTTCGATCGCAGACCCGGTTCAGCAAAGCACAGGCCGCAGGCAGGTTCAGCCGCGAGATCGCACCGGTCGAGATCCGGACACGCAAGGGAACAGCGGTTTTCGAGCGCGACGAGCACAATCGCGCGGACACGACGATGGAGTCTCTGTCGCGATTGAAGCCGGTGTTCCGCAAAGGTGGGACGATAACGGCAGGCAACGCACCGGGGTTGAATACAGGTGCCGCGGCGATGATCGTCGCCGACGCGCAGTGGGCCGAGAAGCACGGTCTGGAGCCGATGGCGCGCCTGGTCGCGTACGGCGTCGGCGCGGTCGAGCCGGGCTTGTTCGGGCTTGGCCCTGTTCCTGCTGTGAGACAAGCGCTCGATCGTGCCGGTTGGCGACTTGCCGACATCGAGCGCGCGGAGATCAACGAAGCCTTCGCGGCGGTCGCGCTCGCACTCGTCGCGGAACTCGGACTGCCCGAGGACATCGTCAACGTCGAGGGCGGTGCGATCGCGCACGGCCATCCGATCGGCGCCACGGGTTCGGTACTGACGACACGATTGCTGCATTCGATGCAACGTGACGGCGTGCGCCGCGGGTTGGTGACGCTTTGCATTGGCGGCGGCCAGGGTGTCGCGCTGGCGCTCGAAAGCGTCGCGTAACGCGCGCATGACCACACCCGAGTAAGACTCCCAAGCAACGCAAGCGACGCACAGCCGGGCGCCATGGACGAGATGAGGCATGAGTTGGGTCAACGCGCTGGGATGGGCAAGGCGGCACGAGCGATGGGCAAGTGCTCTTTCGGCATGAACTGATGCCTCTCTCCTCCTTTCTCGCCCTCGCGGGGGCCGTCTTCGCCGCGGCCTTCGCCTACGGCGCGATCATGCCGTTGCTACCGGAACTGCTTGCGCCACTGTTATCTGGGGCCCCGACCGCGTCGCTCTCCTGGCACGCCGGAGCATTTGCTGGGATCTACATGTTTGCGGTCGTGCTGTTTTCGCCGCTCTGGGGAGCAGTTTCCGACCGCCTGGGCACGAAGTCGATTCTCCTTCTCGGGCTCGTCGGAAGCGCGCTTGCAGCGGCTCTTCTGGCGGTCGCGCAAGAGTTGTGGGAAGCGTACCTCTGGCGAGCCTTGCAGGGAGTGTTTGCTTCCGCATTACTGCCCGTGGCTGCCTCGGCCCTGGCACCTATCGCCGATACGGCCGAACGCGCGCGCAAGATGGCGGGACTTGGCGCTGCTTCGTTGCTCGGCTTCTTTGCCGCGCCGTCGGTCAGCGCCACATTGGCGTCCCGGGGGCTAGCTGCTCCTGTCTCGTCGGCGTTGTCCGCAAGCGCCGTAGTAGCGCTCGGTGCCTTCGCAGTCTTGGCAGCCCTGTTCCGGGCACAAGCCGGACGTCGCCCGACCGCGGTAATGGGCGCGCAGCTGCTCCCGGCGCGGTTCCTCGGCCTGAACCTGCTCGCTTACCTCGGGCTCGGCGCATTCGAGGTAGCCCTGCCGCTTGCAGCACCCGGGCCGCTCGGGGTCGATTCCGTGCAGGTGTCGCTGCTGTTCGTCGAATGTAGTTTGATGATGCTGGTTGCGCAGGGTGCGCTGATGTGGGCGGCGCCGTTCCGAGCGCAGTTCCCGAAGGTGCTGGCCGCAAGTATTGCTTCATATTGCGCCGGGTTGCTTGTCCTCGCCTACGCGGATTCCTTCGGCGCCGCGCTTTGGGCCGTGGGCTTGGTCGCGGCCAGTTCAGGGCTCCTGCTGCCACTGATCGGGTTCCTTGCAACCGTGGAGATCGGGGATCGACCGGGCGCGGCGCTCGGCCGGCTGACCGCTGCGGGCAGCTTGGGCCAGGCGATCGGGTCGATCTCGGGAGGTGCGCTCTATGCGCAAGCGGGAATGAGCATCTTCACCACGACCGCCTTCGTTCTGGGCGTCGGTGCGTTGGCTGCTTCGCCTTTGCCACGGTGGCTGCGCGTCAGCGACCGCTGAGGACCGGCTTTATTTGAGGAGTCGAGCTGTGGAATGGCTATCCGAGAACTGGATTTTCGTGCTGGTCGCGGTCGCGTTCGTGGTGATGCATCTGTTCGGACACGGGGGGCATGGAAGACACGGAGGTCACGCGGGCGACCCGAGGGGCAGTGCTCGCAAGAGCAACGCCCATCGGCATTGACGAAAACCGATGAAGAGGAAGCGCGGATATGAGCCTGAAAACGGTTACCTGGGCGCTCGCGTTGACGGGCGCCGTTCTGTACTTGCTGTGCATTGCGTACGGATTGACGAATCCGGCGGCGGGCCACATGCGCGAATTCCTGATGATCGCGCTGCCTGGCTTCGAATGGCTCACTCCGAAAGGATTCGGCATCGGACTTCTCAAGAGCTTCCTGTACGGGGCGCTGATCGGTCTGGTGTACGTGCCTATCTACAACGGCCTTGCGCGCCGCCTGGGAAACTGAACGTGAAGAGCGAGATGAAGAGCGCGAATGTCGAGGTGAGAGGCCTGTTCGAGGAGCTCGATCACCTCGGCGTGGAGAAGCGCGTCGGCGCACTGCCCGGCGTACATCACGCGCATGCCAATCCCGCCTCGGGCAGCGTGACCGTGCACTACGACGCCGCGATGATCTCCGAACCGCAGCTGCGCGAGTCCGTGCGCGAATGCGGCTATCACTGCCGTGGCGAGGTGCAGCCCGATCACGTCTGCCGGGTGGCCGAGCCCGATGTCGACGTCGCTCATGCGAAGCACGCGGCGCAGCCGGGCGCCATGGACGACATGGCGCACGACATGGGACATGGCGCCGGGATGGACATGGCGGGAATGGTGCGCGACATGCGCAACCGCTTCCTCGTCTGCCTGTTCTTCAGCGCGCTCCTGTTCCTCTGGGCGCCGATGGGCTTGCCGCTGCCGACGCCGCCGGTGCCTTTCGGCCTGGAACTCGACCACTGGCTGTTCGTGCTCGCGAGCGGCGCCGTCCTCTGGCCGTCGTGGCCGTTTTTCGTCGCCGCGTGGCGCGCCTTGCGCAATCGTGTCCTCAACATGGCGGTGCTGGTGGTGCTGTCGGTCGGCACCGGCTACCTCTTCAGCGTGGCGGCGACCTTCCTGTTCGAAGGCGTGCAGTTCTACGAAGCAGTGTCGGTGCTGCTCGTGTTCATCCTGCTCGGCCACTGGCTGGAGATGCGTGCGCGCGCAGGTGCGAACGACGCGATCCGCGCGCTACTCGATCTCGCACCTCCAATGGCGAACGTGCTGCGCGACGGCAAGGAACTGCAGGTGCCGACGGCCGACGTGCTGGCGGGAGACATCGTGATCGTGCGCCCCGGCGACCGGATTCCCGTCGACGGAGTGGTAACCGAGGGCGAAACACAGGTCGACGAGTCGATGCTCACCGGCGAATCGATGCCGGTCAAGAAGGGGGTCGGTGCCGACGTCGCCGCGGCCACCATCAACAAGAGCGGGGCGTTCCGCTTCCGGGCGACGAAGGTGGGCGCGGACACGGCGCTCGCTCAGATCGTGAAGCTCGTGCAGGAAGCGCAGAACTCGAAGGCGCCAGCGCAGCTGCTCGCCGACCGGGCCTCGCAATGGCTCGTGCTCATCGCGATCGTGATCGGCCTGGCAACCTTCGCCGTCTGGTTCTGGCTGATCGGGCAGACGCTGCTGTTCGCCGTTACGCTCACGATCACGGTCTTCGTCATCGCGTGCCCCGATGCCCTCGGTCTTGCGACCCCGATGGCGATCATGATCGGCACCGGCCGCGGCGCGCAGAACGGAATCCTGATCAAGAACGCCTCGGCGCTCGAGAACGCAACGCGCCTGGACGTCGTGATCTTCGACAAGACCGGCACGTTGACGCTCGGCAAGCCCGAAGTGGTGGAAGTGGCGGCCGCGGCAGGACGGACCGAAGACGACGTGCTCGCCCTGGCGGCGGGCATGGAGCAGCACTCCGAGCACCCGCTCGCCCACGCGATCCTCGAGAGGTCCAAAGGGATGCAGGCGCTGCCCGCGGACGGGTTCACCAACATCGATGGAATGGGCGCGCGCGCACGTTCCGAGGGGGAACCCGCGCTGGTCGGCAACCGTCGCCTGATGGACGCGGAGGGTATCGATCTGGCCGGAATGGAGGGGGCAGCGCAACGGATGGCCGGCGGCGGGCGCACCGTGGTGCACGTCGCACGCGGCGGTCGGCTGTGGGGGCTCATCGCGATCGCCGACGCGGTTCGACCGACTTCCGCAGCGGCGGTCGCAGCGCTGAAGAACCGCGGCGTCGACGTCGCGATGCTGACCGGCGACAACCGGGCCACGGCCGAACGAATCGGGCGCGAACTGGGCGTCACCTTGGTGCTCGCCGAGGTCCTCCCCGGCCAGAAGGCCGAGCAGGTGAAAGCGCTTCAGGCGCAGGGAAAGAAGGTCGGCATGGTCGGCGACGGCATCAACGATGCGCCGGCGCTCACGCAGGCGGATGTCGGATTCGCGATCGGCGCAGGTACCGACGTTGCCATGGAGAGCGCCGACGTCGTGCTGATGAGGAGCGATCCGTTCGACGTGGTCGCTGCGGTCGGCCTGTCGCGCGTCACGCTGCGCAAGATGCACCAGAACCTGTGGTGGGCGGTGGCCTACAACGTGATCGCCTTTCCGTTCGCCGCGGGGGTTTTCTACCCGCTCACGATCAGCCCCGAGGTGGCGGCGATCGCCATGTCGGGGAGCTCGCTGATCGTCGCGGCCAATGCACTGCTCCTGAAGCGCGCGAATGTCGAGGGGCTGAAGTAAGGAACGGCCTGGCTCTCCGCTGGACCCTCAGGCGGCCTTCGCCCCGAACAGCGTCTCGATCAGCGGGCATTCCGGCCGCGTGCCGTCCGCACATCGGACGACGACGCCCCTCAGCACTCGCTCCATGCGCTTGAGGTCGGCGATCTTCGCACGCACCTCGGCGAGATGAGCTGCGGCCAGATCCCGCGCCTCGGCACAGGGCTGGTCACTCTCGTCGACGAGATGCAAGAGCGCGCGGACCTCGTCGAGGCTGAAGCCCAGCTCGCGCGCCCGCAGGACGAAGCGGAGCCGCCGCTCATGATAGGCGTCGTAACGACGATAGCCGGCGGTCGTGCGCGGCGGCGCGGGCAGCAGCCCGATCTTCTCGTAATAGCGCACGGTTTCGAGATTGCAGCCTGTTCGCCGGGCGAGCTCGGCCCGCTGAAGGCCCTTCCTGTCGGAACCGTCGGACATTGCGAACTTCCCGCTTGACTCTGTAATCGCTACAGACTTCAAAGGACCGTGCACAAGTATCTCAGCAAGGAAGGCGCGGCCCGACATGGATGCATCGCGGCACGGAACGGCGGAAATAGTGCCGACCGCAGGGAACGTGATGACCTCGGCGCGTGGCGAGAGCGCCCGGCCGCGCCTGGTCGCCCTCGGCGGCATGCTCGGCGCGCTCGCGGCCTCGTCGTGCTGCATCGTGCCGCTCGTCCTGTTCAGCCTCGGCGTCGGGGGCGCCTGGGTCGGCAATCTGACGGCGCTCGCCCCCTATAAGCCGTTGTTCGTCGCTGCAACGACTGGCGTCCTCGGCTACGGCTTCTACCTCGTCTACTGGAAGCCGCGGAGAGCCTGCGCCAACGGTGCCGCCTACGCTACGCTCGTCCCCAGCCGCCTCGTCCGGACTGCACTCTGGATCGCGACGGTGCTCGTTGCAGCCGCGTTCGCGTTCGATTACGTCGCCCCGCTGTTGCTGCCCTTTTGATTTCGAAGGAACTCGCATGAAGAAGCGCTCGAGCACCATTGTCCTGATCGTCTC
>CAZXLQ010000236.1:0-8508 GCA_964641945.1 uncultured Clostridia bacterium
CCTCGCCTCACGACGAGAAGCGCGCGATCCAATGAAGGCAGCGCAGGCGCGACGTCAGGCGGGCTGTTCCGGCCTGACACCCGTCCCGTTGCACCTCCGACATACCATCTCGAAGTCGTGCACCCAGTAACGCCCCTCGCCGTCGCAGAACTCACACGATGGGTCGATATCGAGAGCATCCTGCCGGTCGCCGGCCGAGCCCAGCCTGCCGCCAGACCGGAGCCGCTCGATTTCGCGCAACGCCTCGTTCCGCTCGATGGTCACGGCCTCGAGACGCGCAGCCAGCGCTGCGACCTCGTTTCGCAACTCGTCGATCTTCTCTCGATCGTGATCGTCCGTCATCATCGTACGTGTCGCCGTCGAATTCATTGAACGATACCCGAATCCACAGGAATGATGAAGCACGCTCGGATCGGGCCGAGTCGACCGCGAGGGGGCACCCGCTGCGCAATTCAACCGCGGCAGTCTACTCGAAGATCGGTCCGCGACGTGAATAAAACCTGTTCACGACCAGCCACGACCCAGTGCCGTTCCCAGCTGGATCGCCAATAATCCCGCCAAAACCGACGCTGCTACATAAAAAATAGCCATGGTCCAGGATCCCGCAACAATCAGCCGGTTCGTTTCAAACTCGAATGTCGAAAAAGTTGTGAAGGCGCCAAGAAAACCTGTCGTCAATGCGAGCCGAAGATCGGGTCCTATGGCCGCGCGCTCGAGGCCGACGGCGATTACGAGTCCGAAGAAAAACGACCCCGAAACGTTGATTAGGAAAGTCGCCATCGGGAACGAACCGAGCCACCATCGGTCCACGGCGATTGCGAATCCGTAGCGGGCGAGGGCTCCGGCCATTCCGCCAACACCGACGAGCACGAAGTTCCTCAGCACACGCCGTCTCCAGATGACCCCACTTCAGTGTCAGTCCGCGGCGCTCGCCGCAGGGCCCCGAACAATCTCGATCGAGCAGTGTACGTGCTGCGCAACGGACATGGAAACCGAGCCGAGCAGGAACCGCTCGAGCCCACGATACCCGTGCGAACCGACGACGACGAGGTCAGCGCCCCAGGCCTCGGCCACGTCGGGGATGACGACCTTCGGCGCTCCGCCGACGACTTCGGTCTCGATCTCGACCTTGTCACCGTGCGTCTCGGCGATGGCGCTCCTGGCTTCCTCGACCGCAGCCGACGCTCGTTCGCGCGATACCCGCTCGATCTCGTCGTAGTAGCCGTCCGGGAGGATCCACGTCTCCGGCACGACGGACAGCGGCATCTCGATCACCGAAATGATCTTGATTCGAGTCCCGTCGGCCAGCGGCCGTGTCGCAATAGACTTCGCTGCTTCCTTGCTGCAATCGGAGCCGTCTGTGGCAAGCAGGATCTTCATGGCGCCTCCTTGAGCGCAATAGTCATGACAAATCGGCGCCGACGCCGATTTCGCCTCGCTCCCGATACATCCCAGGATGCGCTTCTCCAAACGGGACCATTCGCGAGCGGGACTCGGACGCCGGCGCCGTTGAAACGCCTAGCCTCTTCTGCATTCAACCGAAATCTCCACCTGGGTAATGACCCCGGGCCCCGCGAGGACGAGAAGACCTGAAAGCTCACCAGTCGGACCGCACGTCCTCGCGGAACCCGTTCGGTGGACGTTCTATGCATATTCACGCGTCGTGCCCGAGCCGGAAGTCCTTTTTCGTTGGGGTTCTGGGCATCCACCTTAATCGTTCGGGCAGTTTGTGCTAAAAAGCACGCACGGGCGTGAGGACTTGTCCTCACGCCCGTCCGGCCTCAACGCGTGTAAGACATCGATGCCTGTCCACCGTCGGGGTTGACGACACGCAGCGTCACCGGCACGCCCTTCGGGAACCGACTCTTCAGCGTCGATCCTTTCTTGAGGGTCAGAGTTGCCGAGTCCTTCATCTTCACGCTCGGCCAGGGTGTCGCATCGGCACCGATGAAGACGACTACTCCAACCTGGAATTTGGCTCCGAGAATGCGAATCCGGAAGGGCTCGCCCGAGACCTTGGAGATCGAAGTGATCACCGGCGGATCTATGACGAGATTCGACGTCGTCGCCGAGTTGTTCGCCGTCGTGCTCTCAGGCGTCGTCGTCGACACGAACACGGTATTTACGATGGCCAGCGAAGGTGGACCCGTAACCTGAACGACGATCGAGATCGTGACCGGCGTGTTGACGGCCACTGTTCCGATCGCACACGAGATCACGCCCACTCCGCCGGCTGGTGGCGTTGAGAGCATTCCCTGCGTCGTTGCTGCGGATGTGAACACCGTACCCGACGGCGTCGAGCCGTTCAGCATCACGTCCGCTGCCGGCAATGGGCCCGAATTGTTGACCGTCACGGTATAGACGATGTTGCTTCCGGGCGCCACCGGGTTCGGGACCCCTGTGATGGTCACCGAGACATCTGCCGTCGTGGCCGCCGAGCTGCACGCCGAGTACTCCGATGTGTTCCCGGCCGCGTCGATGGCAATGGCCGTGACCGACGGGGTAGCCGCGATATTGACGGCGAAAGTCGCCTGGAAGTCCGCCACGCCGAGCACGTTCGTCGTCACGTTGATGAATCCGAGGTAGATGTCTCCCTCGCCGTTACCGGAAGGGTCACACGATGCGCTTGCGAAGAACTCGATCCGATAGCTGGAGCTCGCTTCCGTCGCAATCGTGCCTATCACGTTCGTCGTTCCTCCGACGCTCGTTGCACCCGTCAGCACGGGGAAGTTCTGAAGCTCGTTGGCTCCGTTGTCGGTGTCGTTGAGGTCGTTCGCAGTTACACCGTCATCGGAGAGGTCAATGGCGAGACCTCCGTTGCCGGCCATCGCGTTCTGCGTGATGGAGACGCCTGTCGCCGCAGCTTCGACCGTGATTCCGTCTCCCACGTTCGAGGCAATGCGATTGCCCTGGATCACATTGTTGAGACCGACCATGTGGACGCCGTCGCCCTTGTTCCCGAGGTCGCCGGTGCCGTCGGCTCCGCTTCCGATTGCATTGTTCTCGATAGTCCCGCCGCTGACGCTGTCGGCGACGAGGATTCCGTGAATCGCATTGCCCGAGATGACGTTGCGCGATCCGGCCGAAGCGCCGCCAATCGCGGTGCTGTTGGCGCCGACGAGAAGCGTCACGCCGTTGGTCCCGTTGGAGAGCGCACTCGTTCCTGCCCGGTTCGTCCCGATCAGGTTGCCCAGAATCACGTTCGACGAGGCCCCTACGCCGCCAACCACGATGCCGGACCCGCCGTTCCCGGAAATGACGTTCGCGGCCGGTGCCGTCACACCACCGATCGTCGAGCCCCCGACCGCTTCGATCGAGATGCCGGCTCCGTCGTTTGCCTTGATTGCCGAGCCGGCGAGATTCGTCCCGATGTGATTGCCCTCAACGATGTTCGACGCGGCCTGGACGACAACGCCCCGCCCGGGAAAGTCATTGATTGCGAGCCCACGAACGACCGAGCCCGATGCCTGAAGTACAAGGCCATCCGAACTGCTGGCGAGCATCGTGCCCGAAAGCTCGATCAGCGGAACGCCGTCGAAGTCAGGCTGTGTCGTTGCATCGATCACGACCGTTTCGGTGATGGCAGGAAGCGGTGTGAGCGGAAGGATGATTTTTGCCGCGATCCCGACCAGGGCGAACTCGATCGAGTCGGCACCCGGAGTGCCATTCGCATCGAGGATGGCCTGCCGGAGGGTTCCGGCCCCCGAATCGGCGAGGCTCGATACGGTGAAGACCGCCCGCAGCTTGGAAAGCTCGGCCGTCGGAACGAGCGTGGCCCGATCGACCGAGATGATGTCGGGAATGGCGTCGGCATTGAGTCGGCCCGAGACGCGGAGTGGACTCGATTCGCTCTTCGAGACCGGGACGTTGACCTCTACAGGCTCGAGCGTCGGATCGTCCAGACCAAGGATGGCGATAGCCTCTACACCGTCCTGGGTGGCAACTACATCAATCCGACCGTCGGAATCCGTGTCTCGAATAAACAGCGACTGTGGCGCGATCGGTATCGAACGGACGAGACCGATGGGATTCAACGGCTGTCCGTCGCCAGCCAGGCCATGATTTGGATACACGAGCGCTGGATTGCCTCGCCAGACGAGAATGGCACTTCCGCCGGGTCCCGAGACTCCGACGATCACGTCGCTTGCGCCGTCGTCGTTGACGTCGGCAGCGATCGCGCTGATCGCCGTCGCGGTTCCGTCCGCTACAATCTGAATCGCCGAGGCATCCCCTTCGAGTGTCAATCCCGGGTCGAAGGACCGCCGTGCCTGCGTTGGTGCCGGAAGAACCAGTGTCGAGACAATCAGCGACAGCACGATGGCCGCCGCGCGAAATGGATAGTTCCTGTGGGTTCGTATCAACATAACTCCTCACACGATGTAGTCCCGCGATCGATATGAAGCGGTACCGGAACGACGAGATTCCGACCGCAAGATATGGGGGGCTTGCGTCAAGATCGGTCCAAGATATCGGGACCAATCTCCGTTGACACCAGGGAGTCGGCGAAAGTATGCGTCAGTTAGGGTCGATTGCGAAAGGCGGGATCCGGCGGCGGGAGAATGCGGAGTGCGGAGAAAGGACAACCGCGCCCCTGCATGCCGGTCACTGAATGGACCGGTATGCCGGGGCGCGATTGGGGCTCGAGAGCCGGGTACGGTTCAGAGACCGGACAGGGCACTCGCGGAGACGCCGAAGGCTCCCGGAGATTCGGCGACTATCGCACATGCGAGAAGCCTCGGAAGGTAAGCCTGTCCTTCCGGACCGAGAACGGGCCTGTTTGAGGCGTCCAAACCCGTCAGGACGACGCGCCAGAATTCTTCGGCCGCGGCAGCGTCATCGCGCCGGGCAATCTCGCCGAATGCACTCTCGGCAGCCTTCTCCCCAGTGTTGTAGGCAATTGCGGCAGCAAGCGGGCCAACCGATTTTCCGGGAAAGAGCGCCTTGAGGTTGTTGTGGTAGGTCGCCGCGGCAGTTGCACTCCGCTCGACATCGCAGAGTGCGTCAGCGTCGAGACCGAAACGCTCGCCGGTCTTCGGCATGAACTGGAACATTCCGCGTGCCCCCGATGGTGACACGGCACACACTGAGAACTCCGATTCGCTCATTGCGAGAGCTATACCGAGCGAAGCCGGAAGCTTGGCTGCGCGGAAAGCGGCGTTGATTACTGGCGCGTTGGCGATGCCGCGGGCCAGTACGGCCGTGACGGCGCGTTCGCCTGTTCGCCTCTCCGAAACAAGACCGTCGAGTTGCACCCGGATGGCCGCCGCGAGCTCGGGGGAAACGTCGATGGACTGCCCGTCGCCACGCAAATCTCCGGCTACCAGCCGTGCGCGCTCGACGACGAACGCCGAACGCGCGGCGCTCGACATCTCCTTGTAGGTCTTCGGTGCCTTTGGACCGGGCATCGTCAGGGCGGCGGCAGTTGCCACCATCATCAGTACTGCAGGGATCGCAAGAATGCCTCGTCGCATTGAATCCTCCTGGGTCGTGTTTGTGCCTTCATGGAGGGACGCGAGATTCCGTGAGGGATTCCATCACGCTCGCCATTGCGTGTCGTGGCCGACACCTCCGTGTCCCTGTGCCTCCGTGCCTCTGAGTGCGAAGCCCTGATCGCGTACAAGAGCTTCGCACACAGATGCACGGAGGCACGGAGGCACGAGTCACAGAGTCAGGCAGCGTCACCTCGTTGACGGACTGTGTTACCCTCGCCCGGAGTGCTCGCGCGACCTGCCTCGTCGCATCGACACGATGATGACTACGGAATCCGACAGCGTCACGCGCCTGATGGCGGGCGTGCGCAGCGGCAATCGGGACGCGATCGACGCGCTCCTGCCCATCGTTCACGCCGAATTGCGACGGATCGCATCGGCGCACATGCGTCGAGAGCGGCCGGGCCACACGCTGCAGCCGACAGCTCTCGTGAACGAGGCCTACCTCCGACTCGTCGACCAGCGCGAGGTTGACTGGCAGAACCGCGCTCACTTTCTGTCCGTTGCCTCGCGGCTAATGCGCCGGATCCTGGTAGATCACGCGAGAGCGAAGGGCACCGCGAAACGAGAAGGTGACGCCGTGCGCGTGGAGTTCGAGGTTGCCGACGTCGGCGGTGCGGAGCGTGACATCGACCTCCTTGCTCTCGATGAAGCACTGGACCGTCTCTCGGCAATGGACCCGCGCCTTGCCGAGGTCGTCGAAAACCGCTACTTCGGCGGACTCACGACTCGTGAGACGGCCGAGGCCATGCAGATCTCCACGGCCACGGTCGAGCGTGAGTGGGTTGCTGCGCGCGCCTGGCTTCGTCGCGAGTTGAGCCCGGAGGAATCGTCGTGACGCCGGAGCGATGGTCCGTCGTCAAGTCCGTGTTTCACGCGGTTCTCGACGCTGCGCAATCCGAACGCGAGGCAATGCTCGCCGAGCGATGTGGCTCGGACGCCGAACTGCTCGCAGAGGTGCGGGCCATGCTCGCGTCGCACGACGCAGCCGACGGGTTTCTAGAACGGGGCGAGAGCGGCGACGTCACCCTCTCGATCGGATCGGGCTCGAACGATGCGGCCTGGGTCCTCGAATGCCCTCGCTGTCACGCAACGTGGCCGGGAGGCACTGTGATGTGCCCGGACGACGGCGAGCCGCTCGAGGAGGACCTTTCGAAGCTCGTGGGCCGTACGCTCGACGGGACGTACCTGCTGGAAGAGCTGGTCGGCCAGGGCGGATTCGGAATGGTCTTTCGCGCGCGGCACGAGCTGCTCGGCGATCGTGTAGCCATCAAGATCCTGAAGCGCGAGCTTGCGGCGAGTCCCGACGTGGTGCGCCGATTCGTGCGGGAAGGCCGGGTGGCCCGTTCGATCCATCACGACAACGTCGTCGCCATTCACGATCTGCGGTCGACGTCGAGTGGAATCGTCTTTCTCGTCATGGAGTATCTCGAGGGCCGCACCCTGCGTGACGAGCTTCGACGCAACGTCCGGTTGCCGCTCGGCCAGGTGATCGACATCGTCGAGCAGATAGCCGACGGGCTCGACGCGGCGCACGAGCTGGGCGTCGTGCATCGCGATCTGAAGCCCGAGAACGTCATGCTCTCGGGCGATGGTGCGGAGTTGCGCGCGAAAATCTGCGATCTGGGTCTTGCGGTCCTGGTCGAGGGAAGCGAGTCGGGCACAGCCGCAAATCTGACGGTGCCCGGTCAGCACCTTGGCTCTCCGCGATACATGTCGCCGGAGCAGTGGGGCGTGCCACTGCCGGAAGGCGAGCCCCGGATCGACCACAGGACCGATGTCTACAGCCTCGGGGTCCTCGCGACTGAGGCTGTCACGGGGACTCCTCCGTTCGACGGCGAAGGGGTGTGGGACGTTCGCGAGTCTCACCTGCACCCGGAGCGCGCGGTTTCGGTCACGGATGTGGAGGGAGCATCCGCATCGATCTCACGCGTCCTCGAGCGGGCAATGGCTCGTGACCGGGAGGCTCGATTCCGTTCTGCCGGCGATTTTGCCAGGGCGCTTCGTGAAGCGTCGGAAGCGATGCCGGATGGCTCGCACGTGCCACTCACGACTGCCGAGCGCCGGCATCTCGTACCCGCGGTGGCGCTCCTGCTGGTCAGTGCCGTCGTTGCATTCGGTTCGGTTTATGCCATGTGGTGGCGGCCCGCGCCGCCCTTGCCTGCTGCCGAGACAACGAGCCCGGTAGCTGTGTCGCGGCGATACGCCGATCTGACCGAAGCCGAGAAGGTTGCGTTCGTGGATGAACGGGCGCGCGCGATTTCGGTCCTGCTCGACGGACGCGAATACCGGTTCCCTCCCGATGTTCGTCAGTCGATCAAGCGCGCTGTGGATCGTTATGCCGCGCGAATCGGATCGACGTCCACGGCGATCGGCAGGGAGGACATCGACAGGGTCCTCGCACGCGGACGGCAACACGCACCGTTCCTTGTGGCGACGTTCGGGAAGGAAGGGCTCCCGTCGATCCTGGGCCTGTACCTGCCGATGATAGAGAGCGAGTTCAGGACCGATGCCGTCTCGTCCATCGGCGCGCGGGGAATGTTCCAGATGATGCCGTCGACCGCCGCGAAGTATGGGTTTCCGGAGTCGGAACTCGAGAGTGTGGAGCGAAGCGGTCCCATTGCGGCGCGTTACCTTCGCGAGCAGTTCGAGGAGTTCTCGGGAGATCGGATGGGAATCGCACTTGGGCTCGTTGCGTACAACCTCGGTCCGCGTGACGTGCGAACTTACCTTGCGGAAGTTGTTGCGCTCGACGATGCCGAGGCGGAAATGAGGTTCTGGGCGATGGCTGGGAACTCGGGTTTCGATTCGATCGACAATCGCGAGACGCCGAAGTACGTGACGACGTTTTTTGCGGCGGCGATCGTTGGGGAGAACCCCGAGGCATTCGGGCTCTCGGGGCCTGCGCTGACGCAGGCGGCGTCCCGGTCAGAATCACCGAGCCGCGAGCGGTAGCGAAAGGCCCAAGGACAGAGCCTGAAACTGCAGACTCGTCGTTGCGGAAGGACGGAAGTGATCG
>CAZXLQ010000237.1:0-8504 GCA_964641945.1 uncultured Clostridia bacterium
CGCCCCCGCGCGACCCACGGCTATTTTATCGACCGCTCCGCGGTCGCGGAATCGATCGCGACGGCAGTGGCGTCCTCACACGTTTCGCAGCCGGGCGTCGAAACCGTTCCCCGACAGGGCGTCGATGATGGCCTTGGCGTGGTCGGCGTCGCGCACTTCGACCAGCAACTCCACGTCGACCGACCCGATAGGCGCGCGCCAGGCCGCCCGGTTGTGCTCGACGTCGAGCACGTTCACCCGCTGCTCCACCATCGCGTCGAGCACTTCCCGCAGCTGCCCTGGCTTGTCCTCGAGCCTGACATGAACGAGCGCGTGGCGTCCCGCGTGGGCCAGCCCTCGTTCGATGACCCGGCCGAGCAGGTTGATGTCGACGTTGCCGCCGCACAACATCGCGACGACATTGCGACCGAGGTTGGCGACCCGTCCGTTCGCGAGCGCCGCGACCGTGACGGCTCCTGCTCCCTCGACGACGAGCTTCGAGTTCTCCATCACCTCGACGATCGCACGCCCGATCTCTTCGTCATCGACGGTGACTACCTCGTCGACGAGCTCCTGAATGTATCGAAAGGTCAACTCTCCGAGTTGCCGGACCCGGATTCCGTCGGCGATCGTCTCGGCGCGGTCGAGGGCGACCAATTTGCCGGCATCGAGTGCGCGAACGGCCGAGGCCGCCCCGGTTGCCTGGACGCCCACGATGCGAACCGACGGCCGCATGGCCTTCGCCGCGATGGCGATGCCCGAGATGATGCCGCCTCCGCCGATCGGTACGAGGATCGTGTCGACGTCCGGCAGCTCGGCGAGGATCTCGAGGCCGATCGTGCCCTGTCCGGCGATCACGAACGGATCGTCAAACGGGTGGACGAACACGGCGTTCCGCTCGTTCCTGATTTCTAGTGCGCGTTCGTACGCTGCCTCGTAGTACTCGCCAGCCAGCACGACGTCGGCGCCGTATCCGCGAGTCCGTTCGACCTTCGTGAGAGGCGCCGTGAGCGGCATCACGATTGTCGACGCGATCCCCGCGGCGGATGCCGCCAGCGCGACGCCCTGGGCGTGATTGCCAGCCGACGAAGCGACGACGCCACGCATCCGCTCTTCTTCGTTCAGCACGCGGATGCGATTGAGTGCGCCGCGTACCTTGAACGATCCAGTTCTCTGCAGGTTCTCGGGCTTGAGGAAGACGTCGACGCCGGTGGTACGGCATAGAGCGTGCGACTTTATGAGTGGCGTCGGACGGATGACGTGCGCGATGGCTGCGGCCGCGTCGCGTATGTCACCGAGGTTCACGTTCACGGCTCGCCAGACCTCACGATCGTGCAGGCTCGGGCCGCGAGTCCATGGCGTTGTAATAGATCGCCAGCCCGAGCCCGCTCGCCATGACTGCAGCGCCGACAATGTAAGGAAGGCTCCAGCCGAATCCGTAGAGCAGTCCTCCGACGACCGGCCCGACGATCCGACCCATCGAGTTCATCGACTGGGCGACACCGAGCGATGCGCCCTGCGCCGCGGCAGGACTTCGTCGCGACACGAGCGCCGTGATCGACGGCGTCAACAGAGCCGACCCTGCGGCGAGCACCGCGACGGATGGCAGCAACACGCCCAGGTTCGTCGGCAGGGGCAGTCCCAGTAGTCCGAGTCCCACGACGAGAAGCGCGAGTCCGAGCACGACGAGTGGCCGTTCACCGACCTTGTCGACGAGCCGGCCGACGAGTCCTCCCTGAACCGCCGCCAGGACCAGTCCGATGAAGACGAAGACGAACGCCGTGTCGGAAGGAGAGAACTGGAACCGCGCCTTGAGCAGCAGCGCAAGGGTGGCCTCCATCGCCGAGAATGCCGACGAGGAGAGAAGGAAGATGAGCAGCAGGAGTCGTGTGCGCTCGTCACGCCACGCGGCGGCCAGGCGGCTGAATCGACTGCGGGCCTCGACTGAGACCGAGAGGTGCCGCTCGGGTTCGGGAAGGTAGAAGAGCATCGCAGTCGCGTTGCCGATCGCGAGTGCGCCGACAACGTAGAACGGCAACGAGATGTCGATCGCCGCCAGGATGCCACCAATGGCCGGACCCAACACGAACCCGAGCCCGAATGCCATTCCAAGCAATCCCATTCCGCGGGCACGCTTGTCTTCAGTGGTGACGTCGGCGACATAGGCCTGAGCCGTCGCGATGTTCGCGCCCGTGATCCCGTCGACGATCCTTGCCGCGAAGATCAGCCAGAGTGCGTGGGGAAGCGCGGACGCAAAGCCCAGGGTGATCGAGGCCAGCGCCGTGCCGTAGAGGCTGACGGCGAGGACCGGCTTGCGACCGACGCGGTCCGATAGCGAGCCGAGCAGCGGCGCGAACACGAACTGCATCGCCGAGTACGAACCGAGCAGGATGCCGACCTGAAGCGGCGTCGCGCCGTGTCGGTCGGCATACAAAGGCAGGATCGGAATGATGATGCCGAAGCCGACGAGGTCGATGAAGACCGTGAGCCAGATGAGCGCGAGCGGCGAGCGTTTCATGACGGAGTTCTTCGACGGCGGCGAATCCTACCACACCGGTCATTGGCCGGAAGCCTCGTTTGACCCGGAACCGCGAACGAGCGGCCGGCCCTGCGTAACGCGCACGTCGGTGGCGGCGGATGCAGGCGGATGGGGCGTGCGGTCCCCGTCGGCCGCAGGCCGACCCGGAACCGCGAACGCAGTGAGCGGCCGGCCTTGCGTAACGCGCACGTCGGTGGCGGAGGATGCAGGCGGATCGGGAGTGCGGTACGACTGCCGGCCGGCCGGACCCACTACTGGACGGGAATCACACGGCCACGGCACAGCCGCCCGTGCTACTGCGTCGCCATCCGGTACGGCTCGCCCTTGTACTTCATCGCGGCCGCCTGGGCGCCGTCGTAATCGTTCCCGGTCTCGATTGCCTTGTCGTACTCAGCCACGGCGCGTTCGCGCTGACCGAGCGCGTCGTACGCGTTCCCGCGGAAGAGGAAGGACCACACCTCGATCCACTTGGGCTCGAGGTCGCCGTTGAGGGCCTGCGTGAACGCGTCGATCGCCTTCTGCGAATTCCCCTGCTTCATGTAGAGCAACCCGAGATTGTATGCCGCCCACGAACTGCGGGGTGCGAGCTTCAGGGCATCCCGCAGCTTCGACTCGGCCTCGACGTAGTTGTTCTGCTCCATCTCCTGTATGCCTCGCCGAACGACGACCGCGACGCGGATCGTGTCGGACGAGCGCAGGATCTTGCGGTCCGGATCGACGATGAGCGTCGGCTGTCCGCCCTTCGGCTCCGCTACGAAGTCGGCGGCCTTCGAGCCGTCGAAGCGCAACGTCAGTCGCTCCTCCCCGCCTGGCGACGACACGAGCACGTCGACAGGCATCCGGAGTCCTTCGATCGACTGTCGAAGCGTGCCGCGCACGCGCCAGCCTCCAGAAGCCGTTCGGAGCACCGAGTAGTCCCATGCGAACTCCGGAACGCCAGTCGAGTCCACCCACAGTCCGAAGAACCACCGCATGTCCTGGCCGGCCGCCGCCGTCACCTGCTTCTCGAAACCCGCGATCGTGACGTTCCGGCCTCGTTCGCGCTCGTAGAGGTCGCGTATGAGCCTGTAGAACTTGTCGTCGCCAAGCGTGCTTCGCAACATGTGGAAGACGTAGGCGCCCTTGTCCATGATGATGGATCGGAAGGCGGGAGTCTGGTCGTTGAGCTGCGACGGCGCCTGAGTAATCGAAGCTTCCGCTTCGTATGTAAGAGCGCTCTCACTGAGCTCGGAGAGGACCGAATCGACGCCAGCGGCGCTTGCATCCTTTGCCTGATAGAGCACCGAGCTGTACTGCGCGAGTCCGAGCGACATCCACACCTGGTCGAAGTTCTTCAATCCGACGGCCTGCCCCCACCACTGAATGGCAATGTCGCGAGCAAGGTCACCGCGGAGCGAATCCATAGGCCGGCGAACGGACTCGTTCGAGAGCATGAGCACCCCGGCGCCGTTGAGTGACGGGAGCGACTGGTCGTCGATCTGCGCAATCACGAAGCGCTTGCCGAATGCGTACGGCCCGAAGGTTCGTCCATAGAAATCGAGAATCTCGGACGCTTCTTCGGCGATCTGCTCGGCCGCGCGCTCGCTGCCGGGCAAGGCAAACACTTCGACGCTCGTGCTCGTCGACGAGAGAACCGGAACGACGAGATACGGAGCTGCGGCGATCGATCCCGGAAAGACCGGAGTCGTCTCGGCGATCGTGAGTGTCTGGACGTTCGCGTCTCGATTCGCCGGCGGCGCGGCGGGCTGCGCGGGCTTTGCTGCCGGAGGTTGCTGGCGACCGCGCCGGGAAGGCGGAGCGGACGGTGTCGGCGCCGGAGTCACGGGCGCGGCGGCAACGGGCTGAGGCTTGAACGGCTCACCGTGCGCCGCGAGTTTCCACGACGTCGGCATCGTGAGCTTCAGTTCCATGGACGCGCGATCGGCGCCGTATTCACGGAAAGGAAACCAGCGCGACGCGTAGTGAAGATAGGCGCCCTCGGGACCGACATAGGCAAGCCGTTTGTCCGGAAGTGGGCCGCCTTCCGACGTCAGCAACTGTCCAGCATAGTCGATCGTCAGCGTGAAGTCGGTTCCGGCATTGACGAGTTGGCCGAGATCGATTCGAACGTTGAGCTCGTTGAGCGTGTCCTGGGTGAAGGGAAGTGCACGGCCGTCGGCGGCACGGACGGCGGAGACCCGAAGCGCCCCGTTCAGCTCGAACGTTGCCGACCGCGACGCCTTGAGAACGCGAAACATCACCGTGGCGGATGCCTTCAGGGTGTTCGAATCCGGTACGAGCTCGGCCTCGATCCGGTAGCGCTGCACATCGATGTCACCGCTGACCTCGGCGGGTGACTCGGCGTCACCCTGAGTCGCCGCGGTCGCCGACGGCGCTGCCTGCAGGCCGAGCATCATCATGGCGAACAGCGCGATCAGCACCATCCGGATGTCTTCGTTTCGTACCAGAATCATGCGTTTCCTTTCCGTTTCCGCCAAAAACCATTACGAATGGTAGCACAAGGCCTGTTGCCGGCCCGGATGGCTCCAGCAGGCTCCGGGACCGGCAGCTGCCAGCGGAACCCGGGGCTATAACGGAGAGTCGGCCCTCGCGCTTACAATGTTGACGATGCGGCGCCTCTGGTCCATTCGACTCTTTGGACAACTCTCCGCCGAGACCGACGGCGTGACCCTGACGCGATTCCGGACACAGAAAACGGCCGCCCTGCTCGCGTACCTCGCGTGTCACCCCGAGAGGTCGCATCCGCGCGAGGAGCTCATCGCCATGCTATGGCCGGACGCCGAACCGGAGGCCGGCCGGCACAGTCTCAGTCAGGCTCTGACCTCGCTTCGACATCAACTCGAACCACCTGGCGTGCTCGCCGGGGCCGTTGTGGTTGGTGACCGGCAGACTGTCCGACTCAATCCGGAAGCATTCTCGTCCGACGTTGCCACCTTCGAAGAGCACGTTGCCGCCGCGGCGCGAGCCGCCGACCCTGCGGACCGGCGCGAGCACCTCGAGCGCGCCGCACAGGTCTACGGCGGAGAACTTCTGCCCGGATTCTACGAGGACTGGGTTCTGGCGCGGCGCGATCGTTACGCCTCGCAGATGCTCGACCTTCTGCGCGCACTGGCTGCTGAGAGCGCGGAGAGAGAGCGGCTCGATCTCGCCATCGATTATGCGCGCCGCGCCGTCGAGGTCGATCCGCTGTGCGAAGAGGCGCACGCCGATCTCATGACGTTTTACGCGGCGACCGGGCGCGCCTCGTCCGTCATTCGACAGTATGCGGAGCTCGAACGGATTCTGAGGCGCGAGCTCGACGTGGAACCGAGCGACGAGACTCGCCGGCTGCTTGCGGAGCTCAGATCGAAACCGGTCGACGCTACGACGACGGCAACGCGAAGGCGTGGAGAGCGGCGAGTGCTCGAGGAGTCGGATCCGGCCGCGTCCGCACCCGATCCCGAAGCGCCGGCTCCCCGCGTTGCGGCCGGCGGCAGGCTGCCGCTGCAGATCACGCGGTTCTTTGGCAGGGCGAACGAGATCTCGCGATTGTCGAAGATGCTCGTCGATGAGCGGGATCGAATCGTGACCTTGACGGGACCCGGGGGAACCGGAAAGACGAGGCTTGCGATAGAGGCGGCTGCCCAGGTTGCGCCGGAGTTCGACGATGCGGTCTGGTTCGTGCCCCTCGCCGACATGGACGACGCCGGCCGGGTCGTCGATGCGATCCGCGAGGCCATCGGCGCGTCGGCGGGCGACCAGCCCGCGTTCGATCGTGTCGTGGCGGAGCTCGGGACGCGGCCCTCGCTCCTCGTTCTCGACAACCTCGAACAGCTGCTACCGGAGGCAGCCGGGATCGTGCGATCGCTCGTTTCTGCGGCACCGGGTCTCGCGTGTCTCGTCACGTCGCGGCGCGTGCTCGGAGTCTCGGGCGAACACGAGGTCGTTGTCGAGCCGCTCGCGGCGCCGTCGCTCGTGAGCGGCGACACCCTCAAGCGGCTCTCGCATTATGAAAGCGTGCAGCTGTTCGTCGATCGGGCGCGTGCCGTACGCCCGGACTTCCAGATCACACGACACAACGCACTGCTCATCGCGGAAATGTGCCGCCGTCTCGAGGGCATTCCGCTCGCAATCGAACTGGCCGCGGCCCGGGCGCACGTCCTGACGATCGCGCAGATGCTCGAGCGACTCGACGAGCGACTCGACGGACTCGCCACACGTCGGTCCGATGCGCCGGCTCGGCATCGGACGCTGCGTGCCGCGGTCGAGTGGAGCGATCGCCTGCTTTCGCCAGAGCCTCGGCGGATGTTTGCGATGCTCTCCGTCTTTCGTGGCGGGTGGTCGCTCGAATCCGCAGAGGCCGTCTGCGGCGAACGGTCGGCATTGGAGCTGCTGTCGGAACTGCGCGAGTCATCGCTCATCGTGGCTGAGGAACGCGCGGGCGAAATGCGCTTCCGGATGCTCGAGACGCTGAGGGAATACGCGGAGGAGCAGCTCGATCCCGATGAGGTCGACGGGCTGCGCGAACGCCACGCTGCGGAATTCCTGAGGCTCTCGGAAGCGGCGGCACCCGTGCTGCTGGGTCCGGGTCAATCCGAGGCCGCCAACCGGCTCGATGTCGAGCTCGAGAATGTGCGGGCCGCGTTGCGATGGACGTGCGAGACCGGGCGGGGCGACCAGGCCCTTCGACTTGGAATCGCGTTGTCGAGGTACTGGGAGCTCCACGGCCACGCGGTCGAAGGCCGTGCATGGCTCGAGGCCGCACTCGCGATGGCAGGAGAAGCCGATGCCCGGCTTCGAGCGAAGGGCCTGCTCGCCGCGGCGGGGCTCGCGCGATTGCAGTGCGAATACGAACGGATGGAGAACCTGGTGCAGGCGAGCCTCGAGATTGCCCGGTGTGGCGACGACCGCACCGCCGTAGCCGACGCGCTTTCGCAGATCGGCAACGCGCGCTACTTTCAGGGCCGGGTCGAGGATGCCCGCGAGTCCACGATCGAGAGTCTCGAGATCCGGCGGGAGCTCGGCGACATTCGCGGACTCGCCGTTTCGTCCAACAACCTCGGCAACGTAGCTCAGGCGCTCGGCGAGAACGATGCCGCCGAAGCCTACTACCGTGAGACCGAGCGATTCTCACGCCAGATCGGCGACCGGCAGTATGTCGCGATCGCGCTCAACAACCTCGCGCTGATCGCCGAGCGGCGCGGCGATGCCGGCGCGCGCCAGAGCTACCTTGACGAGAGTCTCGCTCTGTACCGGGAGATCGGCGACCGGCTGGGCGAGGGGCTCACGCTGTCGAATCTCGGCGAAGCGGCAATGGACCGCGGCGACTGGAAGCTCGCGCAGCGGCTTTTCCGCGAGAGCATCCTTGTTCGTCAGGAGCTCGGTGACCGCTGGGGGATTGCCGACAGCCTCGAGAGTTTCGCGAACCTGCTGGTAGCGGCCGGCGAGCCGGAAAAGGCGATGCGTCTGCTTGGCGCGGCGCTCGGACTGCGCGAAGCCATCGGGTCGCCGCCGAACCCGCAGGTGCAGGCGAGGGTGGAAAGGAACGTCGCGGCGAGCGCGCAGGTGATCGGACCGGATGCCGTCCGGAGCGCGATGGAGGCCGGACGTGCTCTCGACGTGAGGCTCGCCGTGGCGGAGGCAAGAGAAGGACCGAACGTTGTGAGAGTTCTGTGAGACCGGCGCCGTAGACTCGCTCGCGATGGTGAGCATCCGCCCCGGCGTTCGGTTCGCCGTCGGTCGAGGTGGATGTTGGGTCCGGCGTCCGATCGGGCAGGCAAACCGCGCGCGTTTGACGGAGCGCTCGCGGTTGACACGAACCGGACGCCGGCCCGCCGCCTTTCGCGGCGACCGCTGGAGTTTGGCCTACTGAGTCGACCGCTCCGCGGACGAGTCGACCGCGGAGCGGTCGAAGGAAATAGCCGTGGGTCGCGGGGGCGAGTGCAACGAGCACACGCGACCCGCGGTACCGCCGCCAACCTCGGTCCGACCGCGGAGCGGTCGCATC
>CAZXLQ010000238.1:0-8465 GCA_964641945.1 uncultured Clostridia bacterium
TCGATTTTTCGCGTGACAGTAGAATTCGCTTCGCGATCGCAACGCGAGTCTGATATCGATGCCACATGGGGCACGTGTTGGTGATGGTGTTCGCGCTATTCGCGTTCGGCTGTGCGGGGCAGGGCGGCGAGTCGATAGAAAATCGCTGTGTGCGCATGCGCGACCACTTGATCGAGCTGCGACTTGCGGACGTGCCGGCATCCCGGCCGGGCGCTCCGCCAAACCACAAGCCCGACGCTACCGAGCGCCCCACTGCGACGAGCCCACCCAGCGTAAGTCTCCGTGCGCAGCATCGGGCAACGCTGAGGGCGGCACTCGGCGACGACTTCGCCGAACGCTGTGCGCGCACGATGACGGTCGCGCAAGTTGATTGCGTGATCGGCGCACGAGATCGCGATACCGCCGACACCTGCATCGGCAAGCACTGATCGTCCACAAATCCAGATCGACGAGAGGCGGGTGCACTCGATCGATCACATGCATTCCCGTCGTCTTGGAGGTTCTGTATGGGTGGCCGAAACATCGCGGCGCGCCGCCGCATTGGTGCGCGCATTCTCGCGCTAATGCTCGCGTCGACAGCATTCGTCCGGCAAGCCGTCTCGGCGCCTGCGGACATCTTCACAACGCCCGCGCCAGCGATCGGAGCCGCGGCGCCCAAGGCTCGGGACGTGAAAGATGGCGATGCATCCGTCGCGACGCAGACTGGGGCCCTGAACTACGCGTATCCGATCCAGGTGCCACCTGGTCGCAATGGACTCGCGCCACAGCTCGCACTCACGTACTCGAGTCAGGCGAGTGTGCACGGGACGATCGCCGCCGGATGGTCGTTGCCGATTCCGGAGATCCGCGAGGACACCTCTCAGGGTCGCCTCGCGACGCGTTCCCCGACCGTCCTCGTTGGCGACTTGAAGGCCGACGACCGATTCACGAGCTCGCTCGCGGGGCATGCGCGACTCATCAAGGTCCCGATCGCACCGGCAAGCGACACGTATGGTGTGTATCTCGCGCACGGTGACACGAGTGGCAAACGCTACGAACGACTGAACCCAGGCGCCGGTGCGTACTGGCGCGTGCTCGGACTTGATGGTTCGACGATGCTCTTCGGCGAGCCGGCGCGCATGAACGCCTGTACAAGTATCAGCGAGAACTACGCGCCGCTGACGACCGTGCGCGACGCCTTCGGAAACGAGGTCCGGTACGAGTATGAACTCGGCTTCCCGAATGAGTGCCGACTCTCGCGGATCACCTGGGGCTACAACCCAAGCGCGGGACTCACGCAAGCGTTCGCGAAGGTGGAGTTTACGTACGTCGAGTCACCGCGCTGCGCTTCGGGCGAGGCCAGCTACACCGGTGCGCAGCTCGATTACCGGACTGGTACCAAGATCGTGACAGGTGCGAGCAAGCTCGCAGAGATGCGTGCGACTGCGTTTCCATTCGGAGGCGAGGCATCTCCCTCGCACACACGCGTCGTGACCCTCGGATACTGGGACGCGGAGCAGCCCGATCCGAACCGCAACACCGAGCGATGCAATGCGCCGCACGCGCCGCTGCGGTTGTTGCGATCGATCCAGGAGAGTGCCTGGGGCACGGAGGCGCCGCTCGTGACGCTCCCCGCCGTGACCTTCGACTACGGCACGCCAGCGGTCACGCTGAGTGCAAGCACCGCCGGGTCGATCCCCTGGCCAGACGTCGGAGCGACTCACGGCCCGAGGACCGGCAACCTGGGTTGGGGGCGCAGGCCGAAGCCGAGCGCACTCGACCATTGGCCCACGATCGAGTCGATGATGCTCGACATCGATGGTGATGGCCTTCCCGATCGGGTGACGAATTCTTCGAAGGACACCACCGAGCCGGGCGAATGCCGGATGACATGGACTCGCAACCAGGGCCCGCCGCTGGGTAGCCCGAACGCTGCGCCAACGTTCGGGGGATCGACGACGACCGTGTTGCCTCGCCTCCGATGGCACAAGGACGGTGGTGGCGCGGGCGCGCCATTCGGTAACTTCGGCACGCCCGACTTCGAGCACTGCGCGCTCAATGGTCAGGTGACGTCCTACCGCAACGTCCTCGTCGGCAGCAGTGTGACCTGCCATGACGGCAGCAGCTGTCAGCACAGCTCGACGCCGGGCCTGACGAACGAATCATTCTGTTACTCGCAGGATGAATTCGGGCTGCAGTGTCCGACCGGCGTGAACAACGAGAACCCGTATCGAACGTACCTCGCGTACCGCTGGCTCGACGTAACAGCCGATGGCCTACCAGATCTCGTGGCTGCCGTGCATGGCGACATTCGGGCCTACGACATCGTGCGTGGGAACGACGGCTCTCAGACGCCGCTCTCGCCCACGGAGAGTCCGTTCGGCGTCCCTTGGCCCGCATGTCCAGCGCAGTTCGATCGATGCAAGGATGTCTCCCAGGCTTGTCTCCAGGCTGCGAACAACTGGCCGAAGATCGTCGAGTGCTTCGATGACGCGAATGCCCCGTCGAAGCCCTGCCACCAACTCGCGACAACCGTATACTCGCTGCCGGGAGCTCCATCGGCCCCGAGCATGCAACGCGAGCCGTATCAGCGCTGCGAGGGGCTCTACCCCTGGGTCATCTACGAGAACCAAGGCGGGACGTTCGCCACGACACCGGTGATCAAGTACTCGCCGGTGCCGCTCGAATCCGCGAGTGGAGACTCCAACATCAGTGGGCCGTCGATCACCTCGATCGATCACACGATCGCGGATCTCGACGGCGACGGCATTCTCGATGCTGCGCAGCTCAAGAGCGGCACTCAGGCTTGGCAGGTCTGGCGTGGCGATGGAACCGGCGGGTTCGAGTCGAAGCGCTACACGATGATCACGCACACGCAAGCCCCCCAGTTCTTCGGGATCGACAGCGGCACTAGCGGCTACGGATACGCGGTACAAACTGCGATCGGGCTGGGGGATCTTAACGGCGACGGTCTCTCAGAGCACTGGGATCTGATCTCGGCCTCCTCGACGAACGCCTGTTGGCATAACGGCACGTCGTACGATCTTGTCGATGCCGGCGGCGGGATCCTGCAAGGGACGATCGACACAGCCGTGAAGCCCGGGAACGACGACGACTTCGATCCGACCGACTGGAGCGGTCCACCATTCCAAAGCCGCATCGAGGGCGGCTACACGACAGCGCTTCGGCGCCTGGCCGATGTCGATCAAGACGGGCGGGTCGACGTTGTGAATCTGGTGAACTCGCCGACCGTGCACTTCAACGCGGGAGGCGAGTTCGTCACTCCCAGCGTTGGATATCCCGGGAACACGGTCGGCGTCACACGCACGGTGCGCGCGTCTCCGCCGCTGGAAGATGGGCTGTTGCCCTGGCAACTATGGAGCGATCTCATCGATCTCGACGGTGATGGCCTTGCAGAGTCGGCCTCGACGACGGGCGGTTTGATTCGCTACTACCATGCCACCAACGCAGCCCCACCACGACTCCTGGTCTCGATCGACAACGGCCGTGGCGCGCAAACGACGGTTGCTTACGCGTCGATGCACGACAAGACGACGGTCGAGCAGAATCCGAATGTGGAGTGGTTCGATGGGCGGCCCAAGGCGAGCCCGAACAACCAGTGGGTCGTGAAGTCTCTGACCGTCCATGACCAGTTCGGTGGAACCCAGGCGACGACCACGCAGTACTACAAGAACCCACGCCACGGCGCGAACGACGAGGGCCGCTACGGGTTCCGAGGCTTCGAAGAGGTGCGAACGACCACGCCGACCAACGCGCAGAAGATCGAGAGATTCGACTATGCGGTCGACTGGAGCGGACGCCTCGTCGAGACGCGAGTTCACCCCACGGCGAGCAGCACCCCGGACACATCGGAGGTGCACACGATCGATCGGACGCAATGGAGGGAACGCACGTTGTTCTCGGGCACGCACAAGGCGTACCACGCCACCGTGCGCGAGCACTTCACGTGTTCCAACGGTCAGACCGCCGCGACCTGCACGCCGGCTGGAGCAGCGGCATACACGAAGACAGTTCTCGATCAGGACGCATTCAACAACGATGCTGGCCAGTCCGTGGTGTGGGTCGATACCGAGACGATGCTCCAGGCTGGCACCGCGTTGGAGAACGGGGACCGCCGAACTACCTCGACGTTCGCGTTCTCATCCGACACAACACAACATCGCCTTCGTCCGTTGACGACCACGCGCGAGCAGCGTGTCGGGGGTGCGTGGACAATGTTCGGCAAGACCGCCAAGACATGGGACGCGAGTCTCGCGGAGCTCCGTACCGAGGAAGTTTGGTTCGACGCAGACGACGGGCACCGCGCAATCACTCGCTTTCAATACGACATGACGGGCAACGTCATCGAACGCTGGAAGCCGCTGCAGAACGAGGCGAGCTCGACTCGCACCGTCTTCGACTATGACGCTCGCAAGCTATTCGCGATCACCGAGACGAACGAGCTCGGTCATGTTCGCAATCATGTCTTCGAATACGGCACGGGAACGAAGGTGATCACCTCGGGGCCTAACACCTCGGGCTGTGGTGGTGTATGTCCACCGAACGCACCGCCGGGATCGATCTGTCTTCCTGCCGAGCAGTCCGAGATCAAGATCGACGGATTTGGCCGCCCGCTCGAGGAGTGGATCACCGTCAGTGGCGACGGCTGCACGTACTTCTACCACCAGCGCGCGACGAACAGCTACGTCGACACGCCGACCGTGCCGACCACGCCGTCGTCGTTCACGGAGCGCGTGCGCATCGACAATAACGCGTCGACCTGGACCGAAAAGCGAACCGACATCGACGGCTTCGGGCGCCCGATCCAGGAGACGGTCTTCGTACAGGGAACGGCGCCGGCAGATCAGGTGACGACGTTCACATACAGCACCGAGGGTTGGCTCACCGCAGTCGAGGTGCCCGACCCCACCTCGAACAATGCCGCGCGGGTACAGTACATCTACACGTATGATTCGCTGAGTCGACCGCTATCGATGCGCCGGCCCGATGCCACCACGCTGGCGGACAGGAGCGGCGTCGTCATGGCCTACGATGGAATGACGACGATCACGACCGAGATCGTCGGTGCCGCTGGCGGCGAGGCAGCAACGACGAAGGTTGTCAGCGATCGCTTCGGTCGAATCTCGCAGGTTCACGAACTGAACACGGCCAATCCGGCCACCTTCGCGACGACCGCCTACACCTACGAGCCGAACGACCAGGTCTCGACGATCGTCGACGCCGAAGGCGTGACAACGATCCTCACCCACGACTTTGCCGGACGGCGCACGGAGGTCACGCGTGGTTCGCGCGTCTGGAAGTATCTCTACGACAAGAACAGCAACCTGGTCTCGGAGCAAGTGCCGGGCTCCACCGGGCCCGCTGATGACATCAACTACACGACCTCGATCGCGTACGACGACCTCGATCGACCGTTGCAGAAGCTGATCGGACAGCGGGCGCTCTCGGGTGCTGATCAACTCGCATTCGGGAACGCGAAAGAAGATTACTACTACGACTTGGGCGGGAACATGAAAGGCAAGCTCAGATACTGGTTTGCCTACCCACCAAATTCATCGACTGCCTCCGTCATCATGGATGTCCGCGCGACGACCCAGGGACAACGGTTCTCGACGAGGCACACCCTGAACATCGCCGGGTACCCTGCGCTCACGCGCGGCTTCTACCAGGACTTCTATCTCTTCGGTGGTCTGCGTGGGACGCACTACTACGACGCGGTTGGCGCCGGCACGCAGGCCACAAAGGCGTTCTACTTCTACGACGCTCGCGGGCTGCCCTCGAGAATCCAGCTCATCACCGGCAGCACCGTCAACTCGAACGTCGCCGTTCAGACCCGCAACGTCGCCGGCCTTGTGACGAAGCGCCGCAGTACGCTCGTTCCTGGCGGAACCGACTGGGTCGAGTCGAACTGGACCTACGACAAGGTCGGCCGCGTCGAGGATCAAGTCGTACAAACCGGGCCGACCATCTCGCAGGTAGCTCGCCAAACGCTGACCTACTTCGGTAATGATGATCCGAGCCAGCTCGTGCACTATCTCGGTACGACACCGCAAACGTTCAACTACACGTACGATCGGCGCCACCAAATCCTGACCGCAACCTCGACGACCGCGAGCTACTTCGCCGGCGCCTACAACTACGGCACCGCCGGCCGCTTGGCGTCGGCCAACGAGTCACAGACGATCGATCCGCTTCCTCAGGGTAGCGAGGTCCAGCCGCGGAACGTCAACTATGTGTACGGCGGCATCGACCCCGAGCAGGTCACGGCGCTCACGAACGTGACCGGGGGTGGAACCTACGCCTCCTTCACCTACGATCTCGCCGGCAACATGACGGCGAAGTGCACTGGCGGCGAGGTTGGGACCTGTAGCGGTGGGGGAATGGAGAAGCTCGAGTACGTCTACGATGGCAGGGACCAACTTCGTCGCGTGACGCGCCGGCTCGCAGGTCTCGTCACCGGCAGCGAGGAGTACTGGTACGACGAAGCTGGCACGCGCGTGGCGATCGTCAAACGCGACGATATTGGCGCCAAGACGGAGATGATCTGGTTCATCGGCGACACCCAAGCTCATTACGACGCGTCGGGCGCCGTCACACACGTGTACTCGCACGTGTCTCTCGGTACGCCCGTCACCCGGGTGGATCGCACCGCGGACACGAGCACGACGACGGAGTACCAGTTCCACGGGCTCGCGAGCAGCACGCTCGCGGCGGTCGCCGCCGACGGCACGGTGAACGCCAGCTTCATCTACACTCCGTTCGGCTCGGTCGCCGAAGCCACGAATGCCGGCGGTGGTTCCGAGGGTGTCCCAGCGCACGAGCGTCGGCACAATGACAAGTTCTTCGACACGTTGTCCGGCCTTACCTATTATGGGGCTCGTTTCTACGATCGGACTCTTCTCGGCTGGACCAGTGCCGACCCGTTGTACTTGCGTGCCCCCGACGCGGGACAGATGTCGTCCCCACGACGTGCGAGCGTCTACACCTTCTCGCTGCAGAACCCATTGCGGTATGTGGATCCTGACGGGTTGGATCCAGCCGCTGCCGGTTCGCTCGGTTCGCTCAGCTCGTATAAGTCGGAGATGGAGATCTCGACTCATCATCGAGCCACGCTAGAGGCTGACACGAATTGGGAACTGCGCTTCCGCCAGAGCGTACCGACATATCAGGTCGGCTGCATGGGGCCACTTGGCGTGCTTTGTACAGCGGTCTTTGACAAAGAGGATGCGGAAAAGTATCTCCGTGACAAGAACGTTAGCAAAGATACAAGTGAGCTGCTTTTGAATAGTCTTTCGGAGCGTCATTGGGCAACGGACGTGGCCTTGGCCGTGGCGTTCGCCGTCACGGCATCTCTGGTTGTTGAGTACACCATCGCAGCGCCGAGTGCTTCAGTTGCATCTAGTGTCACAAGTGCGGGACCTCTGCTTCAACGGCTGGAGAATAGTGGCTTCCAACCCACTCAGACGGCAGCGAGGATTGATCCAGGGAAAGTCAGCGAGTACGCCAAAGCGATGGCGAATGGCAGCTGGGTGTGGAGCCAAACCGACAAAATCATTGTCGATGCTCAGGGAGCGATTCTTTCCGGCCATCACCGCATCATTGCGGCATTTCAGGCCGCAGTCGAGATACCTGCTGACGCAATGATCCGTATGACGACAACGAATAGGATTCGCCCGATCTATGAGTGGGCCAATATCATTACTGGTAACCTCCGAAATAGATGAGCATCTGTGAGAATCCTATTTATTGAGAACCATGATACTTTTGCTACCGTCGTTACTTCCATGTTCTTTTCAGACGATGATGTGGTTGTTGTGAGCAGTGTATCCGCTGCTCTTAAGTTGAACACAATGGACTTCGACCTGGTGTTGGTCGACTACGATCTGGACGATGGAAAAGGCGATCAGGTTGTTCGGGCTCTCGGCCGCGGACAGACGAAGGTTCCAATCATCGCAGTGTCATCACACGAAGAAGGCAATACCGCACTGCGTGCAGCTGGGGCCGATGCGGTTTGTGCTAAGAAAGATTTTGGGAATATTCGTGAGATAGTTGCGAAACTGCTGAAACCTTGAGTGCACGCCAAGCGGATGAGGGAGTCGTGGTGTCTCGCGACGAGGGGTTGGGTAGCAGCTTCGATCGTGTCGCGCATGCCGTGGGTGAGCTGTACGAGGACCGTAACGACGAGATCGAGAACGCGCTGATCACCGTGTACGAGTTGCCCGAGGGCGCACGCAGCGTGAGCGTCGGTCTCGATCGCGTCTCGATGCCGATGATCGAGCGGCGCACGTTGCCGCGCGATCGGCTGCTGCTGTTGGCCGCGATCGCGCAAGCGCTGCTGACGCTCCTCGGCGCGCCCGGCGAAGCCTGCGGGCTGGATCGCCTGATGAAGACCAACACCCGCAAGACCCGCACGATGTCACTGCTCAACCGTAAGTCCTCGCGCTGCCACGTCGTGACAGGCGCCC
>CAZXLQ010000239.1:0-8352 GCA_964641945.1 uncultured Clostridia bacterium
TCGATCGCCCGAAGATCTTCGAGCTCACGATGGGAATGATGGCCTGGGGAATCAATGGACAGAGCTTCGAGATGCTGGAAGCCAACCCGTACGAAACCGTGAAGCTCGGCACCCACGAGCTTTGGGAATTCCGCAACGATGCAGCGAGCGGGATGATGGGCATGGCGATGCCGCATTCCATGCATGTGCACGGCGTGCAGTTTCGGGTTGTCGAGCGCTCGGTCTCGGGCCGTTTCGCCCGATATGACGAAAGGGCCGAGGCCGGCTTCGTCGACGAAGGCTGGAAGGACACCGTGCTGGTGATGCCGGGCGAGCGGGTCCGCATCCTCGTCCGCTTCGCCGACTATCCGGGGTTGTTCCTCTACCACTGCCACATGCTGGAGCATGAGGACGGCGGGATGATGCGCAACTATCGGGTGACGGCTTAGGCATCCGGTAGTCGTCGAGCCGGCGTGCAGATCGGCACTATCGATGCGTTGCTCGCTCAGCTTTGCATCCGGCACGACGTGGTGCTCCTCACGACCTACAAGGATTTCGCGCATGCTGCCGGGCATTGCTCGCTCCGCGTGTGGCCGAGGGCAAATCCAGACTTCACTTCGGGACGGCCGAGCGCGGCAGGAAGGGGCTCCCGGAGTCCTGCTGCGCTTTGCGGCGTCTCTCTTCATGAACGTCCGCACTGTCGATGGCAATAGGATCGCTCGCCGGAAAGCTGTCTTCGAGCGCCTTGTCCAGTTCGCGCTCCAGTGCGTCAGCCTTCTCGTGGACGCTTCTTCGCAGTCGCTCGTTCGTCATTGGGATTCCTTCGGTTTGAAAATCGCGTTTAACCGCGTGCCCCGGAAACTGCGCGCACCGGTCGGGACCAGGCCACCACTGTTCGGTAGTTGCCGCCGTTGCACGGACCCGATTCGCCTTGACGCCGGGTAGCCGGATTGCCCTGCTGTTCCACATGAAGGGCCTCGTTGCAGCAATCGGTTTCGCTGGTGCCTCGGTCGCCATCATTTTCCTGCTGCGCCGGGGGAAACGCCGAGACCTGCAAGAAGCTCTCGCTGACGAGTGCGCGGCCAGCGAATGCGGGCCCGATGGCACCCCGCTCAGCCTGTACGCCGGGTAAATGCCGGCGCTTCTGCCTACAGCCACCGGCGCGCATACCAGCCGATCGACTCGGCGACCCGTCCGGGCCAACCTCTTTGGCTCCATGCATCTGCACGTACCCGCTCCGAATCACACAGGTCCTGGAGGAAGCTTTCCGCCAACAGCGCATTCAGTTCGCCGGATTCGTCGATCAGATTCAGTTCGTCGTTGACGAAAAGGCTTCGACAGTCGAGGTTCGCGGTGCCGACGGTCGCCCATGCCTCGTCCACGATCAAGGTCTTTGCATGGAGCACCCGCGGCAGGTACTCGAATATTCGCACCCCGCAGGAGAGCAGCCTGGAATAGGCAGCGCGAGCGGCCCATTGCGCCAGCGGTACGTCGCTCTTGCCCGGCACGAGCAACCAGACTTCCACGCCACGCATCGCCGCTTCGCGCAGCAATCGCTGCGTCAGGCTGTCGGGTACGAAATACGGCGTGGTCGCCCAGATTCTCGAGCGCGCGGCGCGCAATGTGTCGTTCAGGACACAACGCAGTCGGTGTCGACATGCACGCGAGCGGTTCGGCAGCAGCCATGGGGAACCGGTGACCGGCGGAAGCCAGTCCGGCGGGACGTCGAGATAGCAGTCGAACACCGTGGCGGCCGCGGCAGCGGAGTCGCCCACGAACCGGACATGCGTATCCCGCCAGCGGGCGCGCCCCGTCGCGCGCAACGAGCTTGCTGCGTGAACATTGAAGCCTCCGACGTAGGCGACCGATTCATCGACCACCAGCAGCTTGCGATGGTTGCGCCGATTGATAGTCAATGGCCGGCGTGGACTCCAGGGGCGGCTCCATTCGAAACGCACGCCCGCAGTACGCATCCGATCGATATCCGCGCGGGAGAGTACCGACCAGGAGCCTGCATGGTCGGCCCGCAGATGTACCGAGATGCCGCGCACGGCGCAGTGCACAAGCGCGTCGATGAACTGTCGGCCGACGATGTCGGAAGCAAAGATATAGCTTTCGAGACGGATGCTTCGCTTCGCGCAGTCGATGTCGCGCAGCATGTCATCGAAGAGGACGTCGCCCTCGTCGTAGAGTCTCGACAGGGCGGACATGGCTTTTCAGTGAAGCGCGTCGAGCGATATGGCCGCGAAGCCTGAACTGGCCCAGACCCGATGCCGTCGTGGCCGTTGGGGTCGCCGAAGCGCTGAGCTCTGCGCGCCGGCGCCCCTTCGCATGCCACCGAGTACTCAGGACTCGAGATCGTGATCGGGTCCGTACACGCGGTGGATCGCTTCGCGCTCGGCGCGCGTCTTCGCGGTCGCTTCGCGCTGGACCTGCTCCCGTGTAGAAGTCGACGCAACGGGACGTTGAGGGGCCACGAACTCGAACGAGCGCGGAATGCTCCCCGCGCGTTGTGCCGCCTGCAGTTCGACAATCACCTCGGCGCGGGTAGTCTTGCTCGGCGTCACGTGGGTGGTCTGGAATCCGATCTCGTTGTTCACGAATTCGACGCCGCTATCGGCGAATGCGGGCGCACTGACCGACAGCACGACAGCAGCGAACAACAAGGGTTTCGAGGACATTTCATTGCTCCTGTGCGGTTTCGAGGTTTGCAGCACCGGGGCTGCCGGCGACGCGTTGTGCGCATCACGGTCTCGAATATAGGGGCCAGTTCGCGACTGCAGCATTTCACGCTGATTACATTCGTCTCATCTTTCCTGCGGTCTGCGGAGCCCAAGAGCATCGAACGCGCATGACCGGAACGTAATACGTGCGACAACTTGCTGTAGCGCACAGGAGGCCATACTGAGCTTCTACACTTGAAAGGAAACGCCGATGTCCGAATCCGAAGCGCGTGAACCCTTCGTCGCATGGTTCGAAACGCTGGACAACCGCGACGTTCCCCGCGTCGGCGGCAAGAATGCCTCGCTCGGCGAGATGGTGCAGCAGCTTGCGCCGAGGGGCATACGCGTTCCCGAAGGATTCGCGACGACCGCGGATGCCTATCGGGAGTTCGTGAACGCGAACGGCATCGACGGCAAACTCGGGGAGCACATGCAGGCGCTCGAGCGTGGCGAGGCCTCGCTGCATGAAACCGGCGAGGCGGCAAGGCGCCTGTTCCTCGAGGGGCAGTTCCCACCCGGGATCGCAAACGCCATCCTGAACGCATACCGGGAGCTGTCGACGCGCAGCGGGGGCGGCGAGGCGAGCGTGGCAGTTCGCTCGAGCGCCACCGCCGAAGACCTGCCCGACGCAAGCTTTGCCGGGCAACAGGAAACGTTCCTGAATGTGCGCGGCGAGCGCGAGCTCATGGAAGCGTGTCGGCGCTGTTATGCGTCTCTCTTCACCGATCGAGCCATCGCCTACCGAGAGGCGAAGGGCTTCGACCACATGGAGGTGGCACTGTCGATCGGAGTGCAGCGGATGGTGCGATCCGATCTGGCAGGCTCCGGGGTGATATTTTCCATCGATACGGAAAGCGGCTTCCCGCGCGCGGCGGTGATCAGCGCTGCCTGGGGCCTGGGCGAAACGGTGGTGCAAGGCGCGGTCGATCCGGACAAGTACGTCGCGTTCAAGCCGCTGCTTGCCGACGCGCGGTTGCGCCCGATCGTCGAAAAAACACGCGGGGCGAAGGCGCGCAAGATGGTCTACGCGACCGGCGGCAGCGCGCGCACGCTTACCGTGCAGACCACGCGCAAGGAGCGCGAGTCCTTCGTGCTGTCGGATGACGAGATCCTGAAGCTCGGACGGTGGGCTGCAACGGTGGAAGCGCATTACGGCCGTGCGATGGACATGGAGTGGGCCAAGGACGGCGAGACGGGCGAGCTCTACCTGGTGCAGGCGCGCCCGGAAACGGTCGTCTCGATGCGCCGCGCGAGCGTGATCAAGGCATACAAGCTGAAGGCCCGCGGCCGTTCGATCCTGGTCGGCTCGGCGATCGGCGAGGCGATCGCCGCCGGCGAGGCGCTCGTCATTCGCAGCGCGGACGACATCGGACGCTTTCGCGACGGGGCGATCCTCGTCACGGAGATGACCGACCCCGACTGGGTGCCGATCATGAAGAAGGCGGCGGGCATCATTACCGATCACGGCGGTACGACGAGCCACGCGGCGATCGTCAGCCGCGAGTTGGGCGTTCCGGCAATCGTCGGCACCGGGCACGGCACTCGCACGCTGCGCGACGGCCAGGAGCTGACGATCTCCTGCGCGGAGGGCGAACAGGGCGTGGTCTACGAGGGGATCCTGCCTTACGAGGTCGAAGAGGTGAATCTCGACGCAATACCGTTGACGCGCACTCGGATGATGGTGAACATCGCGAGCCCCGCCGCTGCCTTCCGCTGGTGGCGACTGCCGGCCGAGGGGGTCGGTCTCGCACGCCTGGAGTTCATCGTGAGCAATTTCGTGCGCGTGCACCCGATGGCGCTGCTCGAACCCGATCGCGTCGCCTCACCCGCGCAACGAGTCGAGATCGACCAGTTGGTGCATGGCTACGACGAGCCCGCGGACTACTTCGTCGAAACCCTGGCCCGCGGCATCGCCAAGCTGGCCGCGCCGTTCCATCCACACCCGGTGATCGTTCGGCTCTCCGACTTCAAGACCAACGAGTACGCGGGGCTGCTCGGAGGCGAGCCGTTCGAGCCGAAGGAAGAGAACCCGATGCTGGGCTGGCGCGGCGCTTCGCGTTACTACGACGAGCGCTACAAGGCCGGTTTTGCTCTGGAGTGCCGTGCCCTAGTCAAGGTACGCAAGGAGATGGGCTTCGCCAACGTGCTCGTCATGGTGCCGTTCTGCCGAACGCCGGAGGAGGCCGACAAGGTTCTCGAGGTGATGGCGCAGAACGGCCTGAAGCGAGGCGTCGACGGCCTGCAGGTCTACATGATGTGCGAGGTGCCGTCGAACGTGATCCTCGCCGAGGAGTTCGCTCGGCGCTTCGACGGTTTCTCGATCGGCTCCAACGACCTCACGCAACTCGTGCTCGGCGTGGACCGCGACTCGGGCGACCTCGCCCGGCTCTTCGACGAGCGCAGCGAGGCGGTGAAGCGCTTCGTGGCCGAGGCGATCCGCAAGGCGCACGCCGCGGGCATCAGGATCGGCATTTGCGGCCAGGCGCCGAGCAACTATCCGGAGTTCGCCGGATTCCTGGTCGAGCAGGGAATCGACTCGATCTCGCTGAACCCCGACAGCTTCCTCGCCGCCGCCCGACACGTCGCCGAAACCGAGAAGCGCCTCGGTCGCGCGGCTGGCTGATGCGCAACGCTGGTTCCTTTCATTGCGATCGAGCCAGCCACATCGAGGAGTAGAAGGACATGAACTCCGGAACGAAAATTCGCGTTGCAGTAAACGGCTACGGCGTGATCGGCAAGCGCGTTGCGGACGCCGTGGCGAGGCAGGAAGACATGCGACTGGTCGGCGTGGTCGAGGTGGCGAGCGATTGGCGCCCGCGCGTTGCCCTCGAACGCGGTTTCGCTTTGTACGGCCCTGACAACGAACGGGTCGAGGCGTTGCGCAAAGCCGGCCTTGCCGTCGCGGGTACGCTCGATTCGTTGCTCGACGACGTCGACATCGTAGTGGACTGCACGCCGAAGAAGGTCGCGGCAACCAACGTCGAGACCTACCGCAAGCGGGGCGTCCAGTTCATCGTCGAGGGCGGAGAGAAGCATTCGCTCACCGGGCACTCTTTCGTGGCCGAGTCGAATTACGCGAGTGCGCTCGGTCGCGAGTCCACGCGCGTGGTTTCGTGCAACACCACCTCGGTGGTGAGAACGCTCACTGCGCTCAAGCGCGCCGGGCTCCTGCGCAAGGCGCGCGGAACGCTGCTTCGACGCGCGACCGATCCCTGGGAAAGCCATCAGGGCGGAATCATGAACACGTTGGTGCCCGAGGAGGAAATCCCGAGCCACCAGGGGCCGGATGCGCAGTCGGTGGACCCCGATCTCGACGTCGTGACGATGGCAGTGAAGGTGCCCGAAACGCTCGCTCACCTGCACTATTGGGTGGTCGAGATGACTCGACCCGCCTCCAGGGACGAAGTGCTCGATGCCCTGCGCGCATCGTCGCGCGTCAAGCTCATCCGCTACGCGGACGGACTCTCCGCGCTCAACACCGTGAAGGAACTCATGTCGGACGCCGGTCGGCCGCGCGCGGATCTGTACGAAGTCGCGCTCTGGGAAGACATGCTGAAGGTACAGGGTAACGAGCTCTTCTACGCGTATATGGTCGACAACCAGGCGATCGTGGTGCCGGAAACGATCGACGCGATCCGGGCCTTGACGCAGGCCGAGCCTGACGCGAAGGCTTCGATCGCGAGGACAGATGCCGCGATGGGCATCGGGACGTTGCCCCGATGACGCAAGGCACGGGCACGATGCTCTTCGCCGCGAAGGTTGCCGTCGTCGGCGCCGGCCGCGTCGGCAGCACCTTTGCCTACACGCTCGCAGCATCGAGGGTGGCGCGAGAGATCGTCCTCATCGATGCGGACGGCGAGCGGGCTGAAGGCGAAGCGATGGACATCGCGCACGCGGTGCCGTTCTTCTCGCCCGTCACCGTCGTTGCCGGCGATTTCGCCGACGCGGCCGACGCCGCCGTCGTGGTGATCGCCGCCGGTGCAGCTCAGCGCCCGGGCGAGACGCGTCCGGCGCTGCTTCGCCGCAATGTCGAAGTTCTTCGCGGGATCGTCCCGCAGATCGTGCGGGCGAATCCCGACGCGCTGCTCCTCGTGGCCACCAACCCGGTGGACGCGCTGACGTATGCGACCCTGCGCCTGTCGGGTCTGCCGCCGGCGCGGGTGCTCGGCTCGGGCACCGTGCTGGATACCGCGCGGCTACGTGCCGAGCTTTCGGCGCACTACGGCGTCGACTCCCGAAACGTGCACGCCTACGTGCTGGGCGAACACGGAGACAGCGAACTGGTCGCCTGGTCGACGGCGACGCTCGCGAATGTCCATTTGCCGGAGTATTGCCGCCTTACCGAAATGCCGTGCGAGTTGCGGGACATGTCCGCCATCGCCGCGCGGGTACGAAACGCGGCCTATGAAATCATCCGAAGGAAGGGGGCGACCCATTTTGCGATCGCCGCAGCGCTTACCCGCATTGTCGAAGCGCTCGTGCGCGACGAGGCCTCGGTGCTGACCGTATCGACGCTGGTCGAAGGCCCCTACGGCATTCGCGACGTGTGTCTCAGCCTGCCTGCAGTGGTCGGAGCAGCGGGCGTCCAGCGCGTGCTGCCGGTTCCTTTGGCCGACGATGAGGTCGCCGGGCTGCGTCGCTCGGCCGAGGCGGTCCGCCACGCGATCGCCGAGGCGGGCCTCGAGTAACGGTCGGCACTGCCGCGAGGCGCCGGGCCTGGAGTACTCGCCTGCCGATCCGAGGAACTGGAGAGAGGCATGACGATCAGGCGAACATCCTCTTACCGTACGCTCGAAGAAGTAGACGTTTCCGGGAAAACGGTGCTGGTTCGAGTCGATCTGAACGTACCGCTCGAGGACAGCACGGTTACCGATGTGACTCGGATCGAGCGCACCCTGCCTACGCTACGCGAGCTCGAGAACAAGGGCGCGAAGGTTCTCGTTCTTCTTGCCCACTTCGGCCGTCCGAAGGGCGCGGTCGTGCCGCAGATGAGCCTCGAGCCTGTCGCGGGCGTGCTGCAATCGATGCTCGGTCGGCCTGTCGAGTTCGTCGCGACCGACTGGCAGGACGGACGCGCGGACGACGCGGTCAAGCACGCGCAGCCGGGCGCCATCCTCCTCATGGAGAACACGCGCTTTCATCCCGGCGAGCAGACGAACGACTCCTCCTTCGCGGGCCGGCTCGCTCGCCTGGGGGATGTCTACATCAACGACGCCTTCTCGGTCGCTCACCGCGCGCATGCCTCCACCGAAGGCGTGGCGCGTCTTGTCCCCTCGGCGGCAGGGCGCGCAATGCAAGCCGAGCTCGAGGCGCTCACGAGCGTCTTCAGTGCGCTCGCTCACCCGGTCTTCGCCCTCGTCGGCGGCGCGAAGGTTTCCAGCAAGATCGAGCTTCTGCGCAATCTCGTGCAGGAGGTCGCAACGCTCGCCCTCGGCGGCGCCATGGCGAACACTTTCCTTGCCGCGCAGGGAAATCCAATCGGCAGATCGCTCGCCGAGCGCGGCCTGCTCGACACCGCGCGCGGCGTCATCGCTGCGGCCAGCGCTTCCGGCTGTGAGATCGTCCTGCCGATCGACGCGGTGGTTGCCCAGGAGTTAGGGAACGTCCGCACAACCGAGCGTTTCTCGGCTGACGACTCGTTGAAAATGCT
>CAZXLQ010000240.1:0-8347 GCA_964641945.1 uncultured Clostridia bacterium
GGTGTCTCTGTGTGCGCAGCTCTCGCTGAACTGAGAGCTACGCACACAGAGACACCGAGACGCAGAGACACGGAGAGGCGCGGCAGCGCCCGACTACATCGGCGGGAACACCATGATGCCGTGGCAGGCTCCGCACCCGGTCTCGGTGATCTTCGAGCGGCCGCCGGCCCGATGGCACTCGTAGCAGTTGAACGCCGGCTTCGCCCGGTGTTCCTTCGTGCCCGACGACAGGACGTGAATATCCTGCGTGACTCGATGGCAATCCATGCAGCCGGTCCCCAGAGCGCGAGTGTGGTCGATGTGCCGGAACCGGTACGGCAGCGCATCGTTCTTCCGCGTCGCGATCAGGCGTTTCATCTCGCTGTTCGGCTCTGTCGGTCCCGGATGGCACACCGCGCAGTTCGACAACTCGGGCGTCGCCGCGGCGGAATTCGCACCCGGCGTGTGGCAGATGTAGCACTCCGCGTGCGCGGGGAACGCCTGGTTTGCGCCACGGTTTGCGTGGCACACCACACACGTCACTTTCGAGCCGTCAGGCATCGGCACATCCATGTGCACCTGATGCTGGCTCTTGCCCTGGGCGCCGTCGAATCGCACGCCATATTCCGTGCGCTCGGCCGGGAACGGCTTGAGCGCCTTGCCGTCCTTCGCAACGTCGGTATGGCAGATCGCGCAGATCTGGAAAGACGTCGTCGTGAACTGGGTGACGTGGCACTGAATGCACGCGTCGTGTCCCGGGTAGAAGAGCTGCGTGTCAGCCACCTCTCGCTTGTGGCAGACGTCGCACGAGATAGCCGACTGGCCAGTCGAAGCCAGCGCTGCCTCATGCTCCTTGTGCTCGAAGCTGCTGTAGTCCCAGACCTTGCCCCCCTGCGCCCCGGATCCCGGCGGAGTGGCTGGCGGGGCCCCGGACTGTGCCTGGGTCCCGATGGCGAGCCAGCCGGCAGTGGCCAGCAGGAGCGCGGCGGCGAAGAGTTTGGGCGTTCGGCTCATCGTGTGGATTCCCGGACGGTCGAGGATGGAAGACTGATCAAGGCACGAGTCGCATTTCGCGATGGGATACCGCGGGCGGCTTCGGCGCGGGTTCCGCTGCCGGAGGCTTGGCCTCAGGCGCAGCAGGTTTCGGATCGGCAGCAGCCGGCTTCGGCGCTTCCGCCGGCTTGGCGGCCGGCTTGGCCTCCTCCGGAGGAAGATGGTTCGCCGGCACTGGTTTGGCCGCATCCTGCTTCGTGTGGCACACGAGACACTGTGTCGTCTTGCCGGGCGCGGCGATCACCATTTGCTTTGCGTGAACGTGACAGACGTTGCACGCCGTTGCCGGCGGCTGAGTGAGCTGCGGATCGGTCTTCCTGACGGCGAACGCCGTCATCTGCATTCGATTCGACGCGCGCTCCGCCGAGGTATGACAGAAGAGGCAGGAGGCCCGGCCCTCGAGGGCCTTTCCGGCGCTCTTTCCGGTGTCCGGCTTCATCGTCGCGTGGCTCGCATGCGAGAACGCCGGATTTCGCGGGCCGGTGGGCGTGATCACGTACCGGATCGGCAGGATCATCGCCGCGACGGCGTGGGCCGCATCTTTGGGTGGCTTCAGTGCCGCGTCGATCGTCGGCTTGTTCGCCTCGATGTTCGAGTGGCAACCGGTGCACTTGTTCCAGAAACTGTCGGCCTTCTCGGGAACGATTTTCGTCTTGGCGTGGCACACGAAACAGCCGTCGTGTTGCGGCAGCCGCATCTTCGTGCCCTTTGCCTCGGGCACGTGGCACTCCAGACAGCGAAGGCCCTTCTCAACCGCCGCAACCGGAGCCGCGAGGCGAACGGCCATGAAGGATGCGTCCGTCACGCGGTGCGAAGCGGTTACCTTCGCCGGTTCCGGATTGCCGTCGAAGTAGTCCTTGTGTGCCTTGTGCGAGTAGCGGTCCGCGAACTGCGACAACTCGACGTCCGGGTTCGGGAACACCCGGAGCTTCGCGATCGACTGGTGGCACATCCCGCACATCTTCGTCGATCCGGGCCGGATTTCGCTGTGACACTCGGTGCACGCGGAGTGCGACTTCGCGAAGCCAAGCTTGTTGACCTTGTCGCCGGTCATAGCGAGCTTTGCAGTATCCGGATGTTTGATGAGGTCCGGACCCGGGTACTTGTTCGTGTCCGGCTGCGCGACCGACGACGCGTGGCACATGGCGCAGGTCAATTCGCGCGTGACACCCTTCTTGCCTGGAACCGGTACCTGCCCGGAATGATGCTCGTGAAGGAACCGGACCGCAGGACCCTTGCTCGGCACGCCCGGCTTTGGCGGGACCGGTTTCGGGGCCGGTTTGGCCTCGGGAGCCGCCGCGGGCTTCGCGGCAGGGGGATCCGCCGGCTTGGTCTGCGCCAGCGTCCAGACGCCGCCGGCGAGGAGGGCGGCGGTCAGCAGAGCAGTGGAAGGCCGGGTGAGCATCGGTAATATTCCGGTTGTCGAGATCGGACCGACCGCCTTACGGAAGGTTCGGATTCCGGTTGAACTTCAGATACGGGAGTCGGACGCCGCGAATGATGACCTGATCGGCGCGGATCTCGAGAGGAGCCTCGTAGCCGATAGTCCCGGCAAACGTGACGACGTCGTCCTGTGTCACTCCATCGCCCGACACGCCGAGGCCGCCAATGACCTGATTGCCGCTGTAGAGCGGAGCCGAGCCGGGGAACCAGACAATGCCGCTCTGGTTGTCGTTGCGCGGCTGGCTGCCTTGCGTACACGGACTTGCCGCGTCACGAAGGAAGAGGTCGTAGAACGGACCCGGATCGCTGTTGTTGATGCCGATCGGGAAAAACGGCTGCCCGCCGTAATATAGCGTGAGGTTCGTGATTGCCGTCCCGTAAGGCACGCCCGGCAGGTCGCGAGAGCCATCGAGGCTGAACCACACGACGTTGCGAGCCTTGGTGATCGCCACGTCGATCGAGAAGATCGTCGAGTCCTGCATGCGGAACACGCCGAGAATGGTCCCGTCGACATCGCCGACGGCAATCACCATCGACGTCGGCGAGCCGAGCGGCAGCCGGATGGCCGCTCGCGTCCGCTTCGCCTCATTGAAGGCGTTCATGACGATCTGGTTGACCTGCTGTGCCGAGAGACGCGATCCAGAGAGCGGTCCTACGAGCCAGCCGTCCGCGGCGAATCCGCCCGAGACCGGCCCGAAGACGAAGCGGCTTGCGTCGAACGACCCGACGCCATTCCCCGCGCCGCTGGGCGTCTGGATGGTCTCACCCTTCTCCATCGCGTCGAGGAACGGTGAGAACGGAAGCTCGATTCCGCCAAGGATGACGCGCCCGGGCGGAGGCAGCGGAAGCGGCGGACCGCCGAGCACGAGCGATGCCTGGAACGACGCAAACTCGGCTGCCGTCACCTGGGGCGAAACACCCTGTGTGCCGAAGTTGCCCGGCGGCGCGACGGTGACGCCGATCCCGCCCGCAACGCGACCGTTCTTGTAGATCGGGAAGCCGCCCGGATCGACCAGCCGTCCCTCGTTGTCGAAGAAGTCAGGCTTGCCCGTGCCTATGCCGAGACTCGGCCCGGTCCCGTCGAGATTCGTGTAGACCGGATATTCCTTGCCCGAGTTGTAGGTGACGTTGAAATCGCAGCCGCGATTCGTCAGCTCGATGCCGTAGAGGTCCGACGGGCCCGTGTCGCGGATTCCCGGCGGGAAATGCACTCCGCCAAGCGTCCGGACAGTTCGCGAAGACAGCGGCGCCATGTCGTTGCTGAAGAACGCGCCGGTCCGGGCAAGTGCCAGCGCGCGCTCGATGTCGTTCTTGTTGGCCCCGCTGCGGCGATACACCGCGAGAGGACGCCCGGCGCGATCAACGACGGCAACGACGGTGCTCGAGTCGCTGATGCTCGTCGCGGCCTTCTGAACGACGGCGCGAACCTCATCGGCGGAGAGCATCGGACCGGTCGGGACGTCGCCGCGCTTGTAGACGTTGAGAATCACCACCGCGGGGTCGCTCGTGGCGACGCCGTCGTGCACCGTGAACGTGAAGCGGTCTTCGCCACTGAAGCCGGCGTCCGGCTCGTAGGTCACCTTTCCCTTGTCGCCGTCGACTGTCGTCAACGTGCCGTGTTGCGGAAAGCCCGTCACCTCGAAGGTCACGTCCTTCTGTCCGGCGGACGAAGCCTTGCCCTTGAGCTTGACGACCTTCGGCTTGCCCTGGATGACGCGAACCGACCGGTCATGCGCCACCGGCTTCGAACCATTGTTCTGCGCGCTTGCCGGCACAAGGCCGAGGCACAGGGCGACGGCGGCGCCAACAGCCAATACCACGCGCACGGGCACGGAGCCGACGCTGAGACGGGAACGTCTGACGATCATGGCGACCTCACTGTTGCGGGCAGGGATGCCCGTTTCAAGAAGCTATCGGTATGCGAATCGGAAATGGAGCCCAGTGGAAGCTGCCGCGAGCCGCGGGATTGCGGTCGATCGTCGGCAGGAACGAATCCGGCGCCTAGAATAGCATCGGACGCGAAGGAGTCAAGCAAGCGAAACGCGGTGCAGGAGAGAACGCGGAGGCAGGGGGCTTCGTCCTTGCCGGGACCCCACTCGCAGGCTATAACCGACGGCGCGCGTGGTCGAGCGATACCAGAGTCGGAGGTCGAACATGTCGGATTCGGTCGAGGAAATCTTCGCGAGCCTCGGAACTTCGTTCAAGCCCGGCGTGGTTCGGGAAAGGCACTCGTTCTACTTCTCGATCGACGACCACAAGTGGACTGTCGTCGTGGATGCCGAGCAGTGCTCGGTAGAGCGAGGCAAGACCGTGGAGGATGCGGACTGCTTCGTGAAGACGTCGGAGGAGATGTTCCTCAAGATCTACAACGGACATCACTACCCGGGTGTAGGCGACTTCCTGAGTGGACGGATCAAGTCGAACAATCCATACATGATGAAGACCTTCGTGGACGCTTTCTCGGGGTAGCCTGGTCCCTCCGTGCCTCTGTGCCTTCGCGTCTCTGTGTGCGCAGCTTTTCAGACGCTTCGCACGCAGAGACACGGAGTCACGGAGACACTGAGTCCGCATCTGCTATAGTCCATCCGTTGACAGGGAGTGGGTCGGACGGTCGCCGGTCGAAGGGGCTTCGGCTCCGGAGACGGGAGGAAAGTCCGAACACCACAGGGCTGCGGGCTGGCTAACGGCCAGGCGGGGTGACCCGACGACAAGTGCAACAGAGAACAAGTCAGCCGATGGCCCTCGAAAGAGGGATCAGGTGATGCGTGAAACGGTGGGGTAAGAGCCCACCAGCGCCGGTGGCGACATTCGGCGGCTAGGTAAACTCCTCGCGGTGCAAGACCAAATAGGGAGGCGTCATCAGGACGGCCCGTCCAAGTGCCGGACCCTTCGGGGCGAGGACACGACCTCCGGGTAGGTCGCTCGAGCCGGTGGAGCAATCCCCGGCCTAGATGAATGACCGTCACCTGCTCTTCGGGGCGGGGACAGAATTCGGCTTACAGACCCGCTCCCTGTCAACAACCACTTCTCTAGATCGCGTAGCACCGGAGCCCGCACCGCCGATGGCCGACAGCAGTCCCGGACCAGCAATCCTGCGTATCGCGATCGGGTTCGCCATCGGCGCGGCGATCGGGTTCACGGTCGCCAACAACATGTCGCCGAGCCGGCCTGCTCCGACCGCGATGCAGGCTCCCGTGCAGGCGACGGACGGCGCGACGGGCGCGACGGACGCGGAGGGCCCGACCGGCGGACTTTCGGACGAGGAACTGCGACGCGCCATGGCCGCCGTCGACGCACGGCCGGACGACTTCGAGGCACAGTTCAAGATGGGTGAGGCGCTGCTGCGGATCTCGCGTCGGCCTTCGGACGCGATTCGCTACTACGAGCGTGCCGTCGGCATCCAGCCGAAAAACGCCGAAGCGCTCGTCGGTCTCGGCGACGCGAACTTCGCGACGGCGCTCGAGGGCGGAAACACGGCCGGCGATGCCTCGCGGCTCGATGCCGCGCGCGCCGCCTACGAGCGGGCCATCGTCGTAGCGCCAGGCAGCGCTGGCGTTCACGCCGCGCTCGGCTCGACTTACGCGCTGCGCAAGCCGCCGGTCGTCGACAAGGCTCGCGCCTCGTTCGAGCGGGCGCTCGCGATCGACCCGCAGAACGCGCTCGCCCGCCGCGGACTCGCCGATCTCGGCGTGCCCGCGACGAACGGCAATACGTCGAGACTTAGGCCTTAGAAGCGGGGCTCGGGACGAGCGGTGCCAGCAGGCGGCCGATAAGCGCACAAATGACAGGCATCAGCGGGCCGAGAAGCAGGCCGACTGCGCGTGACGTCATCGCCTGCGACATCGGCACCATCGTGCCTTCAGCCACATTGAGTGCGTCCCAGTGAGTGAAGTACGACACGCCTTCCTGTCCCGCAACGTAGGTCACGAGCGTCGCGGTGAAAATCAGGATCTGAGCCGCGAGGCCGAGCGCGTAGCCCGTCAGGGCGGTGCCTCCCCATCCGAAACCGGCCAGATTCTTCGAGAGAGCGCCGTAGTAGATGCAGGAGATGAGCGTCAGGCCGAAGACGGAAAACATTGCGTTTCCGCGCGGCGCGTAGGGAACCCCCAGGACGCCGATCGTGAATCGGAAGACTGTCCACAAGACCAAGAGAACCAACGGGAGCGCGATCAGGCGCAGGACTTTCGCGATCATTCAAGTGCCTCCATGGTGAGCTTGGCGCCGAAGCGCGGGGCCAGTCTTACCGAAACCGGCTCCCGCGCAAAGCCCTTCTTCTATTTGGTTTCAACCGTGTAACTCACGACCGTCTTTCCGCCGGCCGGGACCTGCACCTTGAACTGGATCGTGTTTGCGCCGAGCGTCTCGGACTGGTGCGTGCTTTCGAGCAGCGTCCAGCGGTTCTCGTCGAATGGCTCGATGCCCTCGCGCACGAAGGCGTCGGCGGCAAGAGTACCCCGGTTCGACAGCACGACCTCGATCTTCGTCACCAGGCGCTCTCGGCGTCCGCCTCCCGACATGACGTCGGCGAACGTCTTGCGCTCGACGATCCGGCGCGAGCCGAAAAGCGTCGCCGATCGTCCCTGTCCGACCGTGAACTCGGCCGCCTCGGCCGTGAGACCGATGCGGTCCTGTCCGACTATCTGCAGCAGGTCGCCGGTCTTCGCGTAGACCGTCACCACGCCGGCGGGTATCGGCACGCCGGTCGTGTTCTTCGAAACCAGCCGCACATCGAGGCCCCGGGGCAGCAGCGTGAAACCGTTCCTGCCGAACGTCTGCAGGTTGTAGGCGTTCTCGAAGACCTTCCGCTCCTCGACGCCCAGTTTCGTTCGCTGCATCAACGGAAAGCGGCTCATGGCATTGTTCGCGTTGAGCACGATGCCCTTGCCGAGCGCGAGGCGGTTGAATACGGACAGACCCGTGACCGTCGTCGAGGCATCGCCCGGGGCCTCGTCGCTGCTGGCGTAAACGGCATTGCTCTGCATGTTCACCTGGTATTGCGCGACGCGGCGCGACTCGTATGCGCCGCCGCCGTCGACGAGGTTGATCTCTCCGGCGACGAGGTCGAGCGATCCTGCCCGAAGATCGAGCCCGGTGGAGTTGAAGACCGAGAGCCACACATCGAGCGATGCCGTTGTCGGCGGTGCGCCGTTCGGGCCCGGGTCGAGCACGAGCGCACAGTCGCTCTGCCAGGTCACGCTCGGCGCCAGATAATCCACGAGAATGCGCCGAGGGCCGGCCGAGCCGCGGTTCATTATCTGAAGGTGGAGCACGGCGGTCTTCTCACCCTTCACCTCGGCGCCGTCCATCGTCACGTCCTGCCGAATGACCTCGGCATCGGCCGCCGTGACACGGAGCGTCCGCAGATACGCCTTCGGCATGAGGCTGCGCCATTCGAGGGTGTTGAGTCCGGATTGAAGTTCGACAGTGCGCATCTCCAGGAATTCGGCGATGCCGGCGTCGTAGACCGTCAGATGAGCTAGATCGTCGCCGGTGCCGGCATTGGTGCTCGTGGCCGCGGCAAAGCCGAGCACGAGCGCAAGAAGCGCTGCGTGTAGGGGTCGTGTTGACATGGTTCCTCCTGGGTCGGTTGCAGCCCCGGTCCGGTTGAACGAACGCGGCGGACGCGTGATTCTCGCACTTTGTGGCTCCGGGTCTCAGCGTCTCTGCGCCTCGACCGCGGAGCACCCGATGAAATAGCCGTGGGCCGCGGGGGCGCGGTCAATTCCGCGACCGCGGAGCGGTCGATGAAATAGCCGTGGGTCGCGGGGGCGAGTGCAATTCCGCGACCGCGGAGCGCCCGATGAAATAGCCGTGGGTCGCGGGGGCGCGGTCAATTCCGCGACCGCGGAGCGGTCGATGAAATAGCCGTGGG
>CAZXLQ010000241.1:0-8327 GCA_964641945.1 uncultured Clostridia bacterium
GAGCACACGCGACCCGCGGTACCGCCGCCCACCTCGGTCCGACCGCTCCGCGGTCGCTGAGTTCGACAGCGCGGCACCGTGCGGAACCAGTGTCGGCGGCGCGGCGTACGGCAGGCTATGATCAGTGGCGTGACGAACGAGCCGAAGATGATCAGCCTGCCCGACCCGACGTCGGCCACGTCGCCATCCGTACGTTCACCACTGGCGCCGTACGGTTGGCGCGGACGCGCGAGAATCGCACGGATCGGATGGGCGGCGCTGAAGCTGCGCGCGGCGATGTGGCTCAATGCCCGCGGCTGGACGGGCGACAGTCCCGAGTCACGACGTCGCGCCGAGGGAGCGAGGCTGCGTTCGGAGCTCATTTCGCTGGGACCCACGTTCATCAAGATCGGCCAGATGTTGTCGACGCGTGTCGATCTGCTTCCCTTCGAATACACAGAAGAACTCAAGGAACTGCTCGACCGCGTACCACCCTTTCCCACCGAAATCGCCTTTGGAATCGTCGAATCCGAGCTTGGCCGCTCCGTTCGCGATCTCTATGCCACGATCGATTCGGCTCCGATCGCCGCGGCGAGTCTCGGGCAGGTTTACCGGGCCCGTCTGCGTACCGGAGAGGAGGTCGTCGTCAAGGTACAGCGACCGGATCTAGAGTCGCGGATCGACCTCGACATGGCAACGCTTCGACATTTCGCGCCGAGACTTCAGGCCTCGGAGGTGCTCAAGGCGACTGACTGGAACGGGATCATCGACGAGTTCGCGGCCGTTCTCGCCGATGAAATCGATTACGTCAAGGAAGTCGAAAACGCCGAGACGTTTCGCGCAAACTTCTCGAAATGGACCAATATTCACGTCCCGAAGGTCTTTCACGACCTGAGCTCGCGCCGCGTCATCACGATGGAGTACATCCCCGGCGTGAAGGTCGACGACCATTCGGGTCTTCGCCGGATGGGACTCGCGCCAATGGACGTCACCGAACGGCTCGTTCAGGCGTATCTCAAGCAGTTGCTCGAGGACGGTTTCTTTCACGCTGACCCGCACCCCGGCAACCTTCGCGTGATGCCGGATGGACGGCTGGCGTTCTTCGACTTCGGAATGGCCGGGCGGATCTCGCTGGAACTCCAGTCGCAGCTCGTCGACGCGTTTTTCCACATCGTCGAGAAGGACTGGCGCGGATTGCTTGGCGCCGCGGCCGAGCTCGGCTTCCTTCGTATCGATCCCGCGGACCGTGAAGGCCTCGACGAGATTGGCGCGCGACTGATCGCGCAGTACGACGGGCTCAGGATTGGCGACCTGACCTTCAGGGACATGTCCGAAGAAGTCGCGGATCTCCTGTACCGCTACCCGTTCCAGATCCCGCCGCAGTTCACGTTCATACTGCGCGCGTTGACGACCATCGAGGGAATCGGCTCGAAAGCTGATCCGGACTTCAACTTCTTCCTCGTCGCCCGCCCGCACGCAAAGGAGTTCATGCTTCGACGGGAAGGCCGGTACATCGGCGGCAAGATCCTCTCGCGCGTGCTGAAGGGCGAAGAAGGGTCGATCAACTGGTCGAAGACCTGGAAACTGGCGAAGATGGCCTGGAAGCACTACGTGGCACCACGACCCGCCGGCAAGCCCGAGCGCTGACTCCGTGTCTCCGCGTCTCCGTGTCTCTGTGCGCGAAGCTCTTTCAGCGTCAGAAAGCTTCGCGCACAGAGACACCGAGACACAAAGGCACGGAGGAAATGGCTCGCCCGTTCTCTAGAGCGCTGGCACGCCAAGGACAGCGTCCTTGAGCCCGGAGATCACCCGGTCGCAAACCACCTCGTAGTCGCCGTCCGCAGCGCAACCCGCGGCATTCTTGTGTCCGCCACCGCCGAACTGCTCCGCGACTTTCGCCACGTTGATCTTGTTCTTTGAACGAAGACTGATCCGCCAGCCGTTGTTCTCGACTTCCTTGAAAAACGCCACAGCCTTAACGTCGCCTATCGAGAGAGCGTAGTTGACGATGCCGTCAGCGTCTTCCTCAGCCGCTCCAGCGAGGTCCATGGCTTCGCGGGTGACACGGATCCATGCGATCTGGCCGGATTCGTCGTGCTCGAGTGTCGAGAGCGCGAGACCGAGCAGCTTGATCTTTCCGTAGGGATACGAATAGTAGAGAGCCTGCGACACCGTCGCCGGCTCGACCCCACGCCGCACGAGCTCGGATGCGATCTTGAACGTTCGCTCGGTCGTGTTCGAGAACTGGAACGAGCCGGTATCGGTCAGGAGCGCCGTGTACGTGCACGTGGCGATCTCCTTCGTCGGCGTGACTCCCAGTGCCTTGCAGAGGTTGTAGATCATCTCGCCGACCGCCGATGCCGTTGCGTCGATCCAGTTCACGTTCCCGAAGAGCGCTGTCGTCGAATGATGATCGATGTTGATGACGTGCTGACGCTCGAGTCCGATGAGCCCGGGACGGTCGATGTCACTGCACTCGATGACGAAGGCGCCGTCGTACATCTCCGAGACTTCGGGCATGGTGAGGACGCTGGCAGCGCCCGGCAATGAGCGGTACGCGTGTGGCACCCGGTCGCGCATGATCACCGCCGGATCCTTGCCGAGGGCCACGAGAATCCAGTAGAGCGCAAGTGACGAGCCAAGGCTGTCTCCGTCCGGGCGGACGTGCGCTGTGATCATGAAGCGGTGCTTGGACTCGATGAGTTCGACGACTTGACTGAGCATATTATTCAGCCGGAGTTTCGGGCGGTGCCGCCGGCTTGTCCTCGTCTTCCTTCAGAATGTTTTCGATCCGACTCCCCCGCTCGAGAAGATCGTCGAGCTCAAAAATGAGGGTCGGAACTCGTTTCGTTCGAATGCGCGGAGCAAGCATCTTTCGAACGAACCCTGCAGCGCGATTCAACGCGGCCAGCCCTTCGACCTGTTCGGGCTTGTCGCCGAGAATCGACACGAATACCCGCACCGACGAAAGGTCGGGCATCAACCGGACATCGGTCACGGTCGCGAATCCGACGCGCTCGTCGCGAAGTTCATATCCCACGATCTGACTGACCTCCTCGCGGATCTGCTCCGCGAGTCGGTCATTCCGATGGCCGTGGCCTCCACTGTGACGTTCGCCCCGCATCGGCGTCCTACAGCTCCGTCTGCGCGACCTCTTCCGTTCGATAGGCTTCGATTACGTCGCCAATCTTGATGTCCTGATAGCGATCGAGAAGGATTCCGCATTCGAAACCCTGCTTGACCTCGCCGACGTCTTCCTTGAACCGGCGAAGCGAATCGACCTTGCCCGTATAGATCACCACACTGTCGCGGATGAGCCGGGCCTCGGCACCCCGCTTGATCGCCCCGTCGAGAACCATGCAGCCGGCGATGTTTCCGGCCTTGGGCACCTTGATGATATTGCGGATCTCGGCCTGACCGAGCGCAACTTCGCGCTTCGCCTTGTCGAGCATCCCGAGCATCGCGTCGTGAATCTCCTCCTGGACCTTGTAGATGATCGTATGGAGTCGAATGTCGACGCCCTCGTTTCGAGCGACGTCCTCGGCGCGCGTCTCGGGCCGAACGTTGAAGCCGATGATGACGGCCGCGCGGTTCATGTCCTTGTTGGCCGCCGAAGCGAGCATGACGTCGGACTCGGTAATGGCGCCCACACCCATGTGGACGACGCGAATCTTGACCTTCTCCGTCGACAGCTTGTTGAGCGTGTCCTTGACCGCTTCGACGGAGCCCTGCACGTCGGCCTTGAGGATGACCTGCAGCTCCTTGACCTGTCCCTGCTGCATGTCGGTGAAGAGCGAATCGAGGCCACGTCGCGAATCCGACGCAATGCGTTCGATACGCTGCTGCGTCGTGCGGAACGAGCTGATGTGCTGCGCCTTGGCTATGTCGTCGACCGCCTGGAACAGATCGCCCGCGCGCGGCACCGTGCTCGATCCGAGTACCTGAACCGGCGTCGACGGTCCAACGACGTCGACCGGATGGCCCAGGTCGTCGAACATCGCACGGACCTTGCCAAACACCGAGCCGACGATGAAAGGATCACCGACCTTCAATGTTCCGTTCTGCACGAGGACCGTTGCGACTGCACCGCGGCCGCGGTCGAGGAACGCATCGAGCACGACGCCCGAACCCAGTCGATCCCCTGCGGCCTTGAGCTCGCGAAGGTCGGCGGTCAGGACGATCATTTCGAGCAGATTCTCGATGTTGATGTTCTGCTTGGCCGAGATTTCGACCATTACCGTCTCGCCGCCCCAACCGTCCCAGAGCAATCCGTGCTCGGTCAACTCCTGCTTGACTCGATCGGGATTCGCATCGGGCTTGTCGATCTTGTTGATCGCAACGATGATCGGCACTTCGGCGGCCTTGGCATGGTCGATGGCCTCGATGGTCTGTGGCATGACGCCATCGTCGGCTGCGACGACAAGCACCACGACGTCGGTGACCTTGGCGCCCCGAGCACGCATCATCGTGAATGCCTCGTGGCCGGGTGTATCGATGAACACGATCCGCCGCATCTGCGACCGGTCATCCGGATCGGCAACGTCAACCTTGAAGGCACTGATGTGCTGGGTGATGCCGCCGGCCTCGCCCTCGGCTACTCGCGCCGAGCGGATGGCGTCGAGCAGGCTCGTCTTTCCGTGATCGACGTGACCCATCACGGTGACGACCGGCGCACGCGTCTCGAGCGTGCCACCCGTCTCAGCAGCATCGAACGCGTCGTCCTGGTTCGATACGACCATCTCTTCGAACGGGACGAACGTGACTTCGAACCCGAACTCCATCGCCACTTCTTTCGCCACGTCCTGATTGAGCGTCTGATTGATTGTCGCCATGACGCCGCGACCCAGCAGCGTCGTGACGACGTCCTTCGGCTTGATGTCGAGCTTTTCGGCGAAATCCTTGAGCGTAGTCCCCTCGACGAGCTTGATCGGCTTGAGCTCGTCGAAGGACGGCCTCTGCTTGGCAGCTGCGGCGGTCCCGGTTCGCGCCATGCTCGGCTGACGACCGTCGACCGGCGTCGTTCGCGACGGCGCCTCGCGGAAGCCCTTCTTGCCGCCACGCCCAGTGGAGCGCAGGCCTCGCGGCCTCGCCTTGTCTCTCGGCGGGATATACGTGGTGTGAGCCGGCAGCTTGACCGGACCGGTTTCGCCAGTCGCGCCCGGTTCGACGGTCGGACGCCCTGGAACCGGAAGCGGCTTGGGGAGCGTGGGCGGAGAGAGCACTGCCTCGGCACCGGGACGCCGCGTCAAGACGCGAACGGTAGTCCCCGTGGGCTTCGCATCGGCCTGGGCAGGCTGTGAAGAGGCCGCGACCTCCCCTTGAGCGACCCGAGTCGACGGCACGATGCGACGGACACGAATGGACGGGGTCGCATCCGCATCGACCTCCGGGCCGGCGTGCTGTTCCGCCTCTTCGGCCTCGTCAGGCGTGAACGCCGCGACGAGCTCCTCGTCGACAACGGGCTCTTCGACCTCGACCTCGGCGGCTTCCTCGTCGATGGCCTGGGCTCGCGCCGGCGACGCCTTCAGCACACGAACACGCGGTTGCGTCGGTTTCTGCTCCGGAGCTGGTGCAACAGCCGTGCCGGTGGAGGATTCGGCCTCGACGCGCGGCTCCGAATCGTGCGATGCCTCGGCCTCGTGCCCGCCTTCATCGACGTGAGCGGCTGCCTTGACCGTCTTGACCAGTCGCGGTCCGGCAGGCGCCGCGGCCTTTTTCGGATAGTACTTGTTCCGAATCCGCTCGGCGACATCATCGGGGACGCTGTTCGAGGGCACACTGACGTCCAGCCCTTCGCGGCGACACTCCTCGATGGCCTTCTTATTGTCGATCTTGAGCTCTTTGGCCAGATCGTAGACTCGAACTTTCTTTGAGCCCATACGTGTGTTCGTCTTCCTCAGCCCCGATGCGGGGATCTAATTACGCTTCCTCTGTCTCCGACGTCCCGACTGCGTCCGCACCCGATGCCTCGCCGTCCGCCGTCGGCTCGGCCGCCTCATCGGATCCAGTCGCTTCTTCAGCCAGTTCCGCAGCCGCTTCGACTTCTTCGACAATCGGCTCTTCGACGATCGGCTCTTCGACGACCGTCTCTTCGACGGCTTCGTCGGGCTCCGCCACGCTGGCAGAAGCCTCGACACCGTCCGTCGATTCCGGCGCGACCTCTGCGGCAGGTTCGGCCGCAAGCTCGTCTCCGGACTCCTGTGCATCCGAGGCCTCACTTGCGCCCTCGGCAGCCGCCAGCGCAAGCGCGCTCTCGGCAGCGTCTGCGGCCTCGTGCTCGGCGTGCGCCGCAGCCTGCATTCCGCGAAGTCGCTTCACTTCCATGATTCTTCGTGCCGAGGCAATCAGCCGCTCGGCGTCGTCGAAACTCATGTCGATGATCTGCGTGACATCGTCCACGGTTGATTCCGCAAGCTGCTCGACGGTCAGGATTCCGCCGCGCTGCAGCGTGTCCGACATGACCTGGTCGATCGAGTCGACAACGGTAAGCGGCACGTTCGCGCCCGACAGAAGCGCTTCCATCTGGCTCTCGACCTCGCGCTTCATCTCTTCCTCGCTCCTGATGTCGACGTGCCAGCCGATCAGCTTTGCCGCGAGACGTACGTTCTGTCCCTTGCGGCCAATCGCGAGCGAGAGTTGCTCCTCGGGAACGATGACCTCGAGCTCCTTGTTCGTGAAGTCGAGAATCTGGACCTTCGAAACCTTGGCCGGCGAAAGCGAGTTCGCAGCGAAGATCGCCGGATCCTCGTTCCATTCGATGATGTCGATGCGCTCTCCACGCAGTTCGCGGATGATCGCCTGAACGCGCGAACCCTTCATGCCGACGCAGGCGCCTACCGGGTCAACGTCACGCTCGCGACTCACGACCGCTATCTTCGCCCGGTCACCAGGCTCACGAACCGCTGCCTTTATGATCACGGTGCCGTCGTAGATCTCGGGGACCTCCATCTCGAAGAGTCGCTTCAGCAGTTCAGGGCTCGTTCTCGAAACCTCGACCTGCGGACCCTTCGTGTCCCGATGCACGTCGTGGATGACGACCCGAATACGCTCGCCCTGCGTGAAGCTCTCGACCCGGGACTGCTGGCTACGCGGGAGAACCGCTTCGACCTTGCCGAGATCCACGATGATCCGGCCGCCTTCGAACCGCTTCACGTAACCGTGAACGATGTCGCCGACGCGCTGGATGTACTCGTCGTAGATGTTGTTCCGCTCCGCCTCGCGCACCTTCTGGAATATGATCTGCTTTGCGGTCTGTGCAGCGATTCGGCCGAGATCCTCGGTGGAGCGCGGGAATTCGAGAATGTCGCCGCTCTCCGCCCCCTCGATGCCCATGCCCTCGACTTCGGCGAGCGAAATCTCGATGGCGTCGTTCTCAACCTCCTCGACCACGCGCTTGACGGCGAACAGATCGACCGAGCCCGTATCCATGTTGTAGCGGGCCTGCAGATCCTCGCCTGTCTTGAACTGCTTGCGCGACGCTGTCACCACCGCGTCCTCAATGGCGCTGATGATGATCGTCGGGTCGATGTTTTTCTCTCGCGCGAGCGTCTCGATGTTCTGCGCGATCGGCGTGTTCGGATTCACTCGGTACCTCCGGCCTCGGACCGCCGAGATCCGCGCCCCGGGGCGTGGACCGTATTGGCCTCGAGAATCTGGGTGTAGGGGATGGTGTGCTCGACGCCGTGGCGATCCACGACGATGACCTGGGTCGGTGTGACGCGTTCGACGCGTCCCTTGATGCTGGGACCGTGCTCGGTGGGCTCCGACACGCGAAGCCGAACCATCTCGCCGCGGTGACGGTCGAACGCAGGCTGTCCGGTCAGCGACTTGCCAAGTCCCGGCGACGTGATTTCGAGCGTGTAGTGGAATGGAATGAGGTCTTCGACGTCGAGAATGGTGCCTACCTCGCGATTGACGGCAACGCAGTGCTCGTGCGTGAGCCCCTGGTCGCAATCGAGTGTGATGCGCAGCATCGACGCACGAGACCCGTCGCCTTTCAACTCCCAGGCAACGAGCTCGAGGCCCTCTGATTGCACGACTCTTTCGATCACGTCAGCGATCTTCTTCTCGTCGATTCCGGTCATAAACCTTCGACTTCCGCCCTAGAAAAAAGGTGGGCCCGAGCCCACCTTCGAAATCACCAAGCGTCGGAAACGCTCGATACTCTAAGATGAACCCGGGAGTATAGCCACCAAGGTGACTGCGCGCAAGAACTCTTTCCAAAGCCCTTGTCTCCATTGGGGAGCCTCGCGATCCGGCGCGACGACGGTCGGCGCGAATCGCGACTTCCGGAGACGATCACGGGCTCGTCGCATTCCCTTCCGCGATACACGTGTGGCAGTGCACGG
>CAZXLQ010000242.1:0-8313 GCA_964641945.1 uncultured Clostridia bacterium
GAAGCTCTTCAATGAAGAGGCTTCGCACACAGAGGCACGGAGGCACTGAGACACGGAGACAGCCCGTCTACGCCGCGGTTTTCTCCGCTGCCATACGCCGACGCTCGCGCCACCACTCGAAAACCGGCGGCAGCAGCGACAGGAAGACGACGATCGCGATGACGTAGTGGATGTACTTGTCGATGTTCGGGATCACGCTGCCGAGCGCGTAGCCGCCAAGCACCATGCTGAAAACCCAGAGGATTCCGCCGAACACGTTGAAGGCCGCGAACTTCGAATACGTCATCTCGGCCGCGCCCGCCACCGTCGGCGCAAACGTGCGGATGATCGGCACGAACCGTGCGATCACGATCGTCTTGCCGCCGTACCTCTCGTAGAACTCGTGCGCCTTCACGAGGTGCTTGCGTTTGAAGAGCAACGAGTCTTCCTTCTTGAAGAGCTTCGGTCCGAGTCGTCGACCGATCGCGTATCCCACCGCGTCGCCGACAATCGCCGCTATCGAGAGCGTCACGAGCAGCATCGCCACGTTGAGGTCGCCACGAGCGGCAAACAGACCGGCTGTTACGAGCAACGAGTCTCCGGGAAGGAAGAACCCGACGAGAAGGCCCGTCTCGGCGAATACGATCGCGATCAGGGCGAGCGTACCGCCCCAGCGGATGATCTCCTCGATCGACGGAATCTGTGCGATCAGGTCCTGCAAGCCTTCCATGAGTCGTCTGTCTCTCCTGCTTCTCGAGAAGTTCGCGCGAGTCGCTGTTACCGGTCACGAACTCCGCGAAGGCTCGTTCCGATCGCAAAATGGCATTCTAGCTTGAAAATTCGAGGGGTGTACAGGCGGACACTTCCGCGGCTCCGTGGCTACGAGTCTCTGCGTGCGCGGCTCTTCAACTAAGAGGCTTCGCACACAGAGGCGCGGAGGCGCAGAGTCACGGAGTGACTATAGGCACGACGGCGTCGACGCCACGACGGCCAGGAGCTCGTCGAGCAGCACTCCATTCGTCGAGACTGCCTCCGGCGCCGTGTGCGTGGCGTTTCCGGCCCAATCCGTGAACGTCCCGCCTGCTTCCTCGAGGATCGGCCGGAGCGCAGCCGTGTCCCAGATGTTCATGACCGGATCGAGCATGACGTCGGCCCTGCCTGTGGCGACGAGGATGTGACCGTAGCAGTCACCCCACGTGCGCTGCATCCGCGACGCGTCTCGGACACGCGCATATTCGGCGCCCCGGCCGTATTTCTCCATTCCGGTCACGTCCGTGCAGACGACGAGGGCGTCCGCGAGACGGCCCGTGCTCGAGACTCCCGCACGGCGGCCGTTCCAGTAGCAGCCCTCGCCTCTCCCGGCCGCAACGAGCTCGCCGAGAGCCGGCAGGTTGACGACTCCGGCGACGGGTTCTCCTTCGCATTCGACCGCGACCATTACGCCGTAGATCGGAACGCCGCTGATGAACGACAGCGTCCCGTCGATCGGATCGAGGATCCAGCGGTAGCGGGCATCGTCGGGTCCCGAGCGGCCGAACTCTTCCCCGAGCACGGCGTGCGCTGGATACCTGGCCGAGATGAGCTCGCGAAGCACGGTTTCGGCACGCCGATCGGCGATCGTTACTGGCGACGCGTCGGCCTTCTTCTCGTGGGCGACGGGCGTCTGGAAGTACTCGAGCGTGATGCGGCCCGCAATCCACGCCGCGTCGACGGCAAAGTCGACGAGCTCCCGCGGGGAAGGATCCAGGGACATGCGAGCGCCGTGGCTACTTTCGGATGAAGATCCGCCGCGGTGACTCGATCCCGGAGCCGTTCCGAACGGTCACGAACACGAGCTCGCCGGAAGGAAGCAGGTTCTTCAGCTCGGGTCCGGTCGCCGTCAGCCGGGTCGTCGTACCGTAAGGACCCTCGTAGCCTGCCGACCAGGTCGTCGCCACCGCCGTGCCATCGATGATGATGACGGCGCGATCGACCTCGGCGAAATTCAGCCCATTGAAATAGACGCCATCGACAGTCAGGCGGTCCTTCTTCGCCGCAAACTTGATCTCGGTCAGCAACGGGACCGCCGGATCGAGCACGCCGGCGCTCGCAGACGAGGCATTGGGTCGAGGACCGACGCGCTGGGTCTTGATCGAGCCATCCGGCGAGCCGGTGCCGACGAGAACCGAGCGCATCAACCGCGAGTCGAACGGCTCGAGACCGGCCGCCTTGAGCGTTCCCTGAACGATCGCCGCCACGCCCGTAACGCACGGTGTCGCCGAGGACGTGCCGCTGAATATCGCCGTGTACGAGCGGAGGGGGTCTCCGGCTCCATACAGGTCGCTGTAGCCAAGCGTCGTCACGTAGAGCCCGTAGCCCTGCACGTCGAGCCGCGAGCCATAGTTCGACGTCGGCGCCTTGGACGCATCGAGCGGAACGGCGCCACCGACGATGATCGCTCCGGAGTCGCGCTTCTTCCGGTCGAACGCTCCGCCGAGCTCCGGGCTGTCCAGGCTCGCGCCCTTCGCCTTGTTTCCCTTCAACCCGCCATTTCCCGCAGGCTCGATTACTACTATTCCCTTCGCCACCGCCCTCTGGACGGCGTCGAAAACCGCGGGCTCCCACTCGGGTGGCAGTGCCGCAATCTCGCGGTTGATCCCGCGGGCCTGCTGCTCGATCTGCATGATGTCGCCCCGTTCGAGCAGCGACGTGGCGCTGTCGATGGCGGCGGCGAGTTTGTAGTTGCTGCTGTTGTCGACCGGGTTGATCAGTCCGATCTCGGCGTCGGGGCAGATCCCGGTAATGCCGAAGCCGTTTTCGACGCCCAGCAACATCCCGATGCAGGCGGTGCCGTGGCTCCCCTCGTCGGCCGGAAACGGATCGACGCCGCGTTCGTAGACAAACGGACGCCGTTCGCCGCCGAACGGCAGGTCTTCGTGGTTGATATTCCACGAATACTGGATGTCGAGGATGCGCACGCCCGCCCCGCGTCCTCCGGGCACGTCACGCAACGCGTTGACGCCGAATCCGCCCGGTGCGCCCGCAAGGTAGAACTGCGTCCCCGAGAAGTCAGGTGTCACGGCAGGAGGTCCCGCCAGTCTGGCGGCCGGCGTGTCGCGCGGTGGTGCGCCTGCGTAGGCGCCCGGCGGCAGGGGCGCAGGCTGGACGTAGGCGAACTCGACGTCGTCGAACGCCTCCAGGTTCCGTGCAAGCAGCTCGGCGTCTGCCGGACTCTCGGTTTCGACATCCAGGTACAGCGACAGATCGGCGAGGTCGATCTCGGAATCCTGCTCCAGTCTGGATTCCTCGGCGCGCAGTTCATCCACCGGCCGATTGAAAGTCGGCTTGATCGAGCCGGCGCCCGACACGAGTCCCGCGGCCGAGTGCGGTTCCGCGGGCCGCTTACCCATCGCGGAATCGACGACGCTGCGCGACGTGCCCTCCCGGAACTTCACGACCACGCGCGACGTGAGTCCGTCGAACGAAATCTTCCCTCCCGTCTTTCCAATCCAGCGCAGCGGAGCGAGCACGACCGGTTCCGGCACGTCTGCAGCGCCTGCGCGCATGGACGGGACCGGCGCGATTGCCGAGAGCAGGAGCGCCAGAACGCCGATAATGAGAGTGCGATGTGCCATGAGTGGGAGGCTCGAAGTCAGGAGCGCCTCATGGTACTTCGCTTCAGCCGTTCGGTGTCAAGACGAGAGCATCGGACCGGGCGCGCCACGGCCCGCTGATCACCGAGGCTTCATCGATCTGGCAGGTTCGGGTCGAACGAAGTCGCTAGTGCAGCGGAAGTGCCTGTTGGGATTCCGAGGCCCTCATCTTGAGGAAGCAATCCCGGCAATAAACCGGCCGGCCCTGCGTCGGTCGAAATGGCACCGTCGTTTCGACTGCGCACAAGGCGCAGTTCACGCTGACCTCGACGCGTTCTCGTGCGAACCCCGGTCCGAAACTCTGCACGTTAGCCGCGATCCGCTCGTTCTTTCGCTGCTTGCAGGGCTTGCACCGCTTTGGATCGTTCTTCAGTCCCTTGTCGGCAAAGAAGAGCTGTTCACCCGACGTGAACACGAACTCGCCGCTGCAGTCGACGCAGACCAGTATCTTGTCTTCGTACTCTTCCACGGGCGCACCCTCCTCGTCGGAATGGCAACTCGCGTGATTCTGGATTCACTGAGGCGGGAATGGTCTGGCATCCGCCCACTGCCTGCGCAGAAGGCTCGAGCGCCATCCTTCGCCCCATGTACTCTCCGTATGCGTGAGAGTCAAGACGATCCGCTCCAGATGCCGTGACGCAGGGCCTCGATTGGCCTCGAGGCGGCCTCGAGCGCTACCGCGCCCGGTACAGATGCACAGCGGGCACGATCCGGGTCGAGCGATGGCACGCGCCGCCATGGCTCTCGTTGCGGACCCGGGCGCTGCGGGGCTCGGGTCTCGCCGTCGACGCCGTCTCATCGTGTACGGGGAGACCGCGTGGCGACGCACCGGGCACGATCAGGTACGGACCCGAGCGCTACCGCTCCGGGTTCCGACAGTCTATTATGATCGGCACCATGTCGACCCTGACCGTCCCCGAGACGATAGTCGAGCTGCTTAGGCACGCCGTGGAACGTCACCGGAAACCGGACGCCCTCCGGTTCAAGTCGGAGCGTCAGTGGCGCGACATCTCGTCAGGCGAACTGATGGCTCGCGTGCGCAAGGCAGCGCTCGGGCTCGACCGCCTGCACATCGGCCCGGGTGACCGGGTGGCGCTGCTGGCCGAGAGCGGACCACTCTGGACCATCGCGGATTTCGGCATTCTCGCAACCGGCGCAATCAACGTCCCGATCTATCCCACACAGTCGCCCCAACAGGTCGAGTACATCCTGAACGAATCGCGGCCGAGCTTGCTCTTCGTGTCCACCGCGAAACAGGTGAAACGGATCCGGCACGTTCTCGAGGCTTTCCCCGACATTCGCGTCGTGACGTTTCAGACCGGCGTCGAGGGTTTCGAAGACTTTGCGACGCTCGAAGCTTCCGGCGCCGAGGCGGAGGTCGAAACGCCGGGCCGGTTCGACGAGATGCGATCGGCAATCGGCTCCGACGATCCGGCTTCGATCATCTACACATCGGGGACGACCGGCGAACCGAAGGGCGCGGTCCTCACGCACCGTAACCTCTGCTTCAACGCCGCGGCATCGGCCGAGTCGATCTCGTGTGGCCCCGAAGACGTCGCCCTCAGCTTTCTCCCGCTTTCGCACATCTTCGAGCGGACGGTCGTGTACCTCGCGATCCTGCGCGGCGTGACTGTTTGCTACGCCGAGTCCCTCGAGACCGTTGCCGCAAACCTGCTCGAGGTGAGGCCGACGATGATGACCGCGGTGCCGCGCTTCTTCGAAAAGGTCCACGAGCGAATTCTCAAGGCTCGCCTCAAGCTCTCGCCGTTCAAGCGAAGACTCTTCGATTGGTCTCTGCCAGTCGGGCGAAACTGGGCGCGCGCCATCGACGAGGGTCGGTCGCCATCGGCGATCCTAAGGCTCGAACACGCGATCGCCGACCGGCTCGTCTTCGCGAAGTGGCGAGAAGTCGTCGGCGGCAGGCTCGAACGATTCGTCTCTGGAGGAGCTCCGCTCTCGCCGGATCTCGCATACACATTCTGGGGCGCAGGTATTCCGATACTTCAGGGCTACGGCCTGACCGAGACGTCGCCGGTGATCGCGGTGAACTCGCTCGGCCGGAACCGGATGGGCACCGTCGGTCATCCGATCACGGGCACTGAGGTCCGGCTCGGGGAGGATTCTGAGATCCTGACCCGCGGCCCCCACGTCTTCACGGGCTACTTCAAGAAGCCTGCAGAGACGTCAGAGGTTCTTGGAGCGGATGGTTGGCTCCACACCGGCGACATTGGTGAGATCGACGCCGACGGCTTCATTTCGATCACGGACCGCAAGAAGGACCTCATCAAGACGTCCGCGGGAAAATATGTTCCGCCTCAGCCGATCGAGAACCTGCTGAGATTGAGCCCATTCATCGACCAGGCCCTGCTCGTCGGCAACGGGCGAAAATACGTCGCTGCCCTCGTCGTACCGAACCGCGATCAGGTCAAGGAGTGGGCGGCCGACCGCGGACTCGATGCACCGGACGTCGACTCGCTCCTGACGTCCACGGAGTTGCTCGCGACCATCCGCGGTGAGGTGGCGCGACTTACGTCGCATCTGGCAGACTACGAGCGCATCAAGGGCGTGGCGCTCATTGCGCACGAGTTCACGATCGACGGCGGCGAACTGACGCCAACTCTCAAGGTCCGGCGTCGTTTCGTCGAAGAAAAGTATCGCGACACCATCGACGCACTGTATCGCAATGAGACGCACTGACCGGATTCGCGCGGCCTTCGGGCTTGAACCTTCCTCCCACTCGTTCCGACTGTTCCCCCTGCTCGTCGTTCTTGCGGTTGCGGCGCTCCCAGCGCAGGGATGTCTATTCTTCGACGTCGAACCGATCGACGAGGGCATCGTCCGGACCGAGCAGGCGGACGTGTATTCGTCCACCGCTCTGGTGTCGCTCAAGGTCGCTTCGGTCAAGCGCGGCGACATCGTCGACATTCTCAGTCGCGAGTCGGTACAGGGTCCGACCTACACGGAATCCTGGGTCCAGGTTCGTCTCCGCGATGATGCCGAGACGAGCGGTTGGCTCGAGTCGCGGCACATCGTCAGCCAGTCGATCGTGACGAAGACGGCCGAAATCGCCGGGTCGCCCGAGGTACTGCCGGCGCTCGCGCGCGGCCGGCTGAAGGTCAATCAGCGACTGAGGCTCGACGTGGGGCGCGAAGCGGACGTCGCGGCCGTCTTATCGAGGGGAACCCTCTTCGACATCATCGGGAAACAGGAAACGACGTTCAAACCCGAGAAGAAGGCAAAGCCGGCGGCTGGTTCTCCGGAGGCCGAGGAGGCTGCCGGAGAAGACGGCGCCGACGAACCCGAAGAGCAGAAGGACGTGTGGTATCGGGTTCGGCTCGACGAGGGCTCGATCGTCCGCGGTGGCTGGCTTCTGTCCCGATCGGTCAACCTCGAGGTCCCCGACGAGATTCTCCACCTCGAAGGCGACGGCCGTCGGTTCGTAGCGTGGCAGGCAATTGGCTCGGTGGTCGACCCGAAGCTCGCGGCGCAGAATCCCGAGACCGCGACGCGCCATCACTACGTCACCTACATGCGTCGAGGATCGACGCCGGACGAGGCCGACTTCGAGTGGGTCTATGCGGTCTTCTGGGACGTCGAAAGCCACGTGTATTACTCGCCCTTCCGCGACACGGAGTTGCGCGGCGTCTATCCGCTGGCGATGCGCAAGGAAGGTACACGCACGGTCGTGACTGCTAACGTGCTCGACGACCAGAACCAGCCGGTCCCGGTCGAATACGAGACGTGGACGGACGAGAAAGGCCGGTTCAGCCTTCGGCGAATCACTCCGCCTGTTCGCGGCGAGAAGATCGGACGACGTTAGTCAGCCCGTTATCCCGAGATCGGCGTAGGTCAGTTCGGCGCACTTCGCCAGCAGGTCTACTACAGGCTGCGTGTCCATGTGCACGGCGTGAAGAATCGCCTTCCGGTATTCAACCTCGAGCTCGTGATGCACGACGATCGGAAGCCAGCCGGCGCGCAGCGTGAAGACGGAGGCCGCAAGCCGGGCGGTCAGCTCATTGTTCGATGAAAACGGCTGAAGATCGCATATCCGAATGAGCGCAAGCGCCGCCTGCTCGACCGGATGAAAGTCGGTGTTGAAGCTCTCGGCGGTGAACCAGTCCATGGCGTTGTCGAGAAGCGCCGGCAACACGTCGGGACCGGGAGCCGAATGCCCCGCGTAGGCCGCGACCGGGGCGCCGGTTCTGAATCGTCCCTCTGCGTCCGGATCGAGCAGCCCGTTGATCTCGGCAATCACACGCGGCGTCAACGCCTCGCCGGTCATGGCAATTCCACGGACCCGGGACCACGCGGCGAGCGCGTTCCCGATGTCGCCCGGGCCGCTGCGAGAGGTGCGGCGCGCCTGGAGAACGTCCTCGTGGGTGACGTCCAGCCCTTTGAGCCTGAGCGAGTGATAAACGAGTGATGCGTCGAGCCATTCGGCATCGCGGTCGGCGCGAGCCGGTTCGGCCTCGCACGCCGCTTCGTAGGCAGCCCGCAGCGACTTCAAGCGGTCGACCCAGTCGTAGACGGCCCGGTGGGCATGCATGATCGGCAGTTCGGCCATACGCCGATGATAACAGTCAATCTCAACCACCGTCCGTACGCGCACCGCCTGGCCGTCAGACCCTGCGGCCGACGGGGACCGCTCTCCCGACCGCACGTCCCAGAAACGCGAACGCAGTGAGAGGCCGGGTATGAATCT
>CAZXLQ010000243.1:0-8301 GCA_964641945.1 uncultured Clostridia bacterium
CGCGGTTCCGGGACGTGCGGTTGGGAGAGGGGTCCCCGTCTCCTAGGGCGCCGCTGTCTCGAGCTGGCTCTGCTCGAGCAACGGGGCCGTCTCGTTCACGGCAAGCCCACCCGCGTCGGCCGCGTGGATCCCGCCGACATCGGCAAAGAACGAGAGCCGGCCCGTGCGCCCGTGCTTGACCGGAACGGCAACGATTGTGAACGCCTGTCGATCCGTCGTGACGTTAACGGTGAACCGGTATCCGGCTCCGACGCCCGCAGGAAGATCGGCCCCTAGCGTCTTCTCTTCGGCGAGCAGTTCCTCGAGTGTCCCGTAGGCCTGCTTTTCCTTCAGCCGGACAGCCTGCGTGCCTGCGATGCGCTTGAGGATTGCGAACGCCTCGTTGTGGTTCACTCGAATCCGGGTGTTGAAGAAGAAGGCAGTCTTGTCGCGACGGACGAGCTCGAGCGACTCTGAGTCGCCTACGAGCCACCGGCCGCCTTCACGGACGAGTCCGACCTCCTGCACGCTGGCATCGCTGCCGAACAGGGCGAAGACGGTTGCAGAATCACCGGCAGCCTGCTCGCCCTTGATCTCGATTTTTGCGGGTATCTGGGCGAAGGTCGCCTCGAAGTCGGGCACGAGCTCCGCAAGCTCGTCGGGGCCGAGACCCTCGACGGCTTCGCGGTAGATGCTCAGCGCGAAGCCTTCTGAGTAGCGTTGCTCGCGCAACAGCCGGTAGAACGCGACAACTGTCTCGGATGGCGTCAGCGGTTTCTGCTGTGAAACGGCATGGGTCGAAATCGGCGCAATGACCACGGCGAGCGCAAGTGCGGTAACAAGTCGGATGAACATCGATCGGCGGTTTTCCCTCGTGTATGTGGGGCGCCAAGAGTATAGCGCCACTCTGGAACCAACGTAGCGCCGCGCCTCCGTGCCTCCGTGTCTCTGTGTGCGAAGCGGATTCAAGAGCTTCGCACGCTGAGACACTGAGACACGGAGGCGCGGAGTTGCGAACCGGCCCTTCAGCACCTAGAACCCGTCCCAGTTACCTGCCATCGGCGTGAAGCCGCCTCCCACGCCGAACATGAACGCCATGTCCGCCCCTCCACCGGCGTTGGTGTTCTTCAGGAAGAACGCGCCGGTCGCCGGCGCATACAACCCGATCGACACACCGCCAACGCCGTCCCAGTCGCCCACGATCGCCCGGAATCCTGTTCCCGGCCCGAACGTGAACACCACGTCGGCGCCGCCCGGCGCGTTCGAGTTCTTCAGGAAAAACGCCCCCGTGCTCTCCACGTGCACGCCGAGCGTCGTTGAGCCGTTGCCGTCCCAGTCGCCGAGAATCGGCGCGGCGTTTGCCGGTCCGAAATTCACGGTCATGTCGGCAGGCCCGGGCGTGTTCGTGTTCTTGAGGAAAAACGTCCCCGAGGCCGGTATGTACGTTCCGATCGTGACCGTCCCGTTGCCGTCCCAGTCGCCGACCACCGGCGTGCTCCCCGGCGCTCCGAAGCAGACGACGACGTCGGCCCCGCCCGGCGTATTCGAGTTCCTCAGGAAGAAACACCCGGACGTCGGATCGTAGGCACCGACCGTCTCGGTCCCGTTACCGTCCCAGTCGCCACGAAGCGGCATCCATCCGTTCGCACCGAAGAACGTCGTGACGTCAGCCGGCCCGGGCGCATTGCAGTTCCGCAGGAAGAACGTGTTTCCGCCAGTCGTGTAGAGCCCGATTGTATCGACGTTCATGCCGCTGACGTGATTGACCGTCACGTTCACCGACGCCGAGCTCATCGCGAGGCTGTCGCTGACGGTGAGCTGGAACGTGAGCATCTCGGACGTCGCGACGTTGGGCGCCTCGAACGTCGGCGTTGCCGTCGTTGGTCCATTGATGACGACCGTCGGCCCCGCCGTTTGCGTCCACTGGAACGTCAACGGCGCCGGACCGGAGTCCGGATCGCTCGATCCCGATCCGTTCAGCGACACGACCGTGCAAGCATTGATGGATTGATCCATTCCAGCGTTGGCGATCGGCGTCTGGTTCGGCGCAACGATCTGGAAAGTGCCGGCAAGCGGATCGTGATCCGACGATCGGGTGAACGTCGTGTTGTCGGTGGCGAGCGCCGGCGGATAGTCGGCGTTGATGTGGCAGATGTCCTGCGCCTGCCGTTCGGCTAGCAGCACCGGGCTCACGAGCATGTGGTCGAGCGCCTGCGAATTCCCATCGAACACGAACGTGTAGCGCTCGTCGGCCGTGACGTCGTTGAGCAGGTTCGCGAGGAACCGGTTCGGCGGCACGCCGAGTCCCTGTATGACCGACAGGGCGTCCGTTCCCACTTCACCCTGCTCGGGGAACTGGAAGTCGTTGAAGTCGCCCGCGATCAGAATCCGATCGAACGCCGGAATCGCACGAGTCACGTCGCCGTTGAAGAACAGGTCGACGAGCTGCCGGACGTAGAGTGCCTGCTGCAGTCGCTGCGTCTCGGTCGATCGAACGACGGGCTGCGTAACGCCGAAGAGCGGGCCGTCGCCGCCCTTCGATGCAAGGTGAACGCCCATGACGAGCACGTCCCTGCCGTTGAACCGGAACACGCCGACGATCGGCTCGCGGCTGTCCGAGAACGTCGCGCCGGGGCCGCCTTCGAAGACATCATTCGTGTCGGCGATGAACGATGTTCCGAGGTTGATGTCGGCGAAGGGTCCAACCGAGAACGAACGCACGTGCGAGTCGTCGCCGACCGTCGTGCCAGAGCCCGGGTTTCCCGGCGGTGTCAGCAGCAGGCCGGGGTTGAAGACTGACTGCAGCGTAACGCGATTCGCGTTGTAAATGTAGCCGACCTCGATGCTGCGGTCGTCCGCGGCGTCGAGCGACCGAACCTGGTAGTTCGTCGTTCCCGTCGCCGTGTTGACGGCCGTCGCGACGAGCTGCATGACGAATTCGTTCTCGACCTCGGGGCAGATCATGATGTCGGGAAGCGCGAGCGGCCCGACGATGGCCTGGCGGATTTTCGCGACCTTCGTGTCGAGCTCGGGCTGGGTCAGGATCGGGCTGTCGGCGCGGCCCGGTTCGTTGACCGTGTCGAAGATGTTCTCGAGATTGAACGTCACGACGCGAAGGTTCGAGCCCTGCGGCGCGAGCGGATCCGTCTGGCTGTTCTGCGTCACGTTCGTGAGCGTCACGACGGGCTGCAGCTTGTAGACGCCGAAGCTGTAGTCGACCGTGCCGACGATGTCCGCGACGACGTCACCGTCCGCCGCGACGACCGGCGACGGGGTCTGTCCACCGCGGTCGTCGACGACGATCCGCTCGGGATTGAAGTCACCCCCGCCTATCGTCGGCGGGAAGGCCGGATCGACGTACGGCGGGTCGAAGGCCTGGATGACGATGTTGTTCGAAGTCGGGAAATACCCGCTGCCAAGGGTGGCGTTTCCTGGCGCAACGACGGTGAATTCGCCAAAGGAGTTCGTCGGGGAAACGACGGTTCCCGAGGTCACTTCGGCGAGCATGCCCTCGATCGTTTCCCAGAACTCGATGCCCGTGTTCGGGTCGTTCGGATTGGCCCCGTTGTAGATCAGCGTGTTGGGCAGGTTGTTGAGCAGGTGGATGTTGACGGCGGCGCGCAGGTCGGCGACGTCGATTCCCGGAGTGCCCGCGTCGGGGATCATCCCGATGGGTGTGATCGCCGGACCGGTGATCTGCGTGATCGACAGGTTGCCCGATCCCGCGCCTCCCGGCGTGAACTCTGCGACCATTCCGGCAACTCGAATGATCTGCCCGCGAACGACGGTCGGCGCCGTCGACGTGAAGACGAATATGCCTTCAGAGGTGTTGGCATTTCCGTCGTCGTCGGCGATCTCCTCCTGCAGCCAGAAACCGTTGGTCGTCGTGTTCGTCACGACGCCCTGGATCGTGACCGACATTCCCACCATCGTCGAGACATTGGCCGGAGACGCGAGGACCGTGACGTCTCCCTGCACGGCGGAAATCAGCGTCAGCGCAACGTCGTTGTCGGTGACCGAAACATTGAACGTCCCGTTCGAGAAACCACCCGCCGTGGCGGTGATCGTAGCCGTCTGCGTCCCGTCGACCGCCATGTCGTCCACGGCGTCGACCGCGAACGTCGTCGAAGCCATCGTCGCGGGAATCGTCACCATCGCAGGCACCGTCGCCTCGGTCGTGTCGCCGCTCGAGAGCATCACGCTCAGGGGACTGGCATTGCCGCCGGGGTCGTTGACTCGCGTGACCGTCCCGGTCGCCGCGTTTGCGCCTGCGGCTTCCGAGATGCTCGACGGCGCGACCGACACCGTCAGCGCAGGCACGGGAGGCCCGCCCTGCGGCGTGAGGCTGAAGTCGTCGACCGACAGTCCGTCATCGGCGCCGGAGGCGTTGAAATCTGTCCACCGGATGAAGAAGATCGCGCCGGACGGGATGCTGAGCGAGGTGATCGAGCTCGAGATGGCCGTCCGGTTCGGTGCCGAGTTGCCGTCGAGGGCGCCGGTGGCGCCGGTCGTCGTGGGAGCCGTGAAGTCGAGCGCATCGACGCCTATCCACGTTCCCGTCTGAAGGCTGGTCGCATCGAGACTGTATTCGAAGTCGATGCGGTCAACCCTGGCCAGGGCTCCCAACCTCCACTGCTCGCCCGTGTAGGCGATATCGAGGCTGGTGAGCGTCGATCCCGTATCGTTCTGGAAACAGGCGCCGATTGTCGGAATGAGACTGCCGCTCTGCAGGCCGCCGAAGGCACGCTCGGAGTTCGCCGCGGCGCCGAAGCTGTACGTATTGCCAGCCGTACCGCTGCCCGTTCCGGAGTCGTACGTCGTGTTCGCGTTGGTCCCGGCTTCGGAGAATGCCCATCCCGTCGGGACGGTGCTCGATGTGCCCGACGAGGCCAGAGTGTTGAAGTTCTCTGTAACGGCGACGCCGGTCGAGGCGAGTGAAACCGGCGTTCCGGACGCCGAAACGGCCTCCGGTCGCACGATGGCGACGTGTGCGCACACAAGTGCGAACGTAACTAGTCCGCCGAGCAGCTGTCTCGAAAACATCAGAATCCTCCGTAGTCGTTGGGTGACCGATCGATGTGAAGCGGCCCAACAGTAGACCGCGACGGCGTTTCAGCCGTAGATCCCGCGCGTGAATTCGGTCTTGCCCAATGACGCGCCGTCACGTCGGCAGCCTGCCTCGACGACGGCTGCCTTATTCGTTGCAATTTTTTTGACGTCTCAAGTAGAGTGGGCGCTCTTCCTAGCACAGCCGATCATCCTTTTCCAAGGAGCACGTGCAAAGCTCTGTCGTGCCAAATGACCACCCATGAGCCCGTCGCCGATTCAAGAGCCCGAACGGATCGAGGTTCCAGCCGGTGGCACGATGATGTCGGCGGCCGTTTGGGGCGCTCCGGGGTCGACTCCCGTGATTCTGCTTCACGGCATGCCGACGAACGCGCTGATCTGGCGCCGGATCGGGCCCACGCTCTCAGCCGAGGGGTTTCGGGCGTTCGCACCTGACCTGCTCGGCTATGGAAAGTCGGGTGATCCCACGAGCGGAAAGTTCGGGGTGGCCGATCAGGCGCGGTACCTCTACCAGTTCGTGTCGGGTCTCGGGCTCAAGGACGCGATCGTCCTCGGACACGACATCGGGGGTGGCGTGGGCCAGCAGCTCGCCGTCAGTCATCCCGAGCTCGTCATCGGCCTTATCCTCGTCAACACGGTGACCGAGCGGAACTGGCCGCCGCTCATCGTCCGAGCGTCGCGGACCCAGCCGTTCGCGGCGATTGGCTCGTTGCTCGAGTCGGTATTCGGGTTTCCGCGTCTGCTTGCCCGCCTGGTGCGGTCGGCGACGCGCCATCCCGCCAGGCTGACCCAGCAGGTGATCGAGGCATACGCGGCTCCGATCGAGAGCAGGGGAGGCGCGTCGCGTCTCGCGCACCTTGCAGCAGATCTTTCGTCGAACGACACGGTCGGGCTGACCGCCAAGCTCGCCGCGCTGCCTATGCCAAAACTGATCGTGTGGGGAGCGGACGATCCCTACCTGAAAGTGGCGTCGGGTCGAAAACTGGCCGCGGAACTACCGGGCTCGACCTTCGTAGAGATTCCGAATTGCGGCCATTTCGTGCCCGAAGAGGAGCCATTCGCGCTCGCCGAAGCGGTATTGCCGTTTCTGCGCGAGAGGCTGCCGGAACGTCAGGAGCGGGCGACCGGACGGCTGCGCCGGACGGGAGAGTTCCCGAAGCTCGAGTCGACCGATGCTGGCGAGTAATAACCCGCCCTAGTCGTCCGCTGTCTGCCTCGCCTTGGCCGGAGGAGGCGGCGGCGAGGAGTCGCTGAGCACGATCCGCGTTCTCGGGCCCTCGTTCCGGCGTATCCGCTCGACGCCATTACGATAGACACGCACCGCGTTCGCGACCATGACGACGATCGCGACGACGCACAGCAATATGACCCACCCAGGAAGGACCTGGTGCTCTGACAGCAGGACCGACGAGACAATGGCGGCGATCGCAAGACTCAGAATCGCACCCAGAATATGCACGCGCGAATGTCCTTCGTGGTAACCGTTGTTGAGCAGGCGGCTTAACCTAGAACGGTTCCTCATGTGAACGCAAGGTGAAAACCCCTTATCCGTCGATGCCGCGTGTTACCATCCCCAGCGTGCGCGACGTCGAATACCGCGAGCGGGCAGGAGATTGCGAGGCGTTCCCGGCCGACCACGGTGGTCCATTCCAATGAGCGCTCGAACTGCGGGGCCGCGCGACGCTGCGGCAGTCATCCTGCTGGACAGGCCCTCCGATCCGCTCGTGTACTGGGTACGGCGCCACGCGCGCATGGCATTCCAGGGCAACTTTCACGCCTTCCCCGGCGGCCAGCGCGAGCCGTCGGACGCGGACATTCGAGTACTCAACGGTGTATCGGACGAGCTCGGTGCAGCGTGTGTCGCCGCGGTGCGTGAGCTCTTCGAAGAAACGGGCGTACTTGTGGTGCGGGGAGCTGAGTCGCTCGATTCGGAGCAACGCTCCGAGTTGCGCCGCCGCCTCAACGACGGCACGTCGACGTTCTCAGAGATCCTCGACGAAAACGGACTGACGGTCGATGGCGCGCTCCTCGGAGCCGCCGGCCGATGGGTCACGCCGCCGTTCTCGCCGCGACGCTTCGACACGTATTTCTTCACGGCCTGGCTTCCGGAAGGACAACGGGTCGAGCAACTCAACGGCGAGCTGGATCACGGCGAATGGCTGCGGCCGGCGGAAGCGGTTCGATTGTGGGAGGAGAGTCGCGTGCTCGTGGCGCCGCCGATCCTTCATGCAATGCGCACACTTGCGGGCGGGCTCGAGGATCTCGAGGCCCGCTTCGCGGCGATTCCGGAGGCTCGCGGCGGTCTCGTCCGTCGAATCGAGTTTCGGCCGGGAATCCTGCTCTTTCCCGTCCGCACACCGACGAAGCCGCCTGCCACGCATACGAACTGCTACGTGGTCGGCGCCCGCGAGGTCGTGATCATCGATCCGGCGTCGCCCTACGACGACGAACGGGAGGCACTGGACGCCTTCGTCGACGAGTTGATCCAGGCCGAGGGCCGGCGGATAAGGGAGATCATCGCGTCTCACCTGCATCCGGATCACATCGGCGGCATCGCGCATCTCGCCGAGCGAACAGGCGTGCCCGTCGCCGCCCATCGGCTGACGGCCGAGGCGCTCGAGGGCAAGCTGAAGGTGGATCGCTGGATCGAAGACGGCGAGAGGATGACGCTCGCTGGAAACCCCGAGATCACACTGCGTGCAATTCACACTCCGGGCCACGCGCGCGGACACCTCTGCTTCTTCGAGGAGCGTCATCGTGCCCTGCTCACAGCCGACCTCATCGTCGGGCTGGGCACGGTTGTCATCGACCCGCCCGAGGGCAACATGCTCGACTATCTGGCATCGCTCGCGAAGGTCCGTGCGCTCGAGCCGTCGGTCATCTTCGGGGCTCATGGTCCGGCGGTGGGAGACCCGATTGCGAAGATCGACGAATACGTCGCACATCGGCTCGAGCGAGAGCAGCAGATCGTCGCTGCCATCGCGGCGGGCGAACGTACACCCGAAGGAATCGTGTCACGGGCCTACACGGACGTACCCGAGAAGCTGCACGCACTCGCGGCGAGATCGGTCATCGCGCATCTCGAGAAACTGCGGGACGAGGGGCGATTGCCGGAGGGAATGGACGTTCCGGCTTAGCCCCTCATCGCTAAGAGATCTCCGTGTCTCAGCGCCTCCGTGCCACAGTGTGCGAAGCTCTTAAATGAAGAGGCGTCGCACACAGAGGCACGGAGGCACAGAGAAACCGAGACAGCCC
>CAZXLQ010000244.1:0-8281 GCA_964641945.1 uncultured Clostridia bacterium
ACCTCGGGGCTATGAATCCCGCGCTCTAAACCAGCTGAGCTACCCCGCCACGAACCGCGAAGTATAGGCCGCGATCCGCATGAGATCAACACCGGCCAATCGCGGTCCGTGAGCCAACCCGGGCACGAGCCTTGTTGTCGAGTGGTCGTCCGCTCTCTACTGCGTCAAGGGCTTGCCGTCAGCGCCGATCATGACGATCTTCCCCAGGTTCAGCGAGCGCACCGACTCCTCGATCTTCGCGCGGTCGCCGACGACGAGGATGACCGTCTTGCCCGGGTCGATGTACTTCTTCGCCGCGGCCGCCACCTGCTCCGGCGTGATCGCGTCGATCATCGACTCGTACCTGCCGATCGTCTCGAGCGGCAGCCCGTATGTCCAGGCCGTCACGATCTCGCCGGCCACCTGGCCGTTCGTCTCGAAACGCTGCGCATACCCGCGGATCAGGTTCGACTTCGCCTGCGCCATCTCGTCGGCCGTCACCGGACGCTCGCCCGTGATCCCGCGCAACTCCTTCTGGAACTCGACGAGCGACTCCTTCGTCACATCCGTCTTCACACCCGCCTGGCTCGCCCAGTACCCACCCAGCGACCGGAATGTGAAACCGTTGAACGCGCCGTAGCTGTACCCCTTGTCCTCGCGCAGGTTCAGATTCAAACGGCTCGAGAACGCGCCCCCGAGAATCGTGTTCATCAACTCGACCGCGTAGTAGTCCGGCGACGTCCGCGCCAATCCCAGCGCGCCGATCCGGATCTGCGATTGCGGCGCATCCTGCCGGTCCATCAGGTACACCACGTTCTCCGTGGGTCCCTTCACGTCGGGCAGCGTGATCTTCGCGGGCGTCCCCTTCGCCCACCCACCGAACTGCTTCTCCGCGAGCGCCACCGCCTGGTCGAGCGTCACGTCGCCGACGAAGATAAGCGCCGACGCATTCGGCACATAGTTCGCAGCGTGGAACGCCTTCAGCTCCGCCGCCGTGAGCGCCTTGATCGACGCCGCAGTCCCCGCCACCGGATGCCCGTAGGGGTGATCCGCTCCGTACACGAGCTTCGGGAACGTCAGCCCGGCGGCCGCCGCCGGATTCTGCTCCTCCTGCACGATCGCATCGAGGCGCTGCTGCCGCTGCCGCTCCAGCTCCTCGGCCGGGAACGAGGGACGGAGCGCGACATCCGCCATGATCGCCATCGTCGGCTCGAGGTTGCGAGTGAGCGACCCGATCGCCACCGTCGAGCCCTCCGTGCCGCCGAACGCGCCGAGCGTCGAACCGAGCCGGTCCAGCTCGGCCGAAAGCTGCAGCGCCGATCGCGACGTCGTGCCCTCGTCGAGCATCTCCGCAGTCATCCAGGCCGTGCCCGGCTTGCCCATGGGATCGACCGCCGCGCCGGTCTTCGTCACGAGCGACACCGAAACGGTCGGCAGTTCGCGCCGCTCGACCGCCACGACCGTCAGGCCGTTCTCGAGCGTCTTCGTCTTCGGCACCGGCGTCGCAAACGCCGCCCGTTCGCCGAACGCAGGCGGCGTCTTGCGATCGAACTCCTGCGCGTCTGCACGACCGGACGTCTCGGGCTCGTACGAGACAACCAGCCTCTTTGTCGTATCGAGGTACTTCGCTGTCGCCGACTTCACGTCCGCCGGCGTCACCTTTCGGTAGCGCGCGATGTCCTCGGCGAAATGATCCGGCGAGCCGAGATACGTGTTGTACGTGTTGATGATGTCGGCCTTGCCGCCAAAGCCGCCGATCCGCTGAAGTCCATCGACGAATCCGAGCTCTCGCTTGGCCTTCGCCGCCTCGATCTCGTCAGCCGTCGGTCCCTCGGTCGCGAGCCTGCGGATCTCGGTGTCGATCGCCGCCTCGAGCTCGGCCAGCGTATGACCGGGCCGGGCCGTCGCGATGATGAAGAAACCGCCCGCCGACTCCAGCCCGACATTGAAGGCGTTCACGTCCGAGGCGAGCTGCTTTTCGTACACCAGCGACTTGTAGAGCCGCGACGTCTTGCCGTCGGCCAAAACCGACGCCACCGTGTCGAGCGCAGCCTCGTCCGCCTGGAAGTACGCCGTCGACGGATACACGCGATAGACGCGCGACTGCGGCACGCGGTCCTTGACGGCAACCCGCTTCTCCGCGTCGAGCGAGACCGGATAGAGCTTCGGCCGCTCGAGCGCGGGACCGGCCGGGATCGGTCCGAAGTACTTCTGGATGAGCGCCTTCGCCTTCACCGGGTCGAAGTTGCCGACGATCGCGAGCGTCGCGTTGTTCGGAGTGTAGTAGGTCCGGAAGAACTCCTTCACGTCGTCGAGCGACGCGGCCGACAGGTCCTCCATCGAGCCGATCACCGAGTGCGCGTACGGATGATCCGCCGGAAAGAGCTCCTCGAAGATGATCGAGAACGCGCGGCCGTAGGGTTGGTTCTCGCCCTGGCGCTTCTCGTTCTTCACGACGTCGCGCTGGTTGGCGAGCTTCTCCTCGGTCATCGAGTCGAGCAGGAAGGCCATGCGGTCCGACTCGAGCCAGAGCGCGTACTCGAGCGACTCGCTCGGCACCGTCTCGAAGTAGTTCGTGCGGTCGTTGTTCGTCGTGCCGTTGACGCCGCCGGTCTGCAGGTTCGCGCCCGCGCGTTCGGCGAGCGAGAGGAACTCGCCTTCGACGTGTTTCGAGCCCTGGAACATCATGTGCTCGAACAGGTGCGCGAAGCCGGTGCGGCCGGGCTTCTCGTTCTTCGAGCCGACGTGGTACCAGAGGTTCACGTTGACGGCCGGGAGCTTCCTGTCTTCGTGGAAGATGACCTGGAGTCCGTTGGCGAGGGTGTATTTCTCGAGCTTGATCTCGGGCAGGCCCTGCTGCTGGGCGGACGCGACGGGCGCGAGGCCGGAGAGGAACAGACCGAGGATGTAAACAAACGCAAACATGGTGCGCGACGGTTTCATTGAGACGGCTCCTTGCGAGGGATAAGGGCGGTTTCTACGGCGGGTGGGAGGGTTTTGTTGCGCCTCTGTTGCTCTGCGCCTCTGCGCCTCCGTGTCTCTGTGTACGAAGCTCTCCACGACGTCAAGAGAGCTTCGCACACAGAGACACGGAGGCACGGAGACACAGAGGCCCTGCTCATGGCATGGTGTCGCGCATGAACAAAGCCATTGTCTTCGTCGCTGTCGTCGGCATCGTTCTTTCCTCCCTCGTTCCGGCTGATGCCCGAAATCCGCAGCCTGCCGATTTCGCCAAGCTCGCCGAGGAATTCGTCTTCACGACGCTCTCCTTCTCGCCGACCGCCGCGACCGGCGCGGGCCTGCATACGTGGACCGATCCGAAGACCGGCAAGACCATCAACTTCGACGAGCTGCTCGACGACAACTCCGCCGCCGAGATCGCCCGGCAGCGCGCCTGGTACGGCGACTTCCTTGCTCGCCTCAAGGCCATTCCGCGCGCGTCGCTCGATCCGCAGACCCAGGTCGACTACGACCTGCTCACGAACGGCGTCGGCTTCGCGCTCTACGCCTACGACGACGAGCAGTTCTACAAGCGAAAGCCCCAGAACTACGCCGAGAACCTCGGCGGCGCACTCTTCGCTCCAATGAGCCTCGAGTACGCCGACAAGAACACCCGCGCCGGCCATCTCGCCGCGCGGCTCGAGCGCGTTCCGGCCTTCCTCGAGCAGGCCATGGCGAATCTCTCGGCCTCGAACGCGATCTATCGCAAGGTCGCGCTCGAAGCCACCGAGGGTGTCGTCTCGCTCGTTACCGAGCTCGGCACCGCGTTCGTCAAGGACACGCCCTCCGCCGAGCGTTACGAAAAGGCGAAGAAGCCCGCCCTCGACGCGCTCGCCAAATACGCCGAGTTCGTGAAGAACGAACTGCCCAAGCGCACCGAATTCGACTGGCGCCTCGGCAAGCGCCGGTTCGCCGAGAAATGGAAGTATTACCTCCAGGTCTCGTTCACGCCCGACCAGATGCTTGCGTTTGCCGAAAAGGAAATGAAGGAAACACGCGCCGAGATGCTCCGGCTCGCCGAGCCTCTCGCGAAGCAGTGGTTCCCCGGCAAGACCTACGACCGCAAGAACCCGGAGGCTTACCTGAACGCCGTCGTGAAGGACGTCCTCGGCAAGATCCAGGAAGAGAAGATCGGGCGCGACGAGCTCGTCTCGCAGACCGAGAAGGACGTTGCCGTGATCAACGACTTCATCCGGAAGAAGGGCGTGCTTTCGATCACCGATTACCCGAACCTGAAGGTCATTCCGACGCCCGAGTTCATGCGCGGCAGCTACGGCATCGCCGGCGCCGTCTTCGCCCCGGCGCTCGAGCCCAACCTCTCGACGTTCTATTGGGTCACGCCCATTCCGAAGGAGTGGACCGACGAACAGGCCAACGGCCGGCTGCGCGAGTACAACAAGTACAAGCTCCTCTCGCTTCACGTCCACGAAGCCATTCCCGGTCACGTCGTCCAGGGCATCTACGCGAACCTCATCACGCCCGACTGGCGGCGGATCCTTCGCGCGGTCTACGGCAACACGCCGTACATCGAGGGCTGGGCCGTCTACGCCGAGCACGTCATGGAGGAGGTCGGCTTGAACGGCGGCGACGCGACGAAGATGAAGCTCATCTCGCTCAAGGCCAACCTGCGGGTGCTGACGAACGCGATCATCGACATCCGGATGCACACGAAGGGCATGACCGACGAAGAGTGCATCGCGCTCATGATCGAGAAGGGCTTCCAGGAGCGGCCCGAAGCGGTCGGGAAGGTGCAGCGCTGCCAGCTCGATTACGTTCAGCTCAACACGTATTACGCCGGGCTGCGTGAGTGGCGCACGCTGCGGGCGGATGCTGAGAAGAAAGAGGGGAAGGCCTTCTCGATGAAGGCGTACCACGATCGCGTCCTGATGTATGGACCGATTCCCGTGCCCGCAGTGCGGAAGCTCTACATGGCCGGCGTCGAGCCCTCGGCGAAGCTTCCGTAGGAAGAGAGAGTGGACAGGATTAACAGGATTTTTCAGGATTAACAGGATTCAGAACTGCTTGGTTGTTCGGACGGTCCCGATACCACCAGAAAGAATCCTGTTAATCCTCAAAAATCCTGTAATCCTGTCCACTCTCTATCTTTCCACCAGCCAGGACTGGCAGCGTTGCCAGGCGGGGAAGAGCTCGGTGACCGTGGTGTTGCCCGAGGTGAATACCCGGCCGTCCTTCGTCCGGACGATCAGGGTCACCGAATAGTCGTTCTTCGTGACTTTCGTCTGCCGGTCGACGGCGGCGATCTCGTCTCGGTTCAGGACCACGGATCGCGTCGGGTAAAACGACTTGAGCGTCAGGTTTGCGTCGGTCAATTCGACCGCGTAGAACGGCGTCAGGTATAGCCACCAGGCGAAAATGCCGAGAAGGACAGGGACGACGAGGATCACGAGGGCCAGGCGCCTCCTGTACAGCGTCAGCACCGCCGCCGCCGCCAGGACGCCGAACATGGTGATTGTCGCCGCCATCGCCGCAGCCGCCCCGGAACTCCCGATAGTGACTGTTTCCACATCGGTGATTGTGCCATGACTGGACCAGTGCAAAAATTCCTCCGTCTTTTCGTGACGGGCGTCACTCCAAGCGACCGGGGTCACTCACCCCATCACTTTCTCACCCACGCAGCGATCTCTTAGGGGGAGCCCATGCTGAACGTCACCTGGAGCCGCGAAACAGCGGCGCATCTGCTTCGCCGCGCAGGATTTGGCGCGACGCCGGCTGAGCTGGACCAATACACGGCGCTCGGACTCGAAGCCGCGGTCGACAAGCTCATCAACTACGAAACAACCTCGAACGCCGCCCTCGACGCCATCCTCGCCCAGTTCGACTTCGACTTCACGCGCTTCCGCGACGTCCAGTCGTACTGGATCCTGCGACTCGTCTACACGGCGCGGCCCCTCGAGGAGAAGATGGTCTTCTTCTGGCACGACCACTTCGCGACGTCCGCCGCAAAGGTGCCGAACGAGTACATGAAGGTCCAGAACGAACTGTTCCGCACCTACGCGCTCGGCAACTTCAAGGACATGCTCATCGCCGTCTCGAAGGACCCGGCGATGCTCGACTGGCTCGACAACCGCCTGAACCGTGTCGGACGGCCGAACGAGAACTACGGCCGCGAGATCATGGAGCTCTTCACGCTCGGCGAAGGCAACTACACCGAGACCGACGTGCAGGAAGTTTCGCGGTGCTTCACCGGCTGGACCATCCGAAACGACGCGTACATCTTCCAGCCCGGGTCGCACGACAACGGTTCGAAGAGCTTCCTCGGCGTGAACCTGCCGCCGAATCTCGGTGAAACCGACGGCATCCGCGTCTGCGAGACGCTCGCCGCCCACCCCGCGTGCGCGCAGCTCATCGCGCGAAAGCTCTTCGAGTTCTTCGCCTACCCGAATCCGACACAGACACTCGTGGACAAATACGCGGAGGTCTACTCCGACTCGGGCTTCAGCATCCGCGAAGTCATGCGGACGCTGTTCACTTCCGAGGAGTTCTACTCCGAGAAGTCGATGTTCGGCCTCATCAAGAGCCCGACCGAGTTCGTCATCGGCGCGCTCAAGTCGCTCTCCGCACGCATCGACTTCCGTCGCATCGGCGCCGACATCACCGTCCAGGGTCAGACCCTGCTCGTGCCGCCCGACGTCAACGGCTGGGACGGCGGTCTCACGTGGATCAATACGACGACGCTGCTGCAGCGTGCAAACTTCGGCAACGCCGTGATGACCGACCGCGTAGACGACACGCGCGGCTACTACGTCAATGTCGACCAGTTGCTCGCCGGACAGACCTTCACCAAGTCGAAGAAGCTCGTCGACTTCTTCCTCGAACTGCTTGGACCGATCCCGCTCACGAACAAGCAGAAGAAGCCGCTGAAGGACTACCTCGTGAAGGACGACAACGGCGTCAAGCAGACGTTCGTCTACGACGCGGCGCTTCGCGACAAGAAGGTTCGGGGCCTGATCCACCTGATCATGGCGCTCCCGGAATACCACCAGAACTAGGACGAAGGGAGCGACCATCATGGCAAATTCACGCAGAGACTTTCTGAAGAAGGGCGTTGGCCTCGCTTCGCTCTCGGTCGCGATGCCGCACCTCTGGCTGCGGTCCGCAATGGCGAACGCGCGCGGCACGTCCACGGCAAAGACACTCGTCGTCGTCCAGCTCGGCGGTGGCAACGACGGCCTGAACTGCGTCGTGCCGTTCACGACCGGCGCGTATTTCGACAAGCGCCCGACCCTTGCGCTCCAGCCGGGTGAGGTATTGCCGATCAGCGGCACGCACGGATTCCATCCGTCGATGGCCTCGCTGCTGCCGTACTTCGAGGCCCAGCAGCTCGCGGTCGTGCTCGGCGCGGGTTATCCGCAGCCGAACCGCTCGCACTTCCGGTCGATGGACATCTGGCACACGGCCGAGCCGATCGACGTCGAGCAGATCGGATGGCTCGGCAAATACGCCGACCTCCACCTGTCGGGCGCCGGCGAGCTGTCGGCGATCAACGTCGGCGGCACGCTGCCGAAGAGCTTCAACGCGAACGACGTCGTCGTACCGTCGATCACGTCGCTCGAGGCGTACCAGTTCCTGACCGACCCGGCATACGCCGGCGACAGCCAGAACCAGATCAGCACGTTTCTTTCAACGAACGATCGGCCGGCGGCGGCCGGCGACGAGCTCGCGCTCTCGGGCACGGCGAAGTCGGCGTACATGGGCTCGACCGAGCTGCAGACGGCCGCTGGCGGGTACACGCCGATGGCGACCTACCCGACGTCGCGGCTCGGCATGGACCTTCAATTCGCGGCGCAGATCATCCTTGCCGGCGTCGGCACGCGAGTGATCTACGTCTCGACGGGTGGGTACGACACACACGCGAACCAGGAGGGGGCGCACGCGAACCTGTTGGCCGACTTCGCGAATTCGGTTGCCGCGTTCCAGACGGACATCGTGGCGCAGGGCGCGGGCGACCGGGTGACGGTGATGGCGTTTTCGGAGTTCGGACGGCGCGTGGAAGAAAACGGCTCGGCCGGATTCGATCATGGGACGGCGGGGCCGATGTTCCTGCTCGGGAACGGGATCGCCGGCGGGATCTTCGGCGAGCAGCCGAGTCTGACGTCGCTCGACACGAACGGGGACCTGATCTACACGGTGGATTTCCGCACGGTGTATTCGGACATCCTCGGGACGTGGTTGGAGGTGGATGCGGCCGAGATCCTCGACGGTCAGTTCGAGCCGCTCGGGACGTTCAAGACGACGTAGGGAGGCAGGGACGACCATGATGTGCGGTAGGGAGGGCGGTCCC
>CAZXLQ010000245.1:0-8190 GCA_964641945.1 uncultured Clostridia bacterium
GGGACTCGAGCCGTCGGCGGGTGCGGTCGATCTGGGGTTCGGGAGCGTGGCGTAGCGTCGACGAACGGAGTACGCGTCCGGCTATCGAGCACTCGCCTGCGGCCTGATCTGCTGTTCGTCAGGGCCGCTCGTCACAGGTTCGTTCCGTGCCGGCTCGGCTGCGAGATCGCGACTCTCATAGCGCAGGCGTCAGGATCGCCCCCTGCCGCTCGAGGATGCGCTGCAGTTCGCCGATCGGGACGTCCCTGCTGCGAACATTGCCCCGGGCAGCCATCGCCGCCGCAACGCCGGCCGCCTCGCCCATTGCGAAGCACGGCCCCGCCACTCGCGCCGACGCTTGCGCCGCGTGCGTCGCAGACAGATTCCTGCCAGCAACGAAGACGTTCTCCAGACCTCTCACGACCAGGCAACCGTACGGAATGCCGTAGTAGTCTCCGTCAGGAAGAAACTCCCAGGTCGTCCCTCTGCCTCCCTGGTGAGTCTCCAGCGGCCAGGACGTGCAGGCGATCCGGCTCTTCGGCTTGACGCAGTTCCTCACTGCTTCTTCCGTCAAGACCTCTTCGCCCTTGACCAGCCGCGTTTCGCGGATTCCTACCATCGCGCCGATGTCGACGATGCGCGCTCTCTCGAAACCCGGGATGTAGCGCCGGAACACCTCTTCGTAGACAAACGCCTGCGCCCGTCCGACGCGCTCGGCCTCGGTGAGGTCTTGCGGATTCGTGAGGTCGTAGGTGCTGCCGTCGGGGCGCCCGAGTCGCGTGACATTCAGGTGCACGACCCCTTCGATCGGGTTGACGTGCACGCCCGTGGCCGTCCTCGGAAGCGGATAGCCCTCGCTCACGGCACGCTCGAGCAGCTCGCGGATTTGCGGGCGCGTCAGACTGCCGGCAATTCTCGTGTCGACTCCGGCGAGGCGGAACATCGTGGAACCCGCCTGCGTTCGTCCATCATCGCCGAGCGCGTAGTCGGCGCCGGCGAACGCCGCAACGTCGCCGTCGCCCGAGCAATCGACGACGACGCGCGGGCAGATCGCCGCCCTTCCACCCTTGTTCTCGACGATGACTGCGTCGACCCGGTTGCCCTCGCGACGCACGCCGACGACATGCGTGTGCAAGAGCGTCGCCACCCCTTGCCCGGCAACCATCTCGTCGGCGACCAGCTTCAGGCAGACCGAGTCGTAAGGCACTCCCAGGATGCGACCGTGGCGGACCGGATCGGATACCGCGCTCCGCTTGCGCAGCCGATCCTCCAGGTCCAGGTACAGCCCGCCGACGACGCGCGCCAGTCGCGAGTCGTCGACGATCGCATGCGTGCCGCAGAAACCGCCCAGCGTGACGGCGGTCAGGGTCCCGCCGAGGAATCCGAAGCGCTCAACCAGAAGCGTCTCGACCCCACTGCGGGCCGCCGCGCATGCGGCAGCGATTCCGGCCGCGCCGCCACCCACGACCAGGACTTGCGGTTCACCGAGGACCGGCGTGCGTCGTTCGGGCTCGACGATCGTTCGCGTCATGGCAAGGCAACGGCGGTTCGGCACACTCGTCGCAGCGGCAACCGCTAGTAGTCCAGCTTGACGCCCGCGGCGGCGACAGCTGCGCCCCACTGCGCCACTTCGTCGCGGATCCTCTGCGCTTCCTGTTCCGGCGTGTTGCCGACGACGTTGGCGCCCATGTCCGTGAGTCGCTTGCGCATCGCGTCGGTATTGATGAACTTGACGATTTCCCTGTTGAGCCGCTGCACGATCGCAGGGGGTGTACCGGCGGGCACCGCAACGTTCTGCCAGGCCACGACGTGGAAACCCGGCAGGCCGGACTCGGCGACGGTCGGTACGTCGGGCAATGCCGGCGACCGACTGCGGCTGCTGATCGCAATTGCCTTCACCTTGCCGGCCTTGATCATCGCCTGGGAAGCAGGGATGTTGTCGAAGAGCATCTGGACTTCCCCTCCGACGAGCCCGGTGAACGCCGGTGCGCTGCCCTTGTAGGGCACGTGCACCATGTCGAGGCCGGCCTTCGCCTTGAAGATTTCGGATGTCAGGTGCTGGGCAGTACCCGCACCCACCGATCCGAAATTGAGCTTGCCCGGATTCTTCTTCGCGTAGTCGATCAGCTCGCGCACCGAGTTCACCGGCAGCGATGCGTTGACGATCAGCAGCAGCGGCAATTCGGTGATCTGGGTCACGCCCGTCAGGTCCTTGGCCGGGTCGTAGCGCAGGTTGCGATAGAGGCTCCCGGCGATCGAGTTGGGGCCGGTGCTCCCGAGCACGAGCGTGTACCCGTCCGGGGCCGAGCGTGCGACCGCTTCGGTGCCGATCAGGCCGCCGGCACCCGGCTTGTTCTCCACGACGACACTCTGCCCGAGCTCCTTGGCGATGCCTTCGCCGATCAGGCGCGCCATCATGTCTGCTGCGCCCCCCGGCGGCCACGGCACGACGAAGTGGATGGTCTTGTCGGGATAGTTCTGAGCCTGCACCGGCCCCACCCCGGCGGCCAGCGCGACAGCGGTAGTCAGCAGGATCCCAAAGTACCTGTGCAACGCTTTCATGTGCTCCTCCTTCGACGGTATGAAGCGGTATCGACGACCTCAAGCCAATCCGTAGCGAACGTTCTTGATCTGCGTGTCGTCCAGCAGGGCCTCCTTGCCTCGCTCCTTGCCGAGGCCGCTTTCGCGGAACCCGCCGAACGGCGCATCGACCGACGAACGAACTCCCGTGTTCACGCAGACTGTTCCCGCGCTGAGCGAACGGGTCAGGCGCATCGCCCTGGACGCGTCGCTGGTGAAGACGCACGCGGCCAGGCCGTAGCTCGAGTCGTTCGCGATCCGGACGGCCTCTTCCTCCGAGCCGAACCGGATCACCGTGAGCACCGGCCCGAAGATCTCCTCCCTCGCCACCCTCATCGCATTCGTAGCCCCCTGGATCAGGGTCGGCGCGATGTAGCACCCGCTTGCCAGTTCAGGGCGGGAACGCGGATCGGAGTACGACTCGATGTGCGCACCCTCGTTGCGACCGATCTCGAGGTAGTCGGTCACCCGGGCGACCTGGACAGGACTGACGAGCGGCCCCATCTCCGTTGCCGGATCGTCCGGAAGGCCGATTCGCAACGGCCGCAGCTTGGCGGCCAATGCCTCGATGAAGGCGTCGGCAATCGACTCGTGCAGCAGCAAGCGAGTGCAGGCGCCGCAGACCTGCCCCGAGTTGCGAACCATGTCGTTGTAGGCAACTCCCACCGCCTTTCCCAGGTCGGCATCGGCGAAAACCAGCGACGCCGACTTGCCCCCGAGCTCCAGCGTCAGCCGCTTCACCGTCGACGCGGCCTCGCGGAAGATCTTCTTGCCGGTCACGGTGCCGCCGGTAAAGGAGATCTTGGCGACCCTCGGATCGCGGACCAGCGCCATGCCGACCGGATCTCCGGGGCCGTTGACGATGTTCACGACGCCTGGCGGGAATCCGGCCTCCGCGACCAGCGTACCGAGTTCGACCGTCGAAAGCGGCGTGACTTCGGATGGCTTGACGACGACGCAATTGCCCGCCGCCAGCGCCGGCGCCATCTTCAGCAGCGCGATGCTGAGCGGAAAGTTCCACGGAACGATCAGGCCGCAGACACCGAGGGGTTCGCGCACCGTGTAGTCGAAGAGCGTACGATCCGAAACGTCGAGCGTCTCGCCCGCCAACCCCAGCAGAATGCCGGCGTAGTACTCGAGGGTGCCCGGGGCCCCGTTGAGCCAGGCCCTCGAAGCCGCGATGGGTTTTCCGGCGTCGTAGCATTCCAGCCACGACATCGCCTCGATCTTCGACTCCAGCAGCCTGGCCAGCTTCATCAGCATCCGCGACCGGTCCTTCGGAAGCACGCTGCGCCAGGGTCCCTGAAAGGCTTCATGCGCGGCGGCGACCGCCCGCTCGACGTCCTCGGGCCCCGCTTCGTACACGTCGGCCAGCTTCCTGCCGTTCGAAGGATCGTAAGACGCGAACGTCTTGCCGGAAAGACTCGCCACCTCCTTGCCGCCGATGAGCATCGGATAGGGGGCGGAACGAAGGACATCCTCTCGCTTCATCGCTCGTTGCTCCACGAAAGCATCGTCAGATCGCCGCCTGGTAGAGCGCGGCGATTTCCTCCCGATCGGGCTTTCGGCAGTTGATCAGCGTGGAACGTCCCTTGGCGGCCAGTTCCGTCAGGCGCTCCGCCATCTCCGGCTTCACGCCAATCTCGCGCAGGGCGCGGCACGTGCCCGCCGCATCCCGAAGCTCGATCATTGCCTCGATCCCGACCGCTGCAGCCTGCATGACGGTTCTTCCGGCAACGTCGCGCCCCATCAGCCGGGCAATCTGCGCATAGCGCGGCGCCGCAGCCTCGTGGTTGAAGCGAAGGATGTGCGGCATCAATGCGCTCAGACTCTCGCCGTGCGTGCAGTCGACCATCGACTCGACTGCGGTGCTCAGTCCGTGGATTGCGTCGTTCCCCTTTTGCGAGATTGCAATCCCGGCAAGATGGCTCGCCAGCATCATCGCGCTACGTGCCGACAGGTCGTTGCCGTCCCCGATGGCTTGCAGGAGGTTGCCGCTCACGAGCCGGATCGCCTCCTGGGCGCAGACGTCGCCGATCGGGTTCACCTGCGTATTGGTGTAGGCGCCCACCGCGTGGATGAACGCATCCATTCCGGTCGATGCCGTCATCCGGGCGGGGACGCTGCGGGTGAGCTCCGGATCGAGGATCGACTGCGCCGGCCTGCAACGAACGCTGCGTACCAGGTACTTCTTTCCGCTCGCGTCCTTCACCAGGGCGCCGGTCGTCGCCTCGCTACCGGTACCGGCAGTGGTCGGAACCGCAATGAAGCCCAGCGGCATACCGGGCGCATCGTCGACACCCTTGGCCTCGATCTCCTGGATGGTGCGCCCTGACAGCAACTGCATCGAGATGACCTTTGCCGCATCGATCGAACTTCCACCACCCAGCGCAACGATGAAGTCGTGCCCACCGCTGCTCACGCGCGCGACACCTTCGGTGACCTCGGCCATGGTCGGATTCGGCTTGACCTCTCCGAAGACGTCGGCCTCGATGCCCGAAGCCCGCAGGAAACCTGCAACCTTGTCGGCGAGGCCGATCGCCACGAGGCCGGGATCGGTGACGAGCAATGCCTTCCTTCCCCCCATGGCGCGCGCACGGTCACCGAGGCTCGCCACGGCCCCCGCCCCGAACGTGACGTTAGGCGGCCAGGTCACCGCAAAGGCAAGGCCATCGAAATCCGCGTACTCCTTCATTCCCCTCTCCCTGATCAAGTTTCCAGAATGCGAGTCACGTGGCGGACGTCCTCGCAACGCTCCAGACTGCGCAGTGCCCCGATCGCCTCTTCGATCGTCTTCGGATCGAGCAGTCCCGAGGCTCCCTCCCGGAACTTGATGGCATGGTCGAACGGCCTGTCCCTCGCACCGAGAAGCTGCCTGCGCTCCTCCACGTACACGCGCCCGTCGTCCATGGTCACGCGCACGCGCGCACCGTACTGATAGTCTGCGTAGTAGGCGGCGTGCATCACCGGATCGGCGCGGAACTCGATGCGCGAGCGCAGATGCCTCACCTCGTCGGAGAAGATCCGGTCATTCAGGTACTGGCGGAATCCGAGCTCGCCGTCGACCAGCGAGGCCATGATTCCGTAGCCGGCATCGAAGCAGAGCGCGACATGGGTGATCGCCTCCTGCCGGACCTGCTCGTAGACGTCGGGTTCGAGCGCCTGGAAGCGCGAAGCGACGTAGAGCATGACCCCCGGTCCCTCGATCTCCAGCTTGCTCACGCGAAGCGGATCGAAGTCCGGAATGCGCGCCTTGACGGCGATCGCGCATTCGATCGCAGCGAGGTTGTAGGCGCACGACGGATGGCGCTTGGTGTTCAACGTCCGCGTATACCACTCCCGCCCCAGGTCCTTCAGGAGCTCCGCCTGATCGACGACCTCCGACACCGTGCTCAGCAGGCCGGCGGGATGTTCGATCATGTCGAGATTGCCGACGAGCCCCTCCTTCGCCAGGGAAGCCGCGACGATCCCCCACATTGCCGGCAGGCCGTTGCAGAACACCTTGCTGTCGCTCATCCAGCCGATCGGACAACTCTCCATCGCAAGGAAGCCCGAGTGGCTCACGGCGCGTCGTGCCTGGGTCACGTTCAGTCCGAGAAGACGGCTCGCCAGCAGCGGCGTCTCGATCTGGTGATTCGGCATCGAATTTCCGACGTAGGCGCCCTTCTGGATCGCCCGCGACGTGCGACCATTGATCTCGTTGCCGATCACGACCGCCGTGACGATATCGCGCCCCGGCGCTCCCACCATCTCGCCCACCGCGAGCACTGTCGGGACGACCGCAGCGCCCGTGTGACTGATGATGACCCAGTCGTCCCACTCGATGATCTGCGCCACCGCCGAGTTGTACAGTGCGGCCGACGGGGCTGGCATGCGACCCGGTGCACCCAGCAGGGTCGCCGTCTCGCCGGCCCCGAGGATTCTCAGGCCCGCGGCAATCCGCGCAGCGCTCGGCATCTTGCTGCCTGCATAGCAGGATCCGATCGTCGCCAGAATCTGCTCGCGCGCGATCTCGACGACATCCGCGGGAATGTCCTCGAACGTCAGTTCGAGCGCAAAGCGCGCGTAAGCCTCGGTGACGGCCGGACTCGGCTGCGCCGTGGCATCGCCCGACACCGTCGGTCGCGGCGCCGCGCTACTCATTGCCAGCCGTCCCGGACAGCATGGTCGTCTGAAGCAGCATCGAGAACTGCATCAGCAGGCGTCTCTGGTCCTTCGGAAACGGGGCTCGCCCCGCGAGAATGATCGCCATCACGTGAAGCTCTCCGGTGAAGACTCGCGACCAGTCCTTCGGATTCATCCGGATCGTCGCGTGCGGTGTTCGCGGGGAGCCTTCGGATTCGAAATCGAGTTGCTCCCGGCGCAGACAGAATTCGACGATCTCACCCGTCGTCGACTCGCAGCGAATCGCCCGGCCCAGCGCCCCCTCCAGCCGCGCAGACACAAGTCGACCTCTCTGCGCGCTCCACAGGCGCGCGAACCGGGACAGACCGACGTAGAGCGGGCCGGCGTTCGGATCCGGCGTTGCAGGGGTTTGCATTGCTGGAGCAACCTGTCGGAGGATGGTTCACTAGATGAACCGACGGTTCATTTTGAGATCATCATAAGCGCCTTGAAAGATCCGCGCAAGCGCATATCCTTGCCGCGATGCGGCGTCGCCGCGCCGGAAATGCGTTACCCGGAGTGCGCTGCCACAGGAGACGCTAGAGGACATCCATCTTGCTGAAGACCAACAGATCCCTTTCCAGAGGCCTGAGGATCCTCCGGGCGTTCAACGACCTCCCCCAGCCGACCCTGACCGAACTCGCCAAGCGTGTTGACCTGACGAAGGCCACCTGCCTTCGCTTTTTGCAGACGCTTCAGGACGAGGGCTATCTGGATTTCGACGAGTCGCTCAAGCGATATCAACTGCGACCGCTGGTGCTGGAGCTCGGCTATGCGGCACTGACCAGCATGTCGCTTCCGGTCGTCGCCGGCCCGGAGATGCAGGCGCTCGCCGATCGAACTGGCGGTGCCGTGAATCTCGCGGTACTCGACGGACACGAGGTCGTGATCGTCGGCCGCAACGTCGCGCACGCCGAGAAAAGCAGGCTCGTCACGATGAACCTGCACGTGGGGATGCGACTGCCCGCGCACTGCACTGCCATGGGCCGAGTGCTGATCGGAGCCACCCATCCAGACGTACGTGCCTTCGTCGCGACGATGCCTCTCGAAAAGCTCACCCCGAAGACGCTGGTCAACCGCCCGCGCCTCGTCAAGGCGATCGTCGATGCGGCCGAGCGCGGCTACGAGGTCGTCGAAGACCAGCTCAGCCTGGGCTACGGCGCGGTCGGAGTTCCACTGGTGACTCCGCGCGGGCAGAAGTTCGCGCTGACGGTCTCGTTCACGACCTCCGCATACACGTACCCGAAGATCGTGAAGGAGCTGCTGCCCGCGCTGAAAGAGGCAGCGGGGCAACTTGCCCGGCTTCTGGCAGCGAGGTAGCCGGCCCCCGACGACACGCGGTGCGGCGCCTTCGAGCCCTGACGGTCCGCCTCTCGCCAGCGCCGAGCGACCGGCGCACAATCCTCCTGCAATCGTCGGCGGGCCGCCGCAGGCAGGAGGTGCGCACGTGATCCGCTTCACCCTGAA
>CAZXLQ010000246.1:0-8189 GCA_964641945.1 uncultured Clostridia bacterium
CGTTGAGGAAAGACAGCCGCGAGCGGAACCGAGCCACCGTCCGTGGGACGCTCGCTACCGCTCGCGGCTCGAAAAACGGGGAGCTTTCATCACGATCGCGATCCCCCCGAGAATCGCCAGCGAGCTCAACACAAGCCGCAGTCCGACGTCCTCTCCGAGCAGCAGCACGCCGCCCGCGGCTGCGAGCACCGGCACACTCAACTGAACGGTCGCTGCCTGCGTCGCTTGCAGCCCCCGCATCGCGGTGTACCACACTGCATACCCGACTCCCGACGCCAGGGCGCCCGACACGATCGCGTAGAAGACACCCATCCGATCGACCGACGCCCACGGCAACATCGCGACGCTCAACGCGACGGCCATCGGCACGGCCCTCGCGAAGTTCTCCGCCGTGGTCCGGATCGGCTCACCCGCCGATCGCCCCCGCAGCGAATACACGCCCCACGCCACTCCCGCGAGCAGCATCAACCCCGACCCCACCACCGGCGGAGCCGTCACCCCCGGCAGCACGAGCCCCAGAAGCCCGGCCAGTGCCAGCACCAACCCGACGACCTGCCAGACACCCGGCCGCTCACCCATCCAGAGACCGTACCCGATCATCGTCGCCTGCACGGCCCCGAACAGCAGCAGCGCCCCCGTCCCCGCCGACAGGCTCACGTACGCAAACGAGAAACACGCCGCATAGCCGAATAGCGCCGCCGCCGACGCCCAACTCGCCGATCCCGCCCGCGGATTGCCACGCGCCCGGACGATCAGCCACAGGACGATCGCGCCCGACACTATCCGCACCGACGTGAACGTCGCCGCATCGATCGCGGTCTCCCTGAGCGCGACCCGACACAGCAGCGAGTTCCCGGCGAACGCGAACATCGCGACGAGCGTCAGAAGCGCGATCCGCATCGGCGACATTCTGCCACTCTACGCTTCCCGACTCGCACCACGAGGACGGAATGGCTAGTCCGGCGTAGCGTCGGCGGCGGGATCGTGCGCTATCGCCACGCTGATCTTCCATTGACCGGAGTCTTCGCGGAGGACATAGGTAAACCCGAAGCGGCCAATGAGTGCATCCTGGGCGTCGAAGCGCTCGAAGACGCCGGTGAGCTCCGCAAGCGTCGGGGCAAGCGAGCGGGCCTCGACCTTCGAGATCGCCGTTCTTCGATACCCCTGCGACAGGGCGTGTTCCATCAGGTGATTCACGAGAACGAGCGCAGTCTCGTGGTCGGAAACGACCCAGAGGCCGTCGGGGCGAATGAAGGTACACGGCAACAGATAGAAAGGTACGACGTCGTCCGCACGAAGCGTCTCGAAGGCGCGAACGTACGCCTCGAGCATCTCTGTTGGTGTGGCGTTCATGGTTTGTGTTGTTCGAACCTGCCGGCCTGTGGTGCCGATCGCCAAGCATCATCGGGCACACGAGACTTCGTCAAGCACTCCGGGCTGTTTCCATCCGTGAAGATCTGTACTGAACGCCCAGCGGTGCGGCAGGCGCATACTGTCATCACCTACGGCGAGATGATGACGATTTATGCCGATGTTCGCGGGCTGAAACGATGGATGGTGCCGGTCCCGGTACTGACGCCCCGATTGTCTTCGTACTGGGTGAACGTGGTCACGCCAATTCCCGCGGTCATCGCCCGCCCGCTCATCGAAGGCCTGCGCAACGAGAACATCGTCCACGATTCGAGTGCACGCGAGCTCTTCCCCGGCGTCGTGCCGACGACCTATCGCGTGTCCGTCGAGCGCGCGCTCGGCCGGCTGCAGGCGAGCAGGGTAGAAACGGCGTGGAGCGACGCGCTGAGCACCAGCCGCGGCGATGTTCCGCCGGTTGTGCTGACGACGCAGGCGCCGAGATGAAGGTGCCCGGCAAGGCGTGGCTGGAGTTCCAGGTGACGCAGCGAGACGACGGAGGGGCCGTGTTGATGCAGACGGCGTATTTTGCGCCGATGGGACTGTCCGGGTGGCTGTACTGGTACGGGCTCTACCCGGTGCACGGACTGATTTTCAGCGGGCTGATCGACCGGATCGCCGAGCGAGCGGTCGATCTCGGACGCCCAACGGGGACGAATCCGGGTGCTCCCCGCTTTTCGAGCCGCGAGCGGTAGCGAGCGTCCCACGGACGGTCGAACGGCTCCGATCACTTCTGTCCTTCCGCAACTACGAGTCCGCGATTTCAGCCACCGTCCGTGGGACGCTCGCTATCGCTCGCGGCTCCGGGAACATGGAACGGGGAGCCGGCACCGACCGCTCCGGCTCAATCGGAGAGGATCGTCGACAACCGCTCGACCGCACCAAGCAGGTCCGGAGATTCGTCCACGACCGTCGCCATCGGGTCGCTCTTCCGTCGCTTCAGGCGGGTCAGCACGGTCCTGATCGTGAATTTCGCCGGATCGAGCCCCCGCTTCACCTCGCTCCACGAAAGCGGCGTGGACACGGTAGCACCCGGCATCGGCCGCACCGAATACGGCGCAACGATGAGCTTCCCGTGGCCGTTCTGAAGAAAGTCCACGTAGACGCGGCCCTTGCGCTTCGGTAACGCACGCTCGACAGTCGCGATGTCCGGCAGCCGCCTGACGATGACCGTCGCGAGAAACTCGCCGAGTTGTCTGCCCTGATCAAAAGTGAGCTGGCGCCCGAGCGGTATCAGAACGTGCAGCCCGGTCGAGCCCGAGGTCTTCGGATACGACGGCAGCCCGATCTCGTCGCACAGCGTTCGAATCGCACGCGCGATCGTGACCACGTCCCCGAACGGCGCTCCCTTCGGATCGAGGTCGAGCACGCACCAGTCCGGCCGCTCGAGCGAATCGACGCGGCTCGCCCAGACGTGCAGCGGGATCGTCCCGAGGTTGGCGAGATAAACGAGCCCCTCCTCGTTGTCGCAGATGAAGTAGTCGATGTCGCGCGAAGAGCCCTCGCTCCAGATGCGCTTTCGCGGCAACCACTCGGGTGCCGATGGCGGCGCGTCCTTCTGGAAGAAGTTCTTGCCGTTGATGCCATCCGGGTAACGGACCATGACCACCGGACGGCCGTGCAGATAGGTCAGCAGCCACGGCGAAACTCCGCGGTAGTACTCGATCAGGTCGCCCTTCGTGTATCCATCGTCCGGCCAGAAGACCTTGCCGAGATTCGAGACGGCGACCTTCGGCACCGACTGCTCGATTCGTTTCGGCGGGTCGGGCGCCAGCTCGTGCGTCGACTGCACCGTGCACTCCTCGGGGCTCTTGTCGTTGCGAAGGCGCGAAAACACCGGATGACGCAGTCGGCCGTCGCTGGTCCATTCCAGATAGCGAACCTCCGCAACCAGCTTCGGCTCGACCCACGTGTGGTCCCGGCCGGCGGGCACCGTTCCCGTAAACGACGGCTTCGCGGACCTGTCGGGTTCCAGCCGTTCGCGAAGACTCTCGAGGTCGCGGTCCGAAAACCCGGTACCGACCTTGCCTGCGTATCGATACCCTCCGTCGTCGCGCACCCCGAGGTGCAGCGCGCCGATCCCGACGCGCCCGCGCTTCGGCGCCGTGTAGCCGACGATGGCGAAATCGCCCGTCTTCTCGAACCGAAGTTTGAGCCAGTCCGGCGAGCGCCTGCCGACGTACGCCGACCCGGCGCGTTTCGCCATGATGCCCTCCAGACCGAGCCGCTCGGCCGCGACGGCCATGTCTTCGCCGCGTCGCTCGATGTGGTCGACGTAGCGCACGGGCCCCGCGGTCGGCAGCACGTCGCGAAGCAGCTGCTTGCGCGTCACGAGCGGCAGCGAGCGCAGATCGTAATCCTCGAGCCCGAGCAGGTCGAAGACGTGCAGGACGGCAGGAAACTCGATGGCTGCCCGCTCGATGTCGTAAGCGCGCGAGAGCTGTGCGCGCTGCTGCAGGCGCTGGAAACTCGGCCGGTGCTGTTCGTCGTTGACGACGACTTCGCCGTCGAGCACGATCGACTCGAACGGCAGCTTGCCGAGCGCGCGCGCGATCTCGGGAAAAAGCGCCGTGGCGTTGCTGCCGCGCCGGTAGAAGAGCTGCGGCACGTGGCGGCTTGCCGACGCGACCAGGCGATACCCGTCGTACTTGATTTCGAAGAGCCAGCCCTCGGCGGTGAACGGTTTGTCGGCGACCTCCGCGAGCATGATTGCAACCTTCGACGGATCGACCCGGTCTTTTGGGGCGTGCAGTTTTTCGAGCTTCGTGCGCAGCCGGCCGGCGCGCTTGCTGCCCGCGCGAAGCTCCTCGACGCTCAGCCCGCTCAGAACCGACGTGTCTGGCGGTTCGGGAGAGCCGGAATATTCGTCCTTGTGCTTGATGAGCAGCCATTCCGTCTTCGAGTTCTTGAGTCGCACGAGCGTCCAGACGCCGTGGAGTTTGTATCCGTCGAGCGAAAAGAGCAGCTTCCCCTTCCGGAGTCCTTCGTCGAAGTCCTCGAGCGGTGTCCACTTTCCGCGGTCCCACACGATGATCTCGCCGGCGCCGTAGTTGCCGGCGGGGATGACGCCTTCGAAGTCGGCATAGTCGACCGGATGATCCTCGGTCTGTGCCGCGAAGCGCTTCTCGTTCGGATCGTACGACGGTCCCTTGGGCACGGCCCACGACATCAGCACGCCGTCCCATTCGAGCCGGAAGTCGAAGTGAAGGCGCGTTGCCGAATGCTTGTGTACGACGAAGAGGTGCGTGTCCGTCGACGAGACGGAGGAGAAGGGTTCGGGTGTGGCGCCGGGCCGGCGCTTGGCGCGGTAGGTCTCGAGTCTGTCCCGGCGCTCAGCCATCGTGCCAAACCTCTTTGAAATTAGTACTTGCAACGCACCGCGATTACGGCTCACCATGCATACCGCATTTCCCCGCCACGTTACAGCAGCCCGCTGGCCGGCATGTGGAGCATTCCGGCACGTGGCACAGATCATGCACTTCACCACTCGGGGCGACGCGAACCGCCACGGTTCGTATGGCACACGGACGGCCATTCGCCCACGCTCGTTACTGGAGTACGCACATGGCACGCTCAATCGGCTCGGCAACGGTGTCCTTCGGTCTGGTCGCGATCCCGATCAAGCTCTACACGGCAACTGACTCAAAGGGCTCGTTTTCATTCAACCTCCTTCACAAGAAGGACGGATCGCGCCTGAAGCAGCAGTACGTCTGCATCAAGGAGAACACGGTCGTCGAACGCGACGACATGGTGAAGGGTTACGAGTTCGCGAAGGATCGCTACGTCGTGTTCACGCCCGAAGAGCTCAAGGAGCTCGAGGAGAAGGCGAGCCAGACGATCGAGATCACCGAGTTCGTGCCTGTGTCTGAGGTGGATCCCGTCTATTACGACAAGGTCTATTACCTCGGCCCCGACAAGGGGGGCGACAAGCCGTACATGTTGCTGGCGAAGGCGATGCACGAGAGCGGCCGTGTTGCGATCGGCAAATACGCCGCGCGCGGGAAGCAGTTCATCGTGATGGTGAGGCCAACAGCTGATGACCGTCTCGTGATGCAGCAGCTTCACTATGCGGACGAGGTGCGATCGGCGAAGGACATCGATGTCGGCAAGGTCGAAGTGAAGGACCAGGAGCTCAAGCTCGCACTGCAGCTGATCGATCAGATTGCGGTGGAGTCGTTCGACCCGACGCGTTATGACAACGAGGTCCGCGACAGGATCAAGGAGCACATCGACCGCAAGGTCGCCGGCGAGGAGATCCAGGTCGCCGATTCGGAAAGGCCTCAGGCCCAGATCATTGACCTGATGGACGCGCTCAAGGCGAGCCTCGGCAAGAAGGCGCCGGCCGCGCCTGTCGCCAAACGCGCGACTCGAACGCAGACCGCAGCCGCGAAGAGCAAGAAGACAGCGAAGGGATGATCGGCACTGGGTACTCGTCGGCGGAAGTCGCCGAGTTACTCGGCGTGGCGCCATCCCGGATAAGGTCGTTCGTGGCGGCAGGCTTCGTACAGCCAGTGCGGAGCGGCCGCCACTTCGTCTTCAGCTTTCAGGACATCGTTCTGCTGCGCACGGCCAAGGGCCTGCTCGACGCGCGCATCAGGCCCGCGAGGATCAATCGAGCGCTTCGCAGGCTTCGGGAAACGCTCCCAGACGGCCAGCCGCTCGCGGGAATAGCGATCCAGGCGGACGGTACGCGAATCGTCGTGCGCGACGGGTCGCAGCCGTTCGATCCGGAGTGCGGTCAGACGCTGTTCGACTTTGACGTGAAGGAGCTGTCGGCGGGCGTCACGCCGATTCTCGAGCGCGCGACGAAACAGTCCGCGCGTGAGACGGAGTCCGCGGAGGAGTGGTTCGAGGCGGGAGCGCGTTTCGAGATGACGTCGAGCGCGAACGCGGAGACGGCGTATCGTCGGGCGATCGAGCTCGACCCGCGTCATGTGGATGCGCACGTCAACCTTGGCCGGCTGCTGCATGAGGCGGGAAGGCTCGGGGAGGCCGAGGTGCATTATCGCGAGGCGCTCGAATCCGCGCCGGACGATCACGTCGCGTGGTTCAACCTGGGGGTGTTGCTCGAGGGTCAGGGAAAGCGCAAGGCGGCGTTGTCGGCCTACCAGAATGCGCTGGAACAGGATGCGGACTCGATCGAGACGCACATGCAGATTGCGATGCTCTTCGAGCAACTGGGGCAGCGCGCCGATGCATTGCGACACCTGAAGATCGTCCGCGCACTCTCACGATAGTCCGCGGCGTCGGATTCCCGCGTCCGCCCGCGATGCCTGCTGATTGCATGCCCCGGTGCGAGTCACGTGCGCCGGGCGTAGCCCCTCGAGTTACAGAACCGCGAGCGGTAGCGAGCGGGCCGTGGCCGGGCATCGGTGTGGGGTGCGTTGCCTGTCCGAGGCTGGCAGGCGGGGCTTCAGCCTTCACGGCTGATCCGTCTGTGCCGGCACCGTCCGCAGGCTGCTCGCTACCGCTCGCGGTTCTGTTGCCGCTCGGGGCTCCGGTCCATCCGGCGGCTCGCCACGACGGCCCCGTAGGCAAGCAGCAGGATCGGCGAAGCAACCGTCGTCAACCAGCTCAGGACGAGCAGGATGAAATACGTCCCGTCGTTCGACGTGTGATCGCGGTCGTGGATTCCCGCCATGATCTCGAAGACGGCCCGGTCGAGGTTGAGCATCGCGAGTGCGACGACGATGAGCGCGAGCGGGAAAAGCGCCGCGCACACCAGGGTCCCTGCACGAAAACCCGCCCACCGGTACAGAAACGTGCCCCATAGCGCGACTCGCCAGATCGAGACGATGCCGAGGAAGAAGATGTTGAGGTTCGCCGCGTTCGTGACGGGCATGTGTCCCTCGATCGGGATGGCGTAGAGCGCCGCGGGCGCCGCGGTCAGCGTGATGAACGTGAGCAGCTGGCGATAACCGAGCCGCTCGGGCTTGAGCGGCCAGATTACCAGCCACATCCAGGCCGCCAGCACGAAGACGTACACGACCGACCCGACGCCGAGATGCTGGAGAAGCCCGACGCGCGGGTTGTCCCAGTAGCGGCCCATTCCGACGAGCCACGTGACGAAGAGCCCGGCGGCCAGGTGGCCGTAACCGAACGCCTCGATGTCTTCGCGCGTGAATTGAAACGTCAGCACGCGCCACATCGTGAGCAGGACGCCCGTCATCGAGAGCCTCCGCGCAAGCGTGCGCCGCGATGCTGGCCGTGGAGAATCACAACGGTGCGCAGTCTAACCGAAGTCGCGAAACTCGCCTCGCCTTGGCACATTTCCCCAAGGACGCGGGGTACACTTGTCCGTCCCCGTTGAATGGTTGAAACAGTTCGGCAGGAGATAGAAGCATGGCAGAGCTGACCAGGGTTCGATGCGTGCTTGCGGTTCGGGATCTCGCGACGTCCGTCGACTACTACACGGGAGTTCTCGGGATGGCGATCGACTTCACGGCCCCGGGGTGGGCGTTTCTGTCGCGAGGTTCGTTCCGGGTGATGCTCGGCGAATGCACAGATGCGATGCCGGCCCACGAGACCGGCGACCACTCCTACTATGTCTACGTCACGGTCGAGGGCGTCGACGATCTCTACGCCGAGCTCGTGGCCAACGGGGTAGTCCTCACCCAGCCGCTCGCCAGCAAGCCCTGGGGGATGCGCGAGTTCGGTGTCCGCACGCCGGAGGGACACCGGATCATGTTCGGTCAGGAGCTGTAGGAATACGTCTCCGGCCAGCGTTCCCGTTTTTTGAGCCGCGAGCGGTAGCGAGCGTCCCACGGACGGTCGAACGGTTC
>CAZXLQ010000247.1:0-8153 GCA_964641945.1 uncultured Clostridia bacterium
CCGTGATCTCCGTATGCGAAACTCACTAGGCTTCGCTACATAGAGCACAGAGGCACGGAGATTCCCGAGGTCTCCTACTCGTACCGCAGGGCGTCGATCGGATCCAGGTTTGCAGCCTTCACCGCCGGCCACATCCCGAAGATCAGCCCGATCAGCAGCGATGCCGTGAGTCCCGCGACAGGAGCCCAGAGCGGCACGTAACTCGGCAGGATCATCCTGATCAGCATCGCGAGCAGCCAGCCAGCCGTGACGCCGAGCAGCCCACCGAACAGGGTCAACGTCATCGCCTCGACCAGGAACTGCCAGACGATGTCGCCGCGCTTCGCACCGATCGCCTTTCGAACTCCGATCTCCTTCGTCCGTTCGGTCACCGACACGAGCATGATGTTCATGACGCCAATGCCGCCGACGAGCAGTCCGACACTGCTGATCGCGACCATGAGCGCGAAGACTCCGCCGACGATCTGGTCGAACTGCTCCAGAATCCGATCCGACGTCGTCACCGCGAAATTGTCCGGTTCGTTGTAGCCGACCCCGCGCCGCTGGCGGAGCAGTCCACGAATCTCCTCGAACGCATCCGAGACGCGCCCGGGGTGCGCCTGAGCCATCACGAAGTTGTCGTCGAACTGGGGATAGAACTTCCGGATCGTCGAGTAGGGAATGTAGACGCTCTTGTTTTCGTTGTTCGGATCGTCGGACGACACGAGGAACGTCTCGCGTCGCTGCAGGACGCCGATGACTTCGAACGGCTGTCCCTTGATGAGGATGCTCTTGCCGACGGCGTCGACGTTCGGCATCAGGGTGTTTGCGACGTCGATCCCGATGACGGCCACCTGGGCGCGCCGCGTTTCCTCGGACGGCGTCGGCGCGCGGCCTTCGGCAATTCGAACGACTCCCATGTTGAAGTATTCGTCGGTGACTCCTGTCACCGTCCCGTTGTTCATCTCGACGTCGCGGTACCGCACTGTCGGCCGCTCCTGGAACGGGCCAGACGTGAAGTCCACCGGAGACACGAAGACCGCGACACGTTCGACCGAGTCGACCTGCTCGGCAATCGCCACCGCGTCTTCGTACGAGATCGGCTTGCGCATCCGTTCCTCGCGGCTCGGGTTGATGTTGAAGGCGCCGTCGAACTTGTAGATGTAGAGCGAACGGGTACCGAACGACTCGATCTCCTTTTGCACCGTAGTGTCGATTCCCGAGACGAAGGCCGAGATCACGATGACCGTCGTCGTCCCGATGACGATGCCGAGCACCGTCAGAAACGAGCGCAGTGGATTCGCCCAGAGGGTATCGAGGGCGATGCGGACATTCTCGGCAATTTCAGCGGCAGTCATGATGCTTCCCGGTCACTCGGACCTGAGCGCGACGATCGGATCGAGGCCGGCGGCGCGCCACGCAGGATAGACTCCCGAAACGAGCCCGACGAATGCAGATACGCCGATTGAGGTGATGGTCCAGGCAATTGGCAGGGCCGTGGGAATGGGTGTCGTGTTGCGCACAACCAGTGCAAGGGAAAAGGCCACGAGCGTGCCAATGATGCCTCCGAGCATCGCGAGAATCGTCGATTCGGCGAGGAACTGTCGGAGGATGTCGTTCCGCCGCGCCCCTATTGCCTTGCGAATTCCGATCTCACGCGTCCGCTCGGTCACCGACACGAGCATGATGTTCATGATGACGATGCCGCCGACTATTAGCGAGATCGCGGTCACGCCGATCGTTGTCGTCTGGATAGTGCCGAAGATGTTGTCCCGCAATTCATTGATCGCATCGGGGGTCATGATCCCGAAATTCTCGCGCTCGTTCGGGGACAGTTGCCTGCGGACGCGCAGGGCCGAACGCACCTGGTCCACCGTCGCGGCATAGCTCTCCTGGTCACGGGACGTCACGAGAATCGTGAGCGAGCGTCGCGAGCCGTAGGTCTCGAGAAACGTAGTGATCGGGATGATGACGAAGGCGTCACGGGATTGCCCGAATACCGAGCCCTGCGACTTCGCAACGCCGATCACCGTGTAGGGCCGACCGTCGATCTTGATCGATTTGCCGACAGGCTCGCCGGTCGGGAAGAACCGGTCGGCCACGTCGTGGCCGATGAAGACTACCTCGCGACTCTTCAGATCCTCCTGTTCGAAGAAGAACCGTCCCGACTCGACGGTAAACCGGTCGATGTCGATTGCATTCGCGGGCGCCCCCTGAGTCTGGACCGCCTGGATTACTTCGTTGCCGTATTTGACCTCGGCAATCGTCCTGGCACGCACGCTGATCTTGTCGACGAGAGGCGCAAGATTGCGAATGGCCTCGGCATCTGCCATGCGCACGTCGGGATTGCGGCGCGAGGCTTCGAGGAAGCTGTCGAGACTTGCAAAGTCATCGATCGCGAATTTCTGAACGCTCAGGGCATTCGTGCCGATGTCGGCGATCTTCTCGTCGATGTAGACGTTGAAGCCCTCGATCAACGAGACGACGACAATGACTGCAGCAACTCCGAAGATCACACCGAGCAGGGTCAGAAAGGACCGCAACTTGTTGCGCCAGAGGGTGTCGAAAGCAATTGAGAAGACTTCGGCGAAGCGCAAGCCGGACTCCTCGGGAACTGAATTTCCTGCACGTTCGGTTGCGTGCCCGATCAGTGTACACGTCTATGTTGAGAATTGTTTCACATAGCTTGGGGAACGGAGTATTGTCGCCGAGCCGGCATTCCTCCGCGCCTCTGCGAGATCCTTGCGTCTCTGCGAGAAACCCGTCTCGCGACCGCGTTTCTCGCAAGTACACCAGGGACTCGCAAAGACCAGGGAAAGTCTTGAGAACACGCTGATCCTTTTCATCCGTCGGGCTGCGAGAGTCGGCTCGGCTTGGCGTTCTACCCGTGACCGTGCAGCGACATACGGTTTGCGACAATTTGCCGTACGGATTAGTCCCGTAGTTCGACACGACGGCACGGAAATCCTTCACGATTGCCGCCATGACCGAAAGAATTTTGAACCACCCAGTTGCGGCACGCGTATTGCAAGCCATTAGCGCGTGGATGACAGCGGCGGCGACGCCGGAAAGGGGGGCAGCGCGATGATGAATACGGCAGAGTTCAGCGGAGTCACGGAACGACGCGATCGAACCGCCGACGCGCGCGCCGATCGAGAGAAACGCCAGCGCTTCGATGTGGTTGACCTGTTCGAGGAGTTGCTTGGACGTCGGGCCGAATTGGGTCACCGACCCGTTCTCTTCGTGTCATCCGAGCGTGATCTCGAATGCACGCTCATCGGAATGTTCGAGAGTTTTGCTACTGAGGACCTGAATGGAGAGGCCGTTCCCGACGTTCCGTCGGTTGAGATGCTTCGACGACGACTTGGTTGATGGTGATGGTGCAGTTGTTTCTGTCTTCTCCTGAGTGACGGTAAAGCGAGGGTTGAAAGCTATATCCGGTCGCCGCAAGCGCGGCGGCCGGTTTTTTTTGTCCCGATAATTGCGCGAAGCGTTCCAGAGCGCTTCGCGCAATTCGCAAGGAGGTGTGGCGATTTGGCGCCCGCACGCCACCTTGACACAGCCGGACGGCCGACGGCTACAATCCCGGGTTCGACGATCGGCGGAATTCCGGACAGTGGGCTGGTGGGAATGGCTTTCACGACAATCAAGATACGAGGGGCTCGTCAGCACAACCTCAAGAACATCAACCTCGACATCCCCAGGCATTCGTTGACGGTCGTTACGGGTCTCAGCGGCTCGGGAAAGTCGTCGCTCGCCTTCGACACGGTTTACGCAGAAGGCCAACGCCGGTATGTCGAGTCCCTTTCTGCCTACGCTCGCCAGTTCCTCGACCAGCTCGAGAAGCCCGACGTCGATTCGATCGAGGGCCTCAGTCCCGCCATCTCCATCGAGCAGAAGACGATCAGCCGAAGCCCGCGTTCCACAGTCGGCACCGTAACGGAGATCTACGACTACCTGCGGCTGCTCTTCTCGTCGATCGGTCAACCGCATTGTCCCCAATGCGACCGGCCCATCACGAGACAATCGATCGACCAGATCGTCAGCGCAATCAAGGACCTGCCCGAAGGCGAACGCGTGATGATCCTCGCCCCGGTCGTGCGCGGCCGGAAGGGCGAGTTTCGAAAGGAACTCGACAAGCTCTCGCGGGCCGGGTTCGAACGCGTCCGGATCGACGGCGAGGTGCGGTTCCTGGACGAAGAGATCACGCTCGACAAGCGTCGAAATCACTCGATCGAGCTCGTGGTCGATCGCCTGCTCGTGCGAGCGGGCGTCGCCCAGCGCCTCGAGGAGAGCGTTCGCACCGCCGCAAAACTCACCGGCGGTCTGGTGCTCGTGTCCGTCGTGGACGGTGAGGAACGCCTCTACTCGGAGCGTCAGGCCTGCGCGGAGTGCGGCATTTCGATTCCGTCTCTCGAACCGCGGTCGTTTTCATTCAACAGCTCCTACGGCGCGTGTTCGAACTGCAAGGGCATTGGCACCACCTGGGAGATCGATCCGGTCAAACTCGTTCCCGACGAGACCGTGGCGCTCGCCGAGCTCGACCTCGCCCCGTTCGACCGGTCGATGAACAGCTACCTGCGAGGCGTGCTCGTGGCCATCGCCGCCGCGCAGGGCCTGCCGGAATCGTCACCCTTCGAATCGCTCGCTCCCAAGGTCCGCGATGCGTTCTTTCGGGGTCAGACCGAGAAGCTGAAGCTCAAGCACGGTCGCCAGACATACAACCACGTCTGGGCCGGCGCCACGAACTACTTCAAGCAGCAGCGCGACGAGGCTCGAAACGAGAAGGTCCTCGAAGGAATCGAGGAGCTGATGTCACCAGTTTCGTGCCTCGTCTGTCAGGGAAGCCGTCTGCGACGCGAATCGCTTGCGGTGCGCGTAAACGGACGGTCGGTTGCCGACTATACCGCCCTTCCAATCGACCAGGCGGTCGAAGCGTTCGCCGGCATTCGCCTCTCGGATCGAGAGCACAAGATCGCCGGACTGGTGCTGCGTGAAATACGGGATCGACTGGCGTTTCTGACTCGGGTCGGACTCGGATACCTCTCGCTCGATCGAGGCTCGGCGACCCTGTCGGGCGGAGAAGGTCAGCGCATCCGGCTCGCCACGCAGATCGGCTCGCAGCTTCGCGGCGTGCTCTACGTGCTCGATGAACCGTCGATCGGACTTCACCCCCGCGACAACCTGAAGCTGATCAACACCCTGGAGGAGCTTCGCGACCTCGGGAATACCGTGCTCGTGGTCGAGCACGACGAAGAAACGATTCGTCGAGCCAATCACGTCATCGACCTGGGTCCTGGCGCCGGCACGGAGGGTGGCGAGGTTGTCGCCTCGGGGACCCCCGAAGAGGTTGCCGACAACCCCGACTCGGTGACGGGCCGATACCTGTCCGGAACGAGTGCCGTGTCCGTTCCGAGAGTCCGGCGACCGCGAAACGGCAAAGTCGTTCGGGTGCTCGGCGCGAAGGCAAACAATCTCAAGAACATCGACGTCGAGTTTCCGCTCGCGTCGTTCATCGCGGTCACGGGCGTCTCGGGCAGTGGCAAGTCGACGCTAGTCAACGAAATCCTCTACCGCTCGATGGCCAGAACGCTCTACCGGTCGGCCGTGACGCCCGGCGAACACCGGTCGCTCGAGGGACTCGAGCTCATCGACAAGGTCATCGAGATCGACCAGTCGCCCATCGGCCGGACTCCGAGATCGAATCCGTCAACGTACACGGGCCTCTTCGCGCCCATCCGCGAGCTCTATGCATCGCTGCCGGAGTCGCGCGAGCGCGGGTACATGCCGGGACGGTTCTCGTTCAACGTGAAGGGCGGCCGGTGCGAGACCTGTCAGGGAGACGGACTCAGGCGAATCGAGATGAGTTTTCTGCCGGACGTCTACGTTCTGTGCGACGCGTGTCGAGGCGCTCGTTACAACCGGGAGACCCTCGCGGTTCGGTACAAGGGCAAGTCGATTTCCGAGCTGCTCGACATGACGGTCGAGGACGCGCTAGTCCTGCTCGAGAACATCCCGCAGGTGGAGCGAAAGCTGCGGACGCTCATCGACGTCGGTCTCGGGTACATCAAGCTCGGCCAGTCGGCGACGACGCTCTCCGGCGGCGAAGCGCAGCGCATCAAGCTCGGCAAGGAACTCTCGAAAAGGGCGACGGGCCGTACCTTCTACATTCTCGACGAACCAACGACCGGACTGCACTTCGAAGATGTGCGTCGATTGCTGGAAGTCTTGCACCGCCTAGTGGATATGGGCAATACTGTGCTCGTCATCGAACACAACCTCGATGTCATCAAGAGCGCTGACTGGATCGTCGATCTCGGGCCGGAAGGTGGCGAAGGCGGGGGCCGCGTCGTTGCCGAGGGCAGTCCGGAGACCGTCGTGAAGAGCCGGAAGTCCTATACGGGGCAGGCTCTTCGGTCCGTTCTCGAGCCTCGACGGCACCGGAGATCCGCGTGAAGACACTCAAGCGACCACCGGGCGGCACCGAAGACGACGTCTACGAGAGAATCGACGCGATCGTCCACGAAAGCCTGAACACGAAGGTCGTCTTCTTCTCGAACCACGTGCGCGAAGTCGAGCGCGCGGCGCAGCTCATCATCGACGCTCTCCGGGCGGGCAACAAGCTCCTGCTGTTCGGCAACGGCGGCTCGGCGTGCGATGCCCAGCACATCGCCGGCGAGCTCGTGAACGTGTTCATGAACAAGAATCGAAAGGGGCTGCCGGCCATTTCACTGACGACCGACGGCTCGATTCTCACGTCGATCGCGAACGACTCTTCGTTCATTCACGTCTTCGACCGGCAGGTTCAGGCACTCGGACGGCGCGGCGATGTCGCGATCGGCATCTCGACGTCGGGGAATTCGCCGAATGTCGTCAAGGGACTCGAGGCGGCGCGTTACCAGAACATGCACACCATCGGCTTCCTCGGGCGCGACGGCGGCCGCGCGGCTGAGATCGTTGACATCCCGCTCATCGTCCGGCACGAAGAGACCGCGCGCATTCAGGAAACGCACATCCTCATCGGGCACATTCTTTGCCAGCTCGTCGAAGAGACGATGTTCGGCGACTCTGAAGCCGACGCGGCCAACGCGGGCGACTGAAAGCGAACACTCTCCGCGCCACCCCGACCTTTTCCGCGCATGTCACACTACGATATCGAACCGTTCGATCTGTCCGGTCTGAATACCTATCCGCTTGCGTCACGTCCCTGCAAGGTGACGGTTGCGGACTTTGCTGCGCCTTTCGAATCGGGGACGGTTCGCGAATTCCTGTCAGGGTTGCCCAGGGTCCTGGCCGCGAGCGACCTGCTCGAACTGGCCGGGCTGGTTCGCACTGCACGTACTCGTGGGCTGCCGGTGATTGCCGGACTTGGCGGCCACGTCATCAAGACGGGATGTGGTCCAGTGCTCATCGACCTGATGCGTCGCGGGTTCATCACGGCATTCGCAATGAACGGATCGTGTCTCGTGCACGATTTCGAAGTCGCAGTAAACGGGGGGACCTCGGAGGACGTCGACGCCACACTCGGTGCCGGGAGTTTTGGTGCCGCGGAGGAGACCGGACGAGTTCTCAACGCCGCTGCTACCTCTGGCGCTGCTGACAACATAGGACTTGGCGAAGCGGTCGGTCGGGCCATAGTCGAGCTGAAGCCGCCGAATGCGGGTGTCTCGATGCTGCACGAGGCTTACGTCGGTCGCGTCCCGGTTACGGTGCACGTTGCCCTCGGCAACGACATTCCGCACATTCATCCGAATGTAGACGGTGCGGCAATCGGTGCGACCTCCGTGCGGGACTTCCGGTTGCTCTGCTCGATCGTGGCTGGACTCGACGGGGGTGGTGTCTACCTGAATTTCGGCTCGGCGGTAATCCTCCCCGAGGTCTTCCTGAAGGCAGTCACCGTCGTGCGCAACCGCCAGCGTCTCGAGGGTTTCTCGACGGCGAACTTCGACTTCATCCAGCACTACCGGCCGCTGACGAATGTCGTACGGCGACCGACTGCGGGATCAGGGCGCGGATTCGCCCTTACCGGCCATCACGAAATCATGATTCCGTTGTTCGCGGCTGCGGTGCTGCAAGGAACGTAGGGTCACTGGAAACTCCGTGATTCTGGAGTGTCTCCGCGCCTCTGCACGCGATTCCGCGACCGCGGAGCGTTGATTCCGCGACCGCGGAGC
>CAZXLQ010000248.1:0-8115 GCA_964641945.1 uncultured Clostridia bacterium
CTTTCTCAGGGGAGCGATGGACAGCGACCCCGACGGTCCCGACATCAACTTCTGACTGGACGTGTCGCCGTGCTGGTCCCGACGCAAGGCAGGTGCGAGAGTACGGAATCCGGGAATGGCGCCGGCCTCGACAAGGGCGATGCCCGGAATGCAGCCGAGCCGTTCGCGAACGCGGGATTGTCGCTGCATGTCGAGCGGATGACGTGCGAAGGATGCGCGACCGACGTCGAGAATGCGATTAGGACGGCGCTCACGGACTGGTCCTGATGAGGCACGACGGTAAAGTCAGCCCGGGCGGTTTATTCGTCGAGATTCCGCGCAAGTGGCCGGAAGATTTCGGGCTGCAAGCGAAGCCGACCTGTGTCAGCTTGGAGTAGACCCCATCCTGATGTCCGGTCCGGACGCTTGTCACGTCAGATTAGGCCCACCTTTCGTTTTTCTTGACACTGCGGGCCGAGACTCATAGATTCCAGCCTGACACTTCCGCCAAGTGAGGGCTCGTGAACGGACAACGGGTTGGCTACGTCCGCGTCAGCAGCTTTGACCAGAACCCCGAGCGACAGCTCGACGGGGTCGACATCGACAAGGTCTTCACCGACAAGGCCTCCGGCAAGGACGTACTCCGGCCTGAGCTCGAGCAGTTGCTCGAATTCGTCCGTGATGGCGACACAGTCGTGGTCCACAGTATGGATCGGCTGGCACGCAATCTCGACGACCTTCGTCGACTTGTGAAAACGCTGACTGGTCGAGGGGTGCGAGTCGAGTTCGTGAAGGAGCACCTCACGTTCTCGGGCGAAGACGCTCCTATGTCGATCCTCCTCCTTTCGGTGATGGGGGCCTTTGCCGAGTTCGAGAGGTCGCTGATTCGCGAACGCCAGCGGGAAGGTATCGCGCTCGCAAAGCAGCGCGGCGCATACCGGGGCCGAAAGAAGGCCCTGTCTGTCGAGCAGGTGACCGATCTGCAGCTTCGTGCCGGAGCCGGCGAGCCCAAGGCCGCTATCGCCCGTGATCTGGGTATCAGTCGGGAGACTCTGTACCAGTACCTCAGGAAGGGTTGACTTGCCCCGCCGGGCGGTCCTGACCGCGACGGAGCGTGACGGTCTCTTCGCCCTACCCGCTACCGATGCTCAACTCTTCCGGTTGTTCGCCTTCGGAGACGTCGATCTGACAACAGTTCGCCGACGTCGCGGCGACGCAAATCGCATTGGGTTCGGTGTGCAGCTGTGCCTGCTTCGCTATCCTGGAACTGGATTGCTTCCTGACGCTGATCCGCCGACGCACCTGATTCGATGGGTAGGTCGACAACTGGGAATCGACCCGGGAGCTTGGGCACGATATGCCGATCGCGCTACGACGAGACGCGACCACTTGCTGGAGCTTCGTTCCTATCTCGGTCTCCGCCAGTTCGGACTCGCGGAACTTCGAGAAACCGTTGCCGACGTTGCCGACGTCGCACTCAGGTCCGACAAGGGCATCGTTCTCGCTCGTCACGCGGTTGAGACGCTGCGTCGCCAACACATCATCTTGCCGGCGATCAACGTTATCGAGCGCATCTGCGCCGAAGCGGTAACGCGCGCAAACCGTCGCATCTTCCGCACGCTTTCGAGGCCGCTTTCCGACCGGCACCGGCGCATTCTGGATGCACTGCTCTCGCTCAAGCCGGAATCGTCCATCACTTGGTTGACGTGGTTGAGACAACCGCCTCTGAAGCCAAACTCGCGACAGATGACCGACCACATCGACCGGCTGAGGGTCTTTCAGGCCATCGACCTGCCGGCCGGAATCGAACACTCGGTTCACCAGAACCGCCTTCTGAAGATCGCGCGTGAAGGCGCTCAGATGACGCCCGCAAACCTCGGGCACTTCAAACCTGATCGACGCTACGCGACCCTCGTGGCCATGGTTATCGAAGGTACGGCGACGGTCACCGATGAAATCGTGGATCTGCACGATCGCATCCTCGGGAAGCTGTTCAATTCGGCAAGGAACCGACACCACCAGCAGTTTCAGAAGTCGGGCAAGGCGATCAATGAGAAAGTCCGGCTGTTCTCGAGAATCGGCCTCGCGCTCGTCCGTGCACGCGAGACCGGTGACGACCCATTCGCAGCAATCGAGGCGGTCATCCCGTGGGAGGCCTTCGCCGAAAGCGTGACCGAAGCTGAGCGGCTCGCCCAGCCGGCGAGCTTTGACTACGTCCACCTCGTCGGTGACAACTACGCGACGATTCGACGCTACGCGCCGCAGATGCTCAACGTTCTCCGGCTGCGGGCCACTCCGGCTGCTCGTGGGGTCGTCGGTGCGCTCGATACCCTTCGAGCTCTGAATACCGATGGCGGCCGCGCCTTGCCGGCAGATGCCCCGACGGCTTTCATCAGGCGACGATGGCAAAGCGTCGTCTCTGACGGCCTGTCTCTGGATCGGCGCTTCTACGAGATCTGCGCCCTAGCGGAGCTGCGCAATGCCCTGCGGTCGGGGGACGTGTGGGTGCAGGGCTCGCGTCAGTTCAAGGCTTTCGGAGAGTACCTCGTTTCGGACGAGACCTACTCGGCGCTTCGCGATACCGATTCGCTTCAGCTCGCGGTTGCGACCGACCGCGACATGTACCTTGATGACCGGCTCGGATTGCTCGAAGTGCAGTTGGCAACGGTCAACCGTCTTGCGATTGACAACGCGCTTCCCGACGCCGTTATCGACCCATCCGGACTCAAGATCACGCCGCTTGATTCGTCCGTCCCGGAAAAGGCACAGGCGCTCATCGACCGGACCGCCAAGATGCTCCCTCATGTCAAGATCACCGAGCTCCTGATGGAGGTCGATGAATGGACCGGTTTCAGTCGCCACTTCACGCATCTGAAGAGCGGTGAAACCGCGCAGGATCGCATTGCGCTACTGACCGCCATCCTCGCTGATGCCATCAACCTCGGACTTTCGAAGATGGCGGAGTCCTGCCCGGGGAAGACGTATGCACGCCTTGCTTGGCTTCAGGCTTGGCATGTCCGCGACGAAACCTATTCAGCTGCACTCGCCGACATCGTCAATGCTCAGCATCGGGTGGCCTTCGCCGCTCATTGGGGTGACGGTACGACCTCGTCCTCTGACGGCCAGAGGTTCAGGGCGGGCGGGAAGGCCGAGAGCACAGGTCACGTCAATCCGAAGTACGGAAGCGAGCCGGGGCGACTCTTCTACACGCACGTCTCCGACCAGTACGCGCCGTTCAGCGTCAAGGTCGTCAACGTTGGCGTCCGTGACTCGACATACGTCCTCGACGGGCTGCTCTATCACGAATCGGACCTTCGAATCGAAGAGCACTACACCGACACGGCCGGATTCACCGATCACGTCTTTGGCCTGATGCATCTTCTCGGATTCCGGTTCGCACCTCGGATCCGCGACCTCAAGGACACGAAGCTTTTCGTCGTCGACTCGCGTCATTCTCATACCGCGCTCTCCGCCCTCATCGGAGGCGCGATAAATGTCCGGCACATCCGGGCGCACTGGGATGAGATTCTGCGTCTGGCCACGTCGATCCGGCAGGGGACGGTGACGGCATCGCTGATGCTCAGGAAGCTCGCCAATTACCCGAGGCAGAACGGACTCGCGCTGGCGCTTCGAGAATTCGGCCGAATCGAGAGGACGCTCTTCATCCTGGACTGGTTGCAGAGTATCGAGACGCGCCGACGCGTGAATGCCGGCCTCAACAAGGGCGAGGCACGGAATGCCCTCGCTCGAGCCGTGTTCTTCAACCGGCTCGGCGAGATTCGAGATCACGGCTTCGATCAGCAGCGATACAGGGCCAGTGGGCTCAACCTGGCAACCGCGGCGATCGCGCTCTGGAACACGGTGTACCTCGAACGGGCAGTCGAGTCCTTGAAGGCAAGCGGGGAGACGGTCGACCCGGATTTGCTTCAGTATCTCTCGCCACTCGGCTGGGGCCACATCAATCTGACGGGTGACTACCTATGGCGACAGAGCCGAAAGGTCGCCAGCGGTCGATTTCGGCCCCTGCGTGCAGTTTCGAGTCCTTAGCGTACAATTTTTTCCGTTTTATGAAGGGACCCCAAAAGGCGCTGCGTGAAGTGCCAGGCTGAATGGCTGTTATCGGACGCACGACTACCGGCATCATTCGGTTAAATCGAGTGCCGCCCTCAGTCCATTGCCGACGTCTTCGAGCACCGTGTCTGGCAAAGCTCCGATTCGTGTCGTCAGCTTCGAGCGATCGAGCGTCGTGACCTGATGGCAGAGTGCGAGACCGGGCTTCCGGAGTCCTGCGACACCCTTCGCAATCTCGACCACCGTAGGCCCTCGCCTGGCTTGCGATGCAGACGTCGACATCGGAATGACGATGACCGACCGCCACGTAGGAGTCTGATTGAACCCATCGTGCGAAACAACGATGACTGGACGCCGGCCCCGTTGCTCGGAGCCGGATCGCGGGGCAAGCTCGGCCCAGTAGACGTCACCGCGCTTCACGCCGACTCCTCGTCGATCATCAATCGGGCGACGGCTGCGCTCTCGAGACCTTCGTCGAGGTCATCTGTTGAGCCTGCGGCTTCAGCTGCGTAGGCTTCGATCGCACGACGCAGATGACTGCGCCGCTTCTGCCGGAGCCACTCCTCAAGCGCCTGCCGCGCGAGCGTCGTTGCCGTGACGCTGGAACGTTCTGCCTCTGCCCGAAGGTCTCCGTAGAGATCCTCCGGAAGAGGCAGATGAAAGTTCTTCATCGACTTATTTTTCATGACAACTCCTATGCCATCACTCTATGGCATACAACTTGTCAGTGTCAAGAATCGGCGGTGCCCCTCTTAGCCCAAGCCCTTGCGGCGTCATACCTGCCCGCGTAGGCATCAACAGGCCACCCTCGTCAGGTCAGCCCGAGCAAATACCGCAGCCGCCCCTCGACCGTTCGCATCGTGCTTTCGGAGACAGTTCCACGTAGCTCGACCAGGCGCTGCTTCGACATCGACCGGACAGCTTCGCACATGATGAAACCCGGTTCCGTAGCTCCGGACTCCAGCGGGTCGATTCGAACGTGCACCGGATACCTCTCCACGGCGCGGACTACTTCCGCCTGGTCGTCGATTTGGCACGCGGTTCCTCCTCGAGACCATCTCCAATCGTCCCTTCCAATTGCGATTGGACCTGACGATCGCGACAGTCACCTCGTTCCGGATCACACCTCAATTCCCTCGGTTAAAGTTCGTCGTCTCACAAGGTCAATTCTGTCTACAGCTTGGCGCCTCCGGAAGCGAAGCGGAAGCCCCGGCCAAGGCCCATCAGGAAGAAAGCTGGAAGAGCCATTTGAGAGACTCTGCGAATGAAACTGAGTAGAGGAAGCACGCCCCGGCTCGTGCCGCGAGCGAGTGTCCAACTGCGCCAGGCCGTGATAGGCCCGATGGCTCTGCTTTTCATATGGCGTCCCATATGGCGTCGGTTACCGAGGAAGCTTCAGCACGCATGCTCGTCCAGTATTCCGATACTTGCAGGTGCAGGCGTATTCAGCCCTGCCGCTTCCAGGAGGAGGTAGTCATGTCCGTTCGAAACCGCACTCCGGCCCTCGCGCTCGCAGCGGCTGCCATTTTCACGCTCACTGCCGGCAAGCCGAGTGCTGGCCAGGCGCTGCCGGCCCTCGAATTCGCGCTCCCCGTCCTCCTCCCCGCCGGCGCTGGTCCCGTGCACGTCGCGCTTGCTGACCTGGACGGCGACCTCGACCTTGACGCCGTCGTGGCGAATGCTGGAGCCAGGACCGTCACCGTCTACCGGAATCGCCGCGGTGCGCTCCGTCGGCCTACACCGTACACGGTCGGCCAGCATCCGAGCTACGTCGTCGTCGACGACTTCACTGGCGACGGCGTGCCAGACATCGTTGCCGCGCTCAACGCGTCCCACGGGTCCTGGCCCAAGTTCGGGGCGGCGCTGCTCGCCGGGCGCGGCGACGGCACATTCGCGCGGCGTACGAAGATCGTCACGGACGGCCAGATGTCCATAGGTCCAGTCGCACTTGCCGTGGGTGACCTCGATGGCGACGGCAGGCCGGACCTTGTCGCGGGCCCGGGCGGGAGCACCGCAGGCGGGAGCGGCACGGGCGTCGTCCTGCTTAATGAAGGCGGCGGCACGTTCCGCCCTCCGGTGGTGCTTGGGACGTTTGCGACGACCGTAGCCGTTGCGGTCGCCGACGTCGAAGGCGATGGCGATCTCGACGTCGCGACATCGAACGCGGGGTCGGCCGGCGTCGGCCTGTCGCCGAATGACGGCAGCGGCTCGTTAGGCGAGGCCCGGTACGTCGACGCATTTGTTGCCGCGCACGTCGCGTTCGCGGACCTCGACGGGGACGGTGACCAGGACCTTCTCTACCGCTCGGAGGCCAACTTCTTCGCCGTCCGGCTCGGGCTCGGTGGCGGCGAGTTCGCCGAGGAGACGCGCTACGAGGCCTTTGGCCGCTTAGGCCACCTTGCGGTCGGTGACCTCAGCGGCGACGGTGTGCCGGACGTTGCCGTCGCGAACGACGACACATCGGCCGAGAGCCCGCGGACAGTCAGTGTCTACCGGGGACTCGGCGACGGCCACTTCGCGTTTGTGGCGACGGTCGATTCTGGTGGTGTCCCCCTCGGCCTCGCAATCGGCGATGTCGACGGCGATGGCAACGCGGATCTCGTTGCGACGCTCACCACCTCCAACCAACTCGCGGTTCTGCGCCAGTTGCCCTAAAACGAGGGGATCCCTACTGGAATGAACAGAATTCGCTCACAAGGGCCGTTAACGGACGCAGCACCGCGGGGCCCGAGAGCATCCGTACGAAACGGGTACAAGCGGTACAAGCGGCTTGAGTCGAAGCACGCTTGGACGTTCTCCTGCCACCGAGTACATTCAGCTGCGATGAAGAAACTCCCACACATTCGTCCGTGGGCGCTCGTGCTCGCCGTTGTGGCTGTTGGCATGCTGGGCAGTGGACAGGTTCCCGCTCAGGAGAAGAGGAAGAGAGCGCCAAAGATTGCCTGGGGGACCTTCTTCGGCAACAAAGGGCCAACCTACGTTCACGACCTCGCCGTCGACGCGGAGAACAACGTCTACCTGGTCGGCGAGACGAGTTCCAAAGACTTTCCGATAACGGAAGGCGCGATCCAGTCGACGCTCCCGGGTGGCCCGTTCACCTCGAGCGGGTTTGTCGCCAAGATGGATCCGACGGCGTCGAGGATCCTCTGGTCGACGTACCTTGGAGGCACCGAGGGCGGCGGATGGGCCTCGAGTGTCGAGGTCGGACCTGATGGCGGCGTCTACGTTACAGGCGTCGCGCTCGGCGGCTTTCCGCAAGTCGACAGTCTCCAGCCGTATGGCGGTGCGGGCGACGCCTTCATCGCGAAATTCGATTCGCTGGGAAGTTTGCTTTTCGCCACGTATCTCGGCGATAGCGGGTACGACAGGCCAAACGGCATCGTCGTCGATGCCGAGGGAGCGGCGACCATCGTTGGCACGATCAACATCCAGGGACCGGGCGACATCTTCGTCGCGAAGATACACACATCCCCTCCCTCCCTTGTCTACCGAAGGGTGCTCATCGCAGCGGGAGATGAAGATTTTGGTCGATGTATAGCTCTGTGCGCGGATCGAGGGGTGGTGATCGGCGGTGAGAGCTGGTCTTCCGATTTCCCGACGGTGAACCCGATTCAGGCCTTCCTGCCCAGATCCGGCATCGTGGCGAAGGTCGACGCCGAGGGTGGCGTGGTCTTTGCAACGTTCCTCGGAGGCGCTGCCTACGACAGCGTCAATGGCATCGATGTCGACAGCGACGGCAATATCTACGTGACCGGCGAGACCTTTTCGGCCGACTTTCCGCTCGTGGACAGCGAGCACGACTTTCGCGGGGTAAGCGACGCATTCGTTGCAAAGTTGGATCCCACCGGTGCTCGCCTGATCTACTCGAGGCTGATCGGCGGAGACCGATTCGACCGCGCAACGTCGATCGCCGTGACACCCGCTGGTGCGGTTGCCATCGCCGTGTGGACAGGCTCGCACGACTATCCCGTACGACGGCCCATCAGAAACGATCAGGACGGAGATCCAACCGACGAGTCCAAGACGGACGTCGCCGTGACGCTTCTCGGGGTCGATGGATCGGTG
>CAZXLQ010000249.1:0-8033 GCA_964641945.1 uncultured Clostridia bacterium
GAGCTCCCGCATCGAGCGTCCCAAGGACAGTGCCTGAAATCGCAGACTCGTTGGGACGCTCGCTATCCTGATGCCCCGGGCGCCGCCGACGCGACTGGTGGCCCCTCTGGTACTATTCGTGAATCCCGACGCCCCCGGCGGCGTTCGAGGTGATGTGACTCCCAGGAGGATTCGAATGCGTTCGCGAGCCACGATCGGCATCTCCGCGGCCTTCGTGCTGGCAGCCCTTGCCGGGGGAGCACTCGCCGGTGGCGAACTCACGCCCCGCGAGGCCCGGGAATCGATCGCCTCGCTGCTCGGGCGCAAGCCCAACGAGATTCGGATCAAGTCGGTCTCGCCCGGTCCGATCGGCGGCGACGCCACGGTCGAGGCGGAGCTGAACGTCACGTTTCAACTTCATCGCGAGAAAGATCAGTGGCTCGTCGAGGCCGTCCGGATGAGCGATCGCCGGTGGGAGAACATCGAGTTGCTACAGCGGGCACTCGATGCCGAGAAATCCAGGCGGGCGACGGCCGACCTCGGCGCGCTTGCAGCCGGGGTCCAGGCGTATCGGCGCGACCGGGGTTATTTCCCCGAGGTCGAAGGCGGCCGCGCGCTCGTCGACTTCATCTCGCCGGCGTTCCTGCCGCAGGTCGTTCGCGAGGATCCCTGGAGCGGCGAGTATGGCTATCGCCGGACTCCCGACGGCTTCGAGCTTTCGTGCGCCGGCCCCGACCTGAAGGCCGGGACACCCGACGACATCATCGTCCGCGGCCCGGGCGCTGGAGGAGACCGATAGTGGATGCAGGTACGGCATCGGCGACGCCGGCGCTCGACGCGCGAATCCGCACCGCGTCGATTGTCGTCCTCGCCATCGCGATGAGCGTCGTGATGTTCGCGGTCGTGGCTACCGTGATGGCGAAGGGACAATCGCCCGGACCGGCAGCCGGAATGCTGCTCGTTCCGCTCGTGGTCGCGGCCCTTGCCGCTCTCGTGGCCTCGGTCATGATCCGTCGCGTCAGCTTCAAGCCGGCGCGGATCCTCTCGGTCCACGCAAACGGGGGCGAAAAGGGGCTCGCCGAGCTCATGTTTCGCATCACGATCATCAGTTCGGTGCTCGGCGAGGCCGTTGGCATCTTCGGACTCATCCTCGGCATCGTTGCTGCCGATATGTACTACGCTTACGTTCTCTGTGGCATCGCCTTGATGGCCGTGCTCAGCAATTATCCTCGGGCGCGACAGTGGCGCGAGTTGAGCACCGAGATCACCCAGCGAGCCCGGAGCGGAAGCACCAGCGGTAGCTTCGGTCACGGCCTGCAGTGAAAAAGGATACGAACACCATGGGATTGACCAACACGACCCGACTCGTCGCGATGGCGATGGCGGGCATGTTTGCTGCGGGACCGATCGCACTTGCGTCATCGCAGGACAAGCCGGCGCTCGACACGGGCGCCAGGACCTCCGTTCAGGAGATGCCCAGCGACCCGGCTGCACGCCGCCAGGCGGCGTACAAGCTCTACCTCGAAGGCGAACAGTTCGAGCGCGCCGGTGACTACATCCGCGCCGTCGAAGCCTACAAGCAGACGGTCGAGCTCGTGCCGGAAGACGACCAGCCTCGGGTCGCGCTCGCGCGACTGTACCTGTCGAACCGGAACACGGATGCGGCCCGAACGGCGGCCCAGGACGCGCTCAAGTTCAAGAAGAACTCGGTGCCCGCCCGTGCGGTCCTCGCTGAAATCTACGTGATGGAGGCGTTCACTGGCGGCGGAGTCGACCAGGCGAAGGCGCGGAGCGCAATCGGCGAGCTCGAAGAGATCGTGAAGATCGACGAGCGGGCCGACATCCAGCTCGGCCGCAACTCCGTAAAGGCGCTCGCGACACTCGGTCAGCTGTACCGTTCGGTGGATGAGGACAAGAAGGCCATCGAGGCCTTCGAGCGACTGTCGAAGATAGACGGCGTGACGACCGACTCGATGCTCGCGCTCGCGCGGCTCTACCTCGACCAGCGGAAGTTCCGCGACGCGGCACGTGCCGCCGAACAGGCCCGCAAGCTCGATTCGACGAACGTAGACGCATTGCTGATCCTCGGACAGTCGCTGCTGCGGACCGGACGTGCGGCCGAGGCGGTCGATGCGTTCCGTCAGCTTCGCGTTGCGACCGAGGCGGCTCCGGCTGCCGCGAAAAACGCGCTTACCGTGGAGTATGCCGACGCGCTGATGCAGGCCGGCCGATACCAGGAGGCGATCGACGCGACGAAGGGCGTTCTCTCGGCGGATCCCCGCAACGTTCGGGCGATTCGCGTGCTTTCGGATGCCGAACGTCGTTCCGGAAAGCGTGAGCAGGCCGTCAAGACGCTCGAGGCGGCGCTAGTCGGGCAAGACGTCAGCGAGTCGCTCGAGCTCGTATTTGCGCTAGCCGAGACCTTCGAGGAACTCGAACGGTACGACCGCGCCCTTGCGACCTACGAGGAAGCCTTCGTCGTTCTCGTCAATCCCGACGGCACGGTGGCTACGAACGACCGCAACAACGCCAGCGTGATACTCCGCCGAATCGCGACGGCGCACCGGTTTGCCGGTCGTCCCGAAAAGGTGACCGAAACCTACGATCGCATGCGAAAGGTCCTTGGACCGGACGATGCGATGCCGGACATCCTGCAGGTTCAGGAGTCCATCGAGATGACGCGTTACGAGGACGCCCTCGCGCGTGCGCGCAAGGCCGCCATCGCGGCCAAGGGCGATGACAAGCGGACGTTTGCCTTCCTCGAGGCGCAGGCGTTGTCCAAGAAGGGCAGTGCCGCCGAGGCCGTCAAGATCATCCAGGGTCAGCTCACTGGCGGCCCTGAGGACTCGGACGTCTATGCCTTCCTTTCGGTTATCCAGCTCGACAGCGGCGACGCGCCGGCTGCCGAGAAGTCGATTCGCAAGGCGCTTCAGGCCGAGCCGAATGATACGGGGCTGCTGATCACGCTCAGCTCGATTCAGGATCGCGCCGGGCAGCACGGCGAATCGGAGAAGACGCTTCGTCAGGTGCTCGAGCTCGACCCCGACAATTCGACGGCGCTCAACAACCTCGGTTACTTCCTGACGGAGCGCAACGAGCGTCTCGAGGAAGCCCTCGGACTGATCCAGCGAGCCGTGAACATCGATCCGACGAACGGAAGCTTTCTTGATTCGCTCGGTTGGCTGTATTTTCAATTGGGTAAACTGCCCGAGGCCAGGAAGTACCTCGAGCAGGCGGCCATCTACGAGCATCAGAGCTCGACGATTCGCGAGCACCTCGGTGACCTCTTCGAGAAGCTCGGTGACAAGGCGAAAGCGAAACAGTACTGGGAAGCCGCGCTCAAGCTCTCTAACGAGAAGGCGGAGCAGGACAGGCTTCGAGGAAAACTGAAGTAGGGAACCGGAAGCGGCGCGAGCCGCCATCGGGAGAAAACGCACGTGCGATGGCCATCGACAGGCACGGGAATCTGGCGGCGCGACAGGCGTCGCTTCGTTGCCTTGCTGACTACGGCCATCGCATTCGCGCTTTCGGCGAACGCGGGCTCGGTCTGCGCCGTGCAGAGCGGAGCTACACCGCGTCCGGTCAACGCTTCGGCGACCTTGCCGCCGCTCGAGGATCCCAAGCTCGACGTCATCGAACAGGTCGCGCTCTCACAGATCAACGAGGAGCGCCGGGCGATCGGCGTCCAGGATCTCGTCGTGTCACCGGAGCTCTGCAGAATCGCGCGCCAGTACTGTCGCGACATGGCCGAGCGCCGGTTCTTCGCGCACCTCGATCCGGACGGAAAGATGGTCTACGACCGCGCGGCGAAGGGCGGCGTTTCGGAATGGACGAACATTGCCGAGAACATCGCCCGAAACCGCGGGTTCGACGATCCGGCGGTCGTCGCGGTGCGCGAGTGGATGAAGAGCGCGGGACACCGCGACAACATCCTGAACGCCCGGTTCGTCGAAACCGGACTCGGGGCGTGGGTCGGACCTGACCGGACAGTCTACTTCGCGCAGATCTTCATCCGCCGGCCTCCGAAGCGGTAGCCGTTCTCGCGGATTTTTCTGCGTCTTTGCGAGACCTCTGCGTCTCTGCGAGAAACACCCCCGTACGGCCGGGTTTCTCGCAAAGACGCAGAGGATTCGCAGAGACGCAGAGTCGGAGAGGACGATCCGTTACCTGAGGTCCTCGTCCGGCAGACCGTTGCCGTCGCCGTTTCCAGCGGGACTCCCGATAGGAACGACGTGCACCGTTGCGTCGCGCACCTCGTTGAGGAACCGGTTAACGATCGAGCCGTGCAGCAGGAGGTTCCACCGGGATCGCGCTGTCTGGCCGAAGATCACGTGCGTGACGCCTTCCTTTCTCGCGAATTCGACGAGCGCGTCGACGACCTTCGCCGATCGCAGCTTGACGACGTTTGCCCCGAGTCGCTCGGCAAAGCTGATGTTCTCGGTCAGTGCGGCCATGTCCTCGGGCCGGATTCGTCCGGGTTCCTCTTTCGGAGTCTCGACGTACACCGCAAACCAGTCCGAGGCAAGACGGCCGGCAATCCGGCTCCCCATGCGCAGCAGCTTCTTGGCACTGCCGCGTGACGCCATGCAGACCATGACTTTCTCGGGAATCGCGGCCGGCGCAAGGCCCTCGCGTTCCCGGTAGGCCTGCGATTTGGCGGCCTGGTCTTCGGCGACCTGCCGAAGCGCCAGCTCACGCAGCGCCGACAGGTTGCCCTTTCGAAAGAAGTTCGTCAGCGCCTGTTCTATCTTCTCGACGCCGTAGACCTTTCCCTGCCGAAGCCGCGTCCGCAGCAGATCCACCGAGACATCGACGTTTACCACTTCGTCCGCGCGCCGCAGAAAACCGTCCGGGATGGTCTCGCGCACCCGGACACCCGTGATGCGTTCGATGGCGTCGTTGAGCGTTTCGAGGTGCTGCACATTTACCGCGGTGATGACAGAGATACCCGCGTCGAGCAGCTCGAGCACGTCCTGGTAACGCTTCTGGTTCTTCGACCCAGGCGCGTTCGTGTGCGCGAGCTCGTCGACGACCGCGATGGCCGGGGCTCGCGCGATGACCGCATCGAGGTTCATTTCCTCGAGCGTCGTGCCGCGATACGGAATCTGCCGGAGCGGAACCCGTTCGAGGTCGCCGACGAGCGATTCGGTGTCGGCGCGGCCGTGCGGCTCGATGACCCCGATGACTATGTCGACACCCTGACGCTTGAGCAGGTGCGCGTCCTCGAGCATCTGGAAAGTCTTTCCGACACCCGGCGCCGCCCCGAGGTATACGCGCAGCCTTGCCCGCTCGCCCTCCTGGATGCGGGCAAGCAGCGATTCTGCGGATGGTCGCGCCTCAACGGTCAATGTATGTCACCTCACGGGCGGCGAAGCTGCATCGAGCGCGAGATTGAGCTCGAGGACGTTCACCCGCGGTTCACCAAGCAGGCCCAGCTGCCGGCCGCTCGTGTGGAGCGCCACCAGCGCGCGCACGTCCGCGTCGCTCATGCCACGCTCCCGCGCCACGCGCGGGACCTGGAACTGCGCCGCGGCCGGTGTGATGTGCGGATCGAGTCCGGATCCGCTCGCCGTCACAAGATCGATCGGAACCGGAACGCCTGGATTCTCGTGTCGACGTCTGGCGACGTCGTTCTCGACGCGCTCGACGAGGACTTTGCTCGTAGGCCCGAGGTTGGAGCCGGTCGAGGCGGCTGCGTCATAACCCACCGCACCGGCAGCCGAAGGCCGTGAATGAAAGTAGCGAGGCCCCGAGAAGGGCTGGCCGATCAGGCGCGAGCCGACTACGGTGCCGTTGCGTTCGATGAGCGAACCGTTTGCTTCGTTCGGAAAGACGGCCTGTGCAATGCCCGTCACTATCAGCGGATATCCAAGGCCGAAGACCAGTGTTGCAACGACGATCATGCGAATCGAGATGACGAGTGTCTGAAACATGGTGCGTGGTCACTCCTACGCAAGTCCGAGAAACACGATCGCGAGGTCGATGAGCTTGATGCCGACGAACGGCACGACGAGCCCGCCGACACCGTAGATGAGCAGGCTGCGGCGCAGCATCGCCGCGGCGCTCAGCGGCCTGTACTTCACGCCGCGCAGGGCGAGCGGAATGAGCGCGATGATCACGAGGGCATTGAAGATCACCGCCGAGAGAATCGCCGACTGGGGCGTTGCGAGACGCATGATGTTGAGCGCGTCGAGCACGGGAAACGCAACGGCGAACATCGCGGGGATGATCGCGAAGTATTTTGCGACGTCGTTCGCGATCGAAAAGGTGGTGAGCGCGCCCCGGGTCATCAGGAGCTGCTTTCCGATCTCGACGACCTCGATCAGCTTCGTCGGGTTCGAGTCGAGGTCGACCATGTTGCCGGCTTCCTTAGCGGCCTGGGTGCCCGTGTTCATCGCGACGCCGATGTCGGCCTGGGCGAGCGCCGGAGCGTCGTTCGTGCCGTCGCCGGTCATGGCGACGAGCTTGCCGTCCGCCTGTTCGGACCGGATGAAGCGCATCTTGTCCTCGGGAGTGGCTTCGGCCAGGAAGTCGTCGACACCGGCCTCGCTCGCGATGGCCGCGGCCGTCAGCGGATTGTCGCCCGTGATCATCACGGTCTTGATACCCATGGCGCGGAGCTGATCGAAGCGCTCGCGCATGCCACCCTTGACGATGTCCTTGAGGTGGATGACGCCAAGCGCCGCGCCGTTCTCCGCGACGACGAGCGGCGTGCCGCCGGAACGGGCGATCCTCTCTACGGTGTCGCGCAGGTCCGGTGGTGGACGATGCCCGTTGGTCGACGTCAACCGCTCGATCGCATCGACAGCGCCCTTCCGGATCACACGGCCGTCGAAATCGACGCCAGACATTCGAGTTTGCGCGGTGAAGGGAATCACCGTGGCGTCCGCGGGCGCCGAGACGCGTGCTGCGACGCCGTAGCGTTCGCGGGCGAGTGTCACGATGGACTTTCCTTCCGGCGTCTCGTCGGCAAGCGACGAGAGCTCGGCCGCATCCGCAAGGCGAGTCTCCGAGACGCCGCCGACCGGAATGAACTCGGAAGCCTGCCGGTTGCCGAGCGTGATTGTGCCCGTCTTGTCGAGCAGCAGCGTGTTCACGTCGCCGGCGGCTTCGACCGCGCGACCCGACATGGCGAGGACGTTGTGCTGGATGAGGCGGTCCATTCCGGCGATTCCGATGGCCGAAAGCAGACCGCCGATCGTCGTGGGGATGAGGCACACGAGAAGCGAGACGAGGACGAACGTCGACTGCGGCGCGCCCGAGTAGATTGCGAACGGCTGAAGCGTGACGACGGCGAGCAGGAAGACGATCGTCAATCCGCACAGAAGAATGGTCAGCGCGATTTCGTTCGGTGTCTTCTGGCGCTCGGCGCCTTCGACGAGCGCGATCATCCGGTCGATGAAGGTCTCGCCGGGATTCGACGAGATCTCGATGACGATGCGGTCGGACAACACACGCGTTCCGCCTGTGACGGCGGAACGGTCGCCGCCGGCTTCGCGGATGACGGGAGCGGATTCACCCGTGATCGCCGACTCGTCCACCGATGCCACGCCCTCGATGATCTCGCCGTCGCCGGGAATGAACTCGCCGGCGGTCACGACGACGAGGTCGCCCTTGCGAAGCGCCGTCGCCGGAACGACCTCGACGGACTTGTCGGCTCGCAGGCGGTTCGCCGACGTCTCGACCTTGGACTTTCGGAGCGTCTCGGCCTGTGCCTTGCCGCGTCCCTCGGCCATGGCCTCGGCGAAGTTGGCGAACAGGACGGTGAACCAGAGCCAGGCAGTGATCTGGAACGAAAAGCCCAGGTCGGGCGAGCCGGCAATGGCATCGCGAACACAGAGGACCGTCGTCAGGACACTTCCGACTTCGACGACGAACATGACCGGGTTCTTGAGCATTGTGACCGGATTGAGCTTCACGAGCGCTCCGATCGCGGCTGTTCGAACGATGGTCGGATCCCAGATCGAGATGGTCTTCGTTGTTTCGTGCTTTGTCATGATCCTCCGAGGTGAGCCCGATGGCCCCACGTATCAGTACCGCGAGCGATAGCGAGC
>CAZXLQ010000250.1:0-8017 GCA_964641945.1 uncultured Clostridia bacterium
CTGGGTCCCCGTTCCTTGAGCCGCGAGCGGTAGCGAGCGTCCCACGGACGGTGCCTAAAACCGCAGATTCGTCGCTGCGGAAAGACGCAGAGCGCAGACGCCAAGGCGCAGAGAACTGAATTCCGCGTGAACGGTCGGTCTTTGCGAGGCGCCTGTCACGCGATGACTGCCGCGGCGCCTACGGCAATTCGCGAACCAGGCGGAGTCCGATCGTGCCGTCGCGCTTTCCGGCCGGCTCGAGGTTCCGATTCGACGAGCGACAGCCCTCTCCCGGCTCGTCGAACGCGCCGCCACGGACCACCCGGTAGGTCCCGGCCGAGGGTCCCGTCGGGTCTATGGCGTCGCCACGCGAATACGGGCCGTAGAAGTCCGAGCACCATTCCCAGACGTTGCCGTGCATGTCGAAGATCCCCCACGAATTTGGCGCCCGCGTGCCGATAGGGTGAACGCGGTCGCCCGAGGTCGCCTCGTGCCAGGCCATGACGTCGAGTTGTCCGGCGTAGTCCCCGGAGGTGCCGGACCTGCACACGTATTCCCACTCGGCTTCGGTCGGAAGGCGGAACTTCGCCTGACCGGCGCGTTCGTTGAGTCGCGCTATGAACTCGAGGGCTTCTGTCCACGAGACATTGGAGACGGGCAGGTCGGGGGCCTTTTCCGGCGACGGATTCGTCGGCATGAGCCGCGACCACTGCGCCTGCGTGATTTCGAACATCGACACGCTGAAGCCTCGCGTGATTGTCACCCGATGCGGCGGCCTCTCGTCCCTCTCGCCGGTCGGAGAGCCCATGAGGAACGAGCCGGGCGGTACGTTCACCATCGCAATGGCCACGCCCTCACCGAGGTCGACCGCCGGCACTTCCTCACCGGACGCGGCCGGCGCGGGTCCGGGCGATACCTGCGGCGCCTCGGCTACCGACTCGGCGGCCTGCTCGTCGAGCAATGGCTTGTATTGGCGCCATCGGACGAGCAGTCCGACGGAGACCAGGAGCGCCAGAACGGCAATGGCGACCGCGACCCACATGCGGACCTCTAGCCGTTTCCGGTCCGCGGTTAGTGCCGCAATGACGGGCCCTGCCTGGTCGTCGCGAATACCCGTGCCACGAGGGCCGGGTCCCGGCGCGGCGCCACCTGCCTCGGGCAATGGCTCTGGAATCTGGGCCATCACGTCGCCCAGCGCACGCTGCAGTTCGTCTGGATCGGGCAGGGCGGCTCCGAGCGCCTCGCGCATCTCGTTGGCCGACGCATACCGGCGGGATGGATCCAGCTGCATCGCCCGTTCCACAACGTCAGCCACGGACGGAAGAACCGACGGGTTGAGCACGTCGACGCGTGCTACGGGGTCCGGTTCCGGCGGGCGGGCCTTGAGCGAGCGCGTGACCGCGTCGATGGGCTTCACGCCCGTCAGAAGCTGGTACATCGTGGCGCCAAGCGAAAACAGGTCGCTCTGCGGAGTTGTGCCTTCGTCGCGCATCTGTTCCGGCGACGCGTAGCTCGGAGTGAAACCGGAAATGCTCTCGTCGTTGACGGTCCGCGACATCTCGCCCGCAGCGCCCTTGGAAAGCCCGAAATCGAGGAGCACGACCTGCCCGTCTGCGGTGAGTTTCAGGTTCTGGGGCTTGATGTCGCGGTGGAGAATCGGAGGATCGTGCTGGTGCAGGAACTCGAGAGCGTCGAGGATCTGGTCACCCCAGGCGACGACCGCGGCGTACGGAAAGGGCCCGAGTCCCGCGTCGCGGCGATACCGAAGCATGACCGAGAGGTCGTCGCCTTCGACGTAGTCCATGACGAGATAGCAGGTGTCGTTCTCGTCGAAGAAGTCGATGACGCCCGGCAAGGCGGGATGTCTCAGGTTTCGCAGAAGCCGGGCCTCGCGCTCGAAGGCGCGTGCGCCTTCGCCCTTCGCGAAGAAGGCCTGCTTGACCGCGACGGTATTGCGAAAGCGCCCGTCGGTCGCCACGTACACGGCGCCCATGCCGCCGGAGGCGAGATGGCGCTGAATGGTGTAGCGGTCCTGAAGTACGGTGCCTGCTGCGAGCATTGCGGCCGATTGTACCGCAGGGGGCTGAGCGGTTCTCCGTAGCTCTGTGCCTCCGTGTCTCTGTGTCTCTGTGCGCGAAGCTCTTCAACCTTCTCGAAGAGCATTGCGCACAGAGGCACTGAGACACGGAGTCCCGAACCGACGTTATCCCCGATCACGCAGCGCCGCGAGAAGTCGCGCGGCAGATCCCGAATCGATCGCGGTCTCGGCGCGGCGCGCCCCTTCCTCGAGCGACGAGGCCACGTCTCCGATCAGAAGTCCGGCGGCCGCGTTGAGCACGACGACGTCTCTCCGCGCGTCGCGGATGTCGCCGTCGAGGATGCCAGCCAGGACTGCCGCATTGTCGTCCGGCGAGCCGCCGCCACAGGATTCCCGCGCTGCGAGTGGAAGTCCGGCATCGCTGGGCGAAACCTCGAACGTGCGGACGACCGCGCCATCGCGAACGTCCGCGATGCGCGTCGTGCCGCTGATCGAAATTTCGTCGAGGCCATCGCCGTGAACGATCCACGCTCGCTCGATGCCCAGGCGGGCAGCGACCTCGGCGATCCGCTCTACGGCTGCGGCAGTGCCGACGCCGATGATCTGCCGCGGTGCCCGCGCCGGGTTCGTCAGCGGCCCGAGCAGGTTGAATGCGGTTCGAATGCCAAGTTGCCTGCGTACGTCGGCGACTCGACGCGTTGCGGCGTGGTACTTCGGCGCGAACATGAAGCAGATGCCGAGCTCGTCGAGACTCGCCCCGGCCTCGGCCGCGCCGTCGTCGATGGTGATTCCGAGAGCCGCAAGCACGTCGGCGCTTCCAGATCGGGACGAGGCCGCGCGGTTGCCGTGTTTCGCGACAGGCAGACCAGCCGCGGCGATGACGAAGGCGGCCGTCGTCGAGATGTTGAACGTCCCTGAACCGTCGCCGCCGGTTCCGGCCGTGTCGAGGAAGACCCGATGCCGCGTCAGTACAGGAATCGCGCGTTCTCGCAGCGCCTCGGCGAGGCCGGCGAGCTCGTCGGCGGTTTCGCCTTTCATCGCCAGCGCGACCAGTGCGGCGCCTACCTGCGCATCCGTCACCCCTTCGTCGATGAAACATTCGACCAGAGTGGCGGCCTCATCGCGCGACAGGTCCTCTCGCGCGGCAAGCCGGGCAAGCAGCGGGCCGATCACGCGAGCGGGCCGGTCCCCGTTCGCTTCAGGAAGTTCGCGAGCATCTGCTTGCCGTGCGACGTCATGATCGACTCGGGGTGGAACTGCACGCCCTCGCACGGGTACTCGCGGTGGCGCAAGCCCATCACGATGCCATCGGGCGTCGTGGCAGACACTTCGAGGCACGCGGGGATGGTCTCTCGGTCGACGACGAGCGAGTGGTAGCGCGTTGCGGGAAACCGGTACGGCAGTCCCTCGAAAATCGTGTTGCCATCGTGGCAGATTTCGCTCGTCTTGCCGTGCATGAGGTACGGCGCCCGGACGATGCGGCCGCCGAACGCCTGACCGATCGCCTGATGGCCGAGGCAGACACCGAGAATCGGCGTCGTTTTCGCGAACGTGAGCACGACGTCGAGACTGATGCCGGCGTCGTCCGGCGTACCGGGACCGGGCGAGATGAGGATGTGCGATGGCGCCATGATCGCGATTTCCTCGAGCGTGATCGCGTCGTTTCGGATGACGCGCGGGTCCGCCCTGAGCTCGCCGAGGTACTGGACGAGGTTGTAGGTAAAGGAATCGTAGTTGTCGATGACGAGGACCATGGCGCCGAGATCCTACAGAGACGTTCGTGGGTTTGTCATGAGCGTATCTCGAGGGCGCGTGCCCGACGCATAAGTACCGTGCGCGGTAGCGCGCGGGTCAGACTGCCGATTGGCCTGTCGTGGCAGCGTCGCTTGAACTCGGGATCGACCCGTGCGCCACCGCGCACGGTACTGATGCGTCACGCGCGCGATGTCAGAGACAACTTCGATCGCGGGACAGGTCCACGGAGGATTCGGTACATCGTCTGCCGTGAACGCAAAGCGGCCACAGGTGCGCGTTTGACAGCGTGATGCGATGAACCTATCGTTTCCGCGAAGCGTAGGACGGAGTGTTCCCCATACCTCGCAAGAGCGGCGGAGGCATATTCGGCGATGTACTGCATTGATTGCGGCACCCAGAATCTCGAGACGACGCGATATTGCAGCCGGTGCGGGTCGAACCTCGAGGTTCTACGGAGCGCGCTGACTCAGCCGCTGACTCAGGAGTCGACCTCGCTGATCGGACCCCGCCACGTTGGCGCGATCCTGGCCGTGACGGCAATCATCGGCGTCGTGGGCTTCGCCGCCATCTTCGGCGCGATCATCGCTCTCTCTGACATCCTCGGCCCCCGGATTGGCGGCGGCATCGTGCCGGTCATTCTGTTTGCGGGCGGAATCGGCGTGTTCGGTCTCGTAATGATCATCCGAATGTTGCTCGGGCTGCTGAACGGGGCAAGAGGCGCCGCGAACGCTCACGCCGCGCCGGCGCGCCTCGCGGCGCCTCCGCAACACGCAGCGCTTCCGGCGCCTGCGTTCAGGCAACCGGTCGGCAGCGTTGTGGAGCACACGACGGCGAGGCTCGCCAACTACGCCCCGCCGCCCGATGAACGCGAGCGCGAGCGGTAGAGCAGCGCCGGTGTCAGAAATCGCGGGCGACAGCGAGTCGGCTGGCGGACTGATGTACGTAATGCAAACCGCCGACTTTTAGCTCAGACGACGGTTCGATCCGCAAGCCTGTCCGCAGGCCTGCTCACTACCGCTCGTGGTTCTGATGCTCGGCTAGGCTGTCGCCATCTCTCCCGGGCCGCTATGGCACCTTGGTGAAGATTGCGCACTCGCCATTTCTTGACGAGAGGTGAAGAGTTCTTGCGGTGATGCCACAATCTGGCCGTGATTTCGGCCGATTTGGTCTGGCACGCGAGTCGCACTGCCGATGGCCACACTGGAGGTGACCATCGTGTGGCAAACCGCTCTCTCGATCATCGGACTCGCAATACTCGGCGCCGTCACGGCACAGATCCTTCTCCTGATGGCGCGCTCCGGCCGCCAGGCAGCGCGTGAGTGGACGCTCGCTATCCGGCATGAGAGGCGCGCGGCAGAGGCGCGAGTGAGCGCCGAGCGGTTGCGCGCGCACGTGGGTCGCGATGCAGGGGCGTGCGGCATGCGCGACGTGATTGCCAGGGATCGGGACGGGTCGCGGCCCCGAGAGTGACCTTCTCACCCGTCCGATCGCTGCAGCCGCGCCGCGTGATCGATGGCGTGTTATTGACGGCAACAGGGAACGGGCGCAGGATGCCGAAATGAGCTCCTCAAGATCTTTCCCGTTGAACGCGGCGAGCCGGCATCTTGCGATAGCCGTCCTGGTCACGCTGGTCCCGTCGTTTCCGGCCTTCGCACAGAAGCGGGCCGCGTCGCAGGGTGCCGCGAGCCCTCCAGCCGTTGTCGTCGGCCCGCTGGCCGAGCGGGTCCCGGCGACGATGAACTTCTACGTCGAGCTGGCTGGCGCGAAATCGGACGCCGAACGCGCTGCGGTCGACGAGCTCTACAACAATCTGGTCGCGGGCTTCGGGAGCATTGGCGGTGGACCGGCGCCGATTACGCTCGAAGAGTTTCAGATGCTGGCGGCTTCGAACATCGCGATCGCCTTCCAGATGCCGGACTCAGCCGGTCGCTCTTCTTCTACGCAATGGCTCGGCATCATCAGGACGCCGGCGGCAGCGACGGCCGCGCAACTCGCCTCGAAGGTCGTCGCATTCGCACGCCCGTCCGCAACCGGGCCGAAGACCGGCGGGAGCGTCAGTGTTCGTGGGCGCAAGCTCATCCCGCTTTCGTCTTCCATCACGGCCGAGAGCCCCTTCTACACCGTCGCCGACGATACGATCCTGATTGGCGACCGGGCGTCGATCGATCGGGCGCTCGATGGCGCGCCGGCGGCGGTCTCGAGCTCTCTCGCGTCGACGCCGCTGTATCGAGACGGCAGGGCGCGCGTTGGCGAGGACGCCGGACTCCTGACCGTGATGACGGTCACGCAGGGTATATTCGGGAAGCCCGATGCCGAAGGCGCCGAGCCCTCGATGGCGACTGTATTCGGATTGCCGAGCCTGCGCGGGATCGTTTCGGGCTCGGAACCGTGGACGCAGGGGGCTCCGGGAGTCACCGTCTTCGCTTTCGAAAAGGACAAGCGGAACGTGCTGACTATCCTGGCCGGCGGTCCTGCGGTTACGCTGCGGCCGGCGGAGCTTCTGCCTGCTGACACGGGCATCGTGACCTCGTTCGCGCTGGACCTGCCCGCCCTCGAGGCGTTGCTCAGGCCTTCGAAGGCCGCGAAGGACTCGGGATTCGACATAGCCGCGCTCGAGCGGCAGGTTGGAATGAGCCTCCGCGACCAGTTGCTGCCAGCGCTCGGCAACGAGTTTGCGGTCGGCGTCCGCTTCGAGGTTCCGCCGGCGACCATGTCGATGAATGGCGAAGGGGCGACACTTACTACTGAGCAATCTCCCGAGATGAAGGTGGTCGTGCTCGTCGAGGCGAAACAGCTCGACGTGGTTCGCTCGGCGTTCGAGCGAGCTCTTGCCGCAACGTCACCGAGCGAGCCGACGGTGCGCGACGTGGGCGGTGTACGTATGGCGTCAGCCGGGAATGTGGCAGTTGCGGTCGTCGACGGCGTCGCGATGATCGGAGAGCCTGACGAGGTCGAACGCGTCCTGCAGGCGCGTTCCGTCGAGCAGACGCTGGGCACTTCGCGCGAGCTGGACGAATCGCGAAGCCGCCTCGATGGAGACACACTTGCGGTCGTGCACCCGACGCCGGCGCTACGCGACACGCTGTCGACCTACGCGTCGTCGTTTGGCGGCATGTTCAGCTCGCAGTTGATGGGGCTCTCTAATCTCGACGACACGGTGGTCCGGCGAGAGCCGCTCGGGCTCTCGATCACGACCGGCGGGGGATCGGCGTTTTCAGCGGCGGCGCTGGGAATCGTCGCGGCCATCGCGATCCCGAGCCTCTTCAGGGCACGGGGCGCGGCGAACGAGGCTGCCGCAATCGGGACGCTGCGCTCGCTTGCCAGCGCCCAGGCGACTTTCCAGGCCAAGCACGGTCGATTCGGTACGATGGCCGAGCTAGCCGATGCGGACATGGTCGCCCCGGAACTGCGAAACGGTGTGGAGCGCAACGGATACGTCTTTCGCGAAGTCCGCCCGACGGCGAAGACGTTCGAGTTCTCGGCCGCGCCGGTTGGGACGGCGTCCGGAGACAATTCCTACAATATCGTGGAGGATTTCGTCGTCCGCTACAGCGAGTCGAAGGTTCCTCCGCGGCGAAAGGCGGGGAAACCGATCGGATAGTGCGATGACTGTTCGAGTCGCCGGGCGACGTGACGTCGAGGAGTGGCTCCGCATGCGGAGTGTGCTGTGGCCGCAGTGCCCCGACGTCGAGCATCGCGAGGAGATCGACGAGATTCTTGCCGGCACTGCCGGCATGGTTACCTATGTCTGGGAGCGTCCGGATGGCAGGCTCGGCGGTTTCGTCGAGGCGACCCTGCGGCTCGGTGCGGAGGGGTGCGACACGTCGCCGGTTGGCTATATCGAAGGGTGGTACGTCGACGCCGATCTTCGCCGGCGTGGTGTCGGAGGAGCACTCGTTCGGGCTGCGGAATCGTGGGCGCGGGATCTCGGATGTCGCGAGATGGCTTCGGACACCGAAGTCGAAAACCTGTCGAGTCAGACGGCCCACGAGCATCTGGGCTTCGAGACCGTCGACCGGCTGGTGCATTTCCGAAAGCGGTTCGATTGACGAGGTTGGGACCGCCCGCCCGGTGCCGCGCACTAACTGCCTGGAGCTGCGCCCGGTCCCCGGTCCACGTTTTTCGAGCCGCGAGCGGTAGCGAGCGTCCCACGGACAGAGGCTGAACCCGCAGACTTGTCGTTGCGGAAAGACAAGAGCGATAGGAACCGTTCGACCGTCCGTGGGACGCTCGCTACCGCTCGCG
>CAZXLQ010000251.1:0-7898 GCA_964641945.1 uncultured Clostridia bacterium
CCCACTTCCGTCCTCTCGCTACGCCGGGTTTGCGGTTTCAGGCACTGTCCATGGGACGCTCGCTACCGCTCGCGGCTCGGGGAACGGGGACCGAGGCACGTGTCCACTCTCCCTCGGCGTATCCGATCGGGATTGGACCGGCGAGTGTCTCGAACCGGTCGATCCGCAATCCGGCCGACTCGAGGGCCTCACGCAGGCTGCGCGACGTGAATCGACGCTGGCCCGGGAAACCGGTCGCGGCGAGCGCTCGCGAGACGAGCCACGACAGCGCCGTTTCGTCGTGCAGGAAGGTCGGGACGACAAGTCGGCCGCCAGGCTTCAGCACCCGTCGCATCGCACCGAGCGCTCGCGGCACGTCGGGCACCAGATGGAGGACGTTCGCGGCGACGACCGCATCGAAGCTCGAGTCGTCGAATGCCAGGTCGTACAGGTCGGACTGTTCGCACCGGACGTTCGCGAGCCCTTCCGCCCGAACCCGTCGCTCGAGCACGCCAACCATCGCCGCGGCGTAGTCCGTCGCGACCACTTCGGTCGCGGACCGAGCGATCGCACCCGTGACTAGACCCGTGCCAGCGGCGACCTCGAGCACCCGGCCCGCTCCCGCGACGGCCCCGCCGACCAGCTCGAGCATCCGCGGCAACGGCTTGCCGAGCATCGTCGCCGAGACATCGTACCGGTGAGCGTTTCGCTCCCAGTAGCCTCGAGGGTCCGTGACGCCCATCCGGTTGGTCTCCTGCGATAAAAACAAAAGGCACGAAGCATCGGCTCCGTGCCCTTCATTCGATCAAAGCTCCTGAGGTAGGACTCGAACCTACAACCCTTCGGTTAACAGCCGAATGCTCTGCCATTGAGCTACTCAGGACTACGTTGCCTTGCCTCGGCAACGACCGCAGATGATAGCCATGACCTCGAAACCCTGTCAACGCCCGCAGATGAATACAGATTCCGACAGATCGACACCGATCGGTAGAGCCCATCCTATCCGTGTCGAGCTGTAACTTCCGTGTTCATCACCGGACCCAGTCGGCGATGAACAGATTCGTCTCCCCCACCTTCGCCGCGTTGCGGTTCGACGCGAAGACCAGCCGCTTGCCGTCCTTCGAGAACATCGGGAAGCCGTCGAACGTCTCGTTCATCGTCACGCGCTCGAGGCCCGTGCCGTCCACATTGATGATGTAGATGTCGAAGTTCCGGCCCTTCGGATCGTCCATGTTCGACGCGAAGATGATCCGCTTGCCGTCCGGGTGGAAGAAAGGCGCGAAGTTCGCCTTTCCGTTCGAAGTGATCCGGCGTTTGTCGCTGCCGTCCGCTCGCATTACCCATATCTCTAGCGCGCGCGGCTCGATCAGCCCCTGCGAAAGCAGCGACTTGTACCGCTCCATCGTCTCGCCGGCTTCCGGACGGCTTGCGCGGTAAACGATCCACTTCGAGTCGGCCGAATAGAACGCCCCGCCGTCGTAGCCCGGCTCCGTCGTCAGGCGCTTCACGTCTGAACCGTCGAGGTTCATCGTGTAGATGTCGAGGTCGCCGTCGCGGACGGACGTGAAGACGATTTTCCTGCCGTCGGGCGAGAGCGTCGCTTCGGCGTCGTACCCGGGTGTCGACGTGAGCCGGTCGAGCTTCCCGGTTTTCAGGTCCGTCACGAAGATGTCGTATTCGGGATACAGCGCCCAGACGTAACCTTTCGAAAAGTCGGGCTTCGGCGGGCACGCGTCGCCGCCGAGGTGCGTCGACGCGTAGAGCACCTTCTTTCCACCCGGCATGAAATAAGCACACGTCGTGCGTCCCTTGCCCGAGCTCACGCGCCGCAGTTTCGAGCCGTCGGTCCCCATCACGAAAATCTGGTCGCACTCGACACCGTCGCGCGTGGTCTGGAACGAAAGCCACTTGTTGTCGAACGAAAAATACGCCTCGGCATTCTCGCCGCCGAACGTGAGCTGCTTCACGTTCCGGAAGTGCTTTTCGCCCGGCAGCGTCAGGTCGGCGCCCTTCGGTTTCGGCGTCGGCATCTCGACCGGTGGGCCGCCGTGCTGCCCGACGCCAGCTTCACCGTCACCGGTCTCACCGACGAAATACGGCAGACCCATTCCGGGCCGGCCCGTCGCGGGCGCGCCCGCCGCAGGCTTCGGCGCGACCTTCTCCGGCCGGCCAGGCGCGGCTGCCAGATCCCACAACGTCAGCGCGCACAGTCGCGCGACCTTCTCCATCTTCGGATAGTTCAGCTTCTCGGGCGTGTCCGACGGCTGGTGGTAGTCCACGTGGCCGCCGTCGAAGTACGAGATGATCGGCACGCCCGAGCGCGCGAAATAGAGATGGTCACTTGCGGCAAACCGGATCTCCGCAGGCTTGTACGTGATCTCGAGACCCACGTGTTTCGCGCCTGCCTCGGTGATCGTTCCGAGCGACGGGTAAGTGTCCGAGCCCTCGATGGCCATCCAGTTCGCCGGATCTATCTTCTTCGCGGAGAGGTCCAGCTTCGGCTGCTGGACCGGCCCGCCGACCGCCGCGTGCGGGTCACCGCCCGCCGCCGGGTCGCCGTCGCGTCCGATCATGTCGAGATTGATGTAGGCGACGGTCCTGTCGATCGGGAAGACCGGGTGGTCGATGTAGTGCTTCGAGCCGAGCAGCCCCTTCTCCTCGGCAGCCCACAGCGCGAAAACGATCGTGCGGGCCGGCTTCACCTTCGACTGCGCGAAGGCCCGTGCGAGCTCGAGGACCGCGGCCGTGCCCGAGGCGTTGTCGTCCGCTCCGGCCCAGACATAGCCGCCGCGCGCGCCTTCGTGATCGTAGTGCGCGCCGATGACGACGACTTCATCCTTCAGCTTCGGATCACTGCCCGTGACCTTGGCGATCACGTTGCGCGTCGTAAGCACCTTCGCGTCGACTTTCACGTCGATGGTCATGGAGCGGCCCGCGAGTGCCATCGGCGCGGGCTTCATTGCGGCGTCGAGCTTCTTCTGGAGGGCCGCCGTCGACTCGCCGGTGCCTTCGAAGATCGCCTGGGCGACGCGTTCGGTCACGCGGACGGTCGAGACGCCCGAGAATCCACCGTGGATCGAGCTTCCCGCGGGCTCGTTCGCCAGCACCATTTCGCGGCGCGGCGGCAGGTTGCGGACGCCCTTCGCGAACTGCTCCTCGCGCGGAGGCCGGTTCTCGGCCATGTCGCGTGTGAACGGCGGGTTGTCGCTGTTCGGCGCGTCGATGACGATCAGCGCCACGGCGCCGGCCTTCTCTGCGGCCATCGCCTTGTAGATCGTGCCGAAGCGGCCGAAGTACCGGCGGCGATTCTCGGGCTTCCAGAACCAGGACGCGTCGTTGCTCTTGCCAGGCCCTCCGTCGATCGCAACCGCGATTTTGCCCTTCACGTCCACGCCGGCGTAGTCGTCCCAGCCGGCGTCCTTGACGGAGTAGCCGTAGCCGACGAAGACGAGCGGCGCGGTGATCGACGACGTCGCTGTTCCGGTCGTAGTGAAGTCGACTTTCGGCTCGAACGATGAGCGGCGAATCGTGTCGCCCGAGCGTGACTCGAGCGAAAGCGCCTGCGAGACCGGCGTGAGCTCGTTGACTTCGAAGTTCTGGAAGTAAGTCGGCATTCGCTTGTCGGGAGTCCCGGTCGTGTCACCGGCGGGCTCCGCGCCGGCAAGCGCAAGGACGGACGCGGCGTAGTCGCCCGCAATCTCGAGCTCCCTCGTCGCGGCCTCGCGTCCCTGCATTGCGTCGGAGGCGAGCATATGGACGTGTGCGCGCAGATTGGCAGCCGAGATGGCGGCGGTGACCGGTTCGACGGCGGCCGGAGGGCCCGAGGCCGCGCGGGCGGACGGAGCGGGCGAAGCGAGAATCGAGGCGACGGCGAGCGTCGCGACCGAGCGGACGAAGCGCATGGGGAATCCTCCGGAAGACGTGTGACTGAGCCGACACCGCGCGTGTCGAAAGCGGAGTATCGAAACACAGTGACGGCGCGCCGGGCAACCACGGACGGACCAGGCACTACGGCTGGACGGTGATCGTGTCCAACGTCGACAGACCCCGCGCCTCTGCGAGACCCCTGCGCCTCTGCGAGAAACTCTTCAGACAATGAAAGAGTTTCTCGCAGAGGCGCAGAGGTCTCGCAGAGACGCGGAGGGCCCTTCTCCGCTACAATCGCCCCACGAAGCACCGACCGATTCCGCCGGCACGAGGCATCTCAATGGTCACCATCTTCGACAACGCAACCGGTACCGAACTGGGCGAGCTCGCCGACGAACAGTTTCAGCTCCTCGTCGACCAGCTCGAGGAAGAATCGGCCACCGACGACAACTACTACATCAACCGTTCGACGCTCGACGTGCTCGCCTCTGCCGGAGCCGGGGAAGAACTTCTCGGGCTGCTCGGACGCGCACTCGACGCCAACGGGGAAGCGGAGATTCGCTGGAAGCGTTCCGCCTGACGCCATCCAGCCCACGTCTCGGCTCCCGAAGCACTGCACACGGGAGGACCCCCAATGACTCCTCTGAATCGATGCACTCGAACGATTGCCGTCGCGTTTGCAGCCGTGGCACTCGTCGGATGCCAGCTGCTCGACCAGACGCCCCCGGAAGAAAAAGTGGCGAAAGCCGCCTTCGACGCAATCAAGACGAACAACTGGAAAGCCTTCACCGAACACGTGGCAACGCATTCGGACTTCATAATGAGGCCCGACAAGAACGCGAATCCACTCACGGGCGGCCACACCATGGGCAGCGCCCTGATTCGCGCCGAGGAGATGGACTTCCTGCACGCCGAGTTCGACCGGGCGGTTAGCGGCGGCGAGAACCTCCTCGACTTCAAGCGGGCGGAGTTCGTGTCGCTCGGCTCCGAGCGCAAGGCCGGTACGTTGCCGTTGTGGACCGAAGAGAAAGTGGACTACACGATCTATTCGTTCCGCGTGCGCATCAACGGAGTCGAGCAGGACACGGCCGGCTCGTGGCCGCGCTTCATGCTCGTGAAGTACGAGGGAAAGCCGAAGGTCTTCGCGATCATGTACGGCGACGTCCTGCCGACGCTGTTCAGCGGCGAGATGATGTTCGGAGAACCCGGAATGCCGATGATTCCGCCACCCGGACCGGGGCCCGAGCCTGGCTTCGATGACGGTGGCTTCGACGAGAGCCCATAGGCCGGGCGAGGCCGCGCCAGGCCAGTGGAGAAGCACATGACAGATCGACTCTTCCTTCCCGTCCTGCTCGGAACCACGCGTCAGGAACGCCAGAGCGAACACGTCGCCCGCTGGCTCGCAGGCGTCATGGAGATGCGAGTCGACATCGAAACACGCCTTTTCGATCCCCGCGACTTCGACCTGCCGCGCGATCATTACGGCATGGAGACGAAGGACCAGTTTCCGGAGTGGCGCGACGCGATCGTGCGCGCCGACGGTCTCGTCATCGTCACTCCGGAGTACAACCACGGCTATCCGGGATCGCTCAAGAGCGTGCTCGACCTGCTCCTGCGCGAATATGTCCACAAGGCGGTGGCGCTAGTTGGTGTGTCGGCCGGCCCGTGGGGCGGCACGCGCGTGGTCGAGTCGCTTGTGCCGGTGGTGCGCGAGCTGGGACTTGCCGTTTGTTTCTCGGACCTCAACTTCCCGGTCGTGAAGTCGAAGTTCGACGCGGATGGAAACCTGCTCGATCCGGCATACGAAAAGCGCGCGGCCGACTTCCTCGACGAGCTCGTCTGGATGGCGCGGACGCTGCGCTGGGGGCGCGAGAACCTTCCGTCCAAATTCCACCCTAAGTGAGGAACGCACGATGACGACGCGACGAACGATGCTCGAGCTAGGACTTGCCGCGGGCGCGGTGACGCTAGCCGGGGCGGCTGCCGGCAATGCCCAGTCCGGAATGAACGCGAAGGACGGCCGGGCCCGCGACGCGATCAACAAGGTTCTCGACGACTGGCATGCCGCGGCCGCCGCAGCCGACGAAGCCCGTTACTTCGGCCACCTGACGTCGACGTCGCTCTTCATGGGCACCGACGCGACGGAGCGCTGGACGAAGGAGGAGTTCCAGGCGTATGCGCATCCGTTTTTTGCGAAGGGCAAGGCGTGGAGTTTCACGCCCGTCCGGCGGTCGATCGGCCTCGGACCGGGCCCGACGACGGCGTGGTTCGAGGAGGACCTCGCGACGCCGAACCTTGGACCGAGTCGCGGAAGCGGCGTAATGCTCCTCGAGGGCAAGGTCTGGCGTATCGAGCAGTACAATCTCTCGGTGCCCATTCCGAACGACGTCTTCGACGAGGTGAAGAAGCTGATCGCGGCGCACCTGGCGAAGCCGAAGTCCGATTGACACGTACGTGAACGTGAGGCTTCGAGAGGACACGTGACGTCGCGAGCCCTATGCATCGGTACCGTGCGCGGTAGCGCACGGGTTCTTCGAGTGGAAGCGTGACGTCGCGAGCCCTGTGCATCAGTACCGTGCGCGGTAGCGCACGGGTTCTTTCTAACGCTGCGGATTGGAGACGACGCGTGCGCGACCGCGCACGGTAATGATATCGAGATAAAATAGTCTCGGTCGAAGATCACGAACCCTGACTCACGAAGGATCACAGCCATGGCGAAATCCCGAAAGAAGACCGAAGGTCGCAAGGCGGAACTCGAGAAGGCCGCCAGACAGGCAGGAAAAATGGCCGCCCGCGCCGAGAAAGTCGCACGCGAGGCGGTCGAGCGGACGAAGGACACGTCGTCCATGCTGCTCGACTTCCTCATGCATCCGACACACGCGGCCGCCGCGCTCGGAAAGGCGGTTACGGCCGGTCAGAAGCAGCTCACGTCGGGCGCCAATGAAGCCGTAGCCAAGGAGAAGGAACTGCGCGCGAGGCTCGATGCGCTCATCGACGAGCGATTGACGTCGGTGCTGCACGGACTCGGACTGCCGACCGGCACGGACCTTCAAGAGCTCGTGACGCGGGTGAATGCGCTCGAGGCGGCGGAAGCCAAGCCTGCCCGCAGGCCCGCGGCGAAGCCAGCGAAGGCGACGGTGAAGGCGGCAAAGGCCACAGCGAAACCCGCCGCGAAACCTGCGGCGAAACCCGCGGCCAGGAAGTCTGCCAAGCCGGCCGTGAAGGCGGCGCCGAAGCGCGCGGCGAAGAAGGCGGCAACGCCGGCACGGTGAGCGAGGCTGCGGATCGACCGGAAGCTTCCGGGTACGAAATCACGGACGAGCCGTCGCGCGTCGACGTCGATGCCGTCGCGCGATGGCTCGGGGCGTCCTACTGGGCCGAGCACAGGCCCCGGCACGTCATCGAGAAATCCATCGCGAACTCGTTGTGTTTTTCGGCGTGGGACGGCGACCGCCCGGCGGGCTTCGCTCGCGTCGTCACGGATCGCGCGACGTTTGCGTGGATCTGCGACGTGGTAGTGGATCCGGCGGATCGCGGGCGTGGTCTGGGGAAGCGGCTCGTCGAGGCAATCCTCGAACACCCGGACTTGGTCGGCCTGCGGCGATTCATGCTCGCGACACTCGACGCGCACGGGCTCTACACGAGGTACGGCTTCACGCCGCTCGTTCGCCCTACGCGCTGGCTCGAACGCTTCGACGACTCGACCGAGTCAGAGGCCGGCCGGAAGGCGCCGTAGGTCTGGCGTCGGATAGCGCACATCGCTAATGCCGGTCGGGCAGTCAGTGCGTAACGGATCGCGCCGGCAGCCGGCGTTACAGAGACGACCATGGGTTCGTCATGACCCATCTCGAGGACGCGCGGCCCACGCATCGGTACCGGGCGCTGTAGCGCTCGGGCCAGCCATTCCGTTAGCCGGCGCCAGGTGTCGACACACGCGCCCGGGATCGACCCGAGTGCTACCGCGCCCGGTGCTGATGCGTGGACGACCGCGGAGCGGTCGAATGAAATAGCCGTGGGTCGCACGCGGGCGAGTGCAACGAGCCCTCGTGCGA
>CAZXLQ010000252.1:0-7886 GCA_964641945.1 uncultured Clostridia bacterium
GCTGCGGCTGCCCTGGTCGCGATTGCGTCCCAGTCGATTCCGCCGACGGCCAATACGACCGAGCCAGATGCCGGCTCCCCACCCGGACTGGTCACGGGCATCGAGGCGCTACCGGCGCGAGTTCGTGTGGCACTCGCCAATGGAGTTTCCTTCGGAGGCCAGTGCTCCTCGGTCGTGTTCAGGGAGGTCGAATCGTGAGACGGCGAGTCGTAGTCACAGGGCTCGGCGCGGTCTCACCGATCGGGCTTTCGGTCGAAGAGTCATGGGAATCGGCCCTGGCCGGCCGTTCCGGAATCGGCACGATCGACATCTACGATCCGTCGCCGCTTCGAACCCACATCGCCGGTCTCGTTCCGCCGTTCGACGTTCACGATTTCGTTGATCCGCAACACCCGTTTCACTCCGACAACCGCCGACTTCGATTCGGACTCGCGGCGACGCAGATGGCGCTGCGCGATGCCGGAATCGTGATGGACCGCCTCGATCCCGAGCGCGTGGGCTTGGCGCTCGGCAGCAACGAGCTCCAGTTCGACGAACACGTGATCGGCGGAACGCTCGCGAACGTGTACAACGGAGAACGATTCGACGAAGCCGCGTGGGTGGGCGAATTGCTCGCGCACGAAGAGCCGCCGATGCGTCAGTTGCTCCAGGAGTCGCACGAAACGGTCAGCTACCTGTCTTCCCAGTTCGGAACACAGGGGCCAACGGCGAGTTATCTGACCGCCTGCGCGGCGGGAGCGCAGGCCATCGGCGAGGGCTATCGCATGATCCGCCGAGGCGCCGCCGACGTCTGCCTATCGGGAGGCACCGACAGCATGCTCACGGCGTTCGATGTCATCGGATTCACGAACCTCGGCGCACTGTCGCGCCGAAATGACGAGCCCAAACGGGCGAGCCGGCCGTTCGACGTCTATCGGGACGGATTCGTGCTCGGCGAGGGCGCCGCGATTCTCGTCATCGAGTCTCTCGAGCACGCGCGGGCTCGGGGCGCTCGAATCTACGCCGAGATCGTCGGATACGGAACGGGCATCGAGAACCACCATCTGACCGCGATGAGTCCGGATGCCATTGGCCCGGTAACGGCGATCCGGCGGGCATTGTCGGATGCCGGCCTCGAGCCGGAGCGGATCGGATACATCAACGCCCACGGAACTTCGACGGTCGAGAACGACGCCGCCGAAACGCGCGCCATCAAGACCGTGCTCGGAGAACACGCCAAGAACATCCCGATCAGCTCGACCAAATCGATGACCGGACACCTCGTCGCAGCGGCCGGCGCCATCGAAGCCGCATTCTCCGTGCTGACGCTTCGTGATCAGATTGCGCCGCCGACGATCAACTATGAAACGCCGGATCCCGAGTGCGATCTCGATTACGTGCCGAACGTCGCGCGGCCTGTCGACGTCGAGTTCGTGGCTTCGAACAGCTTCGGATTCGGCGGACAGAACGTCACGCTGATCTTCGGCCGCGAGCCCGGCGAATGAGACAGGCTATCGCTGCAAGACTGATCGAGACCCTCGCCGGCACGTTGTCGCCGCGAAGGACCTACTCGGCAGCGGCCGCACTCTCCCTGCTCTTTCTGCGAGGAAAGACGAACCGGCTGCGGGCGGACATGCGGCGGCTGTTTCCCGACAAGCCGGATGACTGGGTGAACGACGCCGTGCGTCGCCAGCGCCATCATCGTGCCTGGGTTGCCGTCGACAAACACCGGCTGACCCGGATGACGGGCGCCCAGATCGTCGAAATGCACGAGCGCGAGAGCGTCGAGCGTGTGTCACGGCTCGCCGACGAGGCGTTCGCCGGCGGGAAGGGAGTGATCGTCTACACCCTTCACTACGGCCGCCCGTCGTGGTCTCCCGTGCTCTTCGCGGAGCTCGGATATCCGTACGTCGGGCTGTTGCGCGGAGAAAGCAATACCGGGCTGCAGCAGAAGCACTCTGACGCATCGAGGGCGACCGGTGCGCAACTCGTCGAGGCGGGAGACCTCACGAGCGGTGTGCAGGCGCTGCGCGGTCTCAAGGAAAACAAGGCGATATTCGTCGTCATCGACGGCCGGCTCACACAGCGTCCGACGATGGTCGAGTTCCTCGGCGTCAAGGTTCCGATTTCGCTCGGTTTTGCGCAGCTTGCCCAGCGGACCGGTGCGCGATTACTCGCGGGCGTGACGAGGACGGGCGACGATCCGACGCAGTTGCGAATCGACTCGCAACTCGTGGAATTGCCCGAAACGTCATTGCCACCCGAGGAGCTCGGACGCCTGCTCGTGGCGCCGCTCGAGCAGATGGTCGAACGCGATATCGGCCAGTGGTACGGTATCAACCGCCTCTTCCGACAGGCTGGCCGCCTCGAACGTCAGCGCGGAAACGGAGAGCGCTAGTCGTCGCCTCCGTAATCAGAAGATCACACGTCCGCGTTCCACGGACCACAGGAACCGAAACGATGCCTGACCCGATCGCGCTTACACCCGATCAGACCGAATTCTTCCAGGCGAACGGCTATGTTGGCCCATTCGACCTCGATGCCCCTGAGCTCCTGGCAGCCGCACGAAAACTCATCGACGAGGAGTGCGTCGAGAAAACTTCGCCCGTCTATGGAGTTGTGTCGCGGCGCGATTGGCACCTCGTCGCGCGCCCGATCTACGATCTCTGCAGCCAACCGGCGATCGTCGAGCGACTCGCGAGCCTTCTGGGACCTGACATCCTGCTCTGGCGCACGCAGATGTTCTACAAGAAGCCCGGCGACGGCGAAACGCTCTGGCACCAGGACTACAACTTCCCTGGCCCGTTCCGCGTGCCTTCCATCGATCCGCCCGTCACCATCACGGCGTGGATCGCCCTCGACGATGCAACGATCGAAAACGGCTGCGTCGAGCTCATTGCGGGCTCGCACCTCGAAGGGCGGCTCGAGACGGTCAAGGACGCCGGTACCGACGGAATCTTCGGACGCAACTACAGGCTCGCCCGCCCGATCGGGGGCGACGACGTCATTGCGAAAATGACGATCAAGGCGGGGCAGTTCATACTTTTCTCGAATCTCACCGTGCATGGTTCGGGACCGAACAAATCGGAACTGACGCGGCTCGGCATCGGCGCCCGCTTCACGTCGACTGACGTTCGGGTCTACCCCGGCGTCTCTATCGACGGCCAGGGAATGTCACTCGAGAACTACGGCTGTGTCCTCGTCCGTGGCGAGAACAGATTCGAGCACAATCGAATGCGAGTGCCGCCGGAGCTTACTTCGCGAATCGGCGAGACACCGCCAGGAATGAAGCAGACATCCGGACGTGACACCGGCTTCAAGACCGGTTACCGGCTCGGGTATGGCAAGGGTGAACGTCACGCCGAAAAAGGCATCCGCATTGCGATCGAGGATCGCGAAGAGTTCAGTCGGGGCCTTGTCGGATACTCGAAGGGTTCAGGCGACCAACTGGAATATGCGGCGGGCTTCAAGGATGGTCTCAGCGCCGGTTACGAGGACGCGCTGGCGCGCCGGCCGTTCGATACGCAATACGGGACGCCAGGTGACATGGGTGGCATGCGCGGCGGCAGAAGACGCGGACCCATCTTCCGGGTCTTGCGGGCGCTCAAGAGACTCACAAAGAAGTTCTGACTCGCAACGGTGCGCCGTTGGTACGGTACTCATTCGTTATCGAGAATCGCCAGCGCATCGGTCGCAGTTGAGATGGAACGCGTCGTATCGAGCCAGTGAGCGAGCGTGGCCTTCATTTTCGCAGTGCGGTCCGGCTCGATGTCCGCCAGGTTTCGCAGCTCGAGCGGATCGCGCTCCAGATCGTAGAGCTCCGTCGTATTGCCAACCGTGTCGTAGATCAGCTTCCAGCCGTTCTGCTTGACGGCAAAAGCACGGAAGGGTCCGTCGACGATGTTGAGCGGCGTCTCGGCAAAAATGGGACGGTCTGCGGGCACCGGCGAGAACAGGCTCTGGCCGGCAGCGCCCGGAATCGGTCCGAGCCCGAGAAAATCGAAAACCGTGGGTGCGATGTCGACGACACTCGACGGAGCCGCCGTGCGGCCGGGTGCGAGCCCGGGTGCCCAGACGATGAACGGCACATCGATCTGTTCCGCATACGGCCGGTTTCCGTGAAAGTCCATGCCGTGCTCGAGGAAGGCCTCGCCATGATCCGCCGTGAGGATGACGATCGTGTCCTTCATCGAATCCGACGCAGACAACCAGTCGAGCAATCGCCCAACCTCATGATCTGCGAACGCAACTTCCGAGTCGTACATGTCGGAAGCCGAGTCTCCAAAGTCGAATGGCGCCATCTTCCGTCGAGGTGTGTGAGGATCGAAGTAGTGCACCCACGTGGCGCTCGGCGTACCCGCGGGGAGCGCCGACAGATATTCGATCGCCGCGTCGGTCACCTTGTCGGCATCCCAGAATGCCTCTCCAGTGTCGTGTGGAAAGTCACGAATACCGTCGAGAATCACGCGACGATACGGCGTGGAACTGTGCTTTGCCCGTAGCCATTTATCCTCGACCACGGCGTTGACCTGGCCCGTCCGGTAACCGGCTCTCTCGAGTGTCGGGAAGAGCCGGAAGCGCCACGGCTCGAAAACATGGGCCCGAAATGCCGAGGTCTGCATTGCCGCGAAGCAGACAGCCGTATTTGTCCCCGAGCTGGCGGACCCTTCGAAGACGAGTCCCGCGCGAGCGTGTTCGTCGATGCGAGGCGTCGTCGATCGCCCATAGCCATAGAGGCTCATGCGGTCGGCGCGGAGGGTGTCGATCGCAATGAGGATGAATCGTTTGCCCCGCGCCGGTCCGGTCGTCGAGGCGGTTTGCGGCGCGGCTGGCGCTGCGGCGAGGTCCCCGCCGATGCAGTTCTCGTCGATACCATTGCCGGGGATTTCAGTGGCCATGGGGTGGATGTTCGGGTCACCGTCGTCGAGGTCGCCGCCTGCAAGGAACGACGAGTAGCCGTCGCGGTCCCGGTCCGCCAGGAAAACGGCAACCTGATAGACCCGGCGCGCAACGACGGACCGGCGCCAGAGCAGCGCCTTGAGGTTCTCGTTCGAGCCGATGTGAAGTGCCACGAACGCGCTCGAGAGCAGTGCGAAGATCAGGATGGCAAGCGACAGCAGGCAGGCGCTTCGGCGACGGTCCGGATTCCGGAGTCCCTTCAACACGACAGCAGCGAGAAACGCGGCGAGGATGTACTGCAGCGCAGAGGCCGGAATGTGGACTAGCGTATCGTACCGTGCGTATTCGAAGCGCGAATCGACGAGGTAAAGAGCCCCGAGGCCGATTGCGCCGATGGCTGTGACCACGAGCCGCGGGGACGTGCCGAGTCGCGAGGGACCGGGGACGACCATTCGCGACGCCAGAATGACGCCGAGGGTCGCCGCGAAGATTGCCGCGACCAGCAGTGGCAATATCCAGCCCGCCGCAGCTTGTGCCAGTTGCGAGAGAATCGGGGCGTTGGCGTCCATGAAATACAGCGACAACGTCAGTCCGACGCGTCGAAGCGAACGCACGCCTATCGCGCGCAGCGATACCGTGATGGCGAGCCCGCTGAGGAGCGCGATCGTGGCGGCGTACAAGACGCTCGATGCCAACGCCGCCCGTGCTCCAAGGAATCGCGAGAGCAGCCGCTCGAGGATCGAAATCGGAGCCACGAACGCCGCGAGCAGCGGTCCTGTCACGAGACCTGCAACGAGACCCAGAATAATCGCCGGAGCAAGGTACAGCACGAAGACGAGCGATTCCGAGGTTGTATTGAAGCTCGGCCAGAGTGTCGCGAGGCGATCGACCGCTTCCAGGGCGAAGACGAGGAATCCGCCGACGAGGCCGGCTGAAGCGAAAGTGCCGACAACCTCGGACAATCCCGCCAAGCGAGAGCTCGAAGACTCGAGAGGTGCGGTTGAATCGATCGACGACTCTCCACGCTTGTCGGACGACGCGTCTGCTGCCTGCATGAAACCAGTGGTTCTCCGGAGACCTCGGGCGATGCTCGAGACCAAGGGTTGTACCACAGTCTCGCCAGTATCGTCGTGGCGGACAGACGTGATGTCTTGACACCAAACGCGCGCCGAGGCAATGTATCGCTTCGATTTGCGGATGTGGCGGAATGGCAGACGCGCTAGGCTCAGGACCTAGTGCCCTTCGGGGCGTGGAGGTTCAAATCCTCTCATCCGCATCAAGACCGGCCAGGTGGCCGGTCTTTTTCGTTTGTTTCTCCCCGTTCTTTGAGCCGCGAGCGGTAGCGAGCGTCCCAAGGACGATCGAACGGTTCCGAATACCTCCGTCCTTTTGAGCCGATGAATATTCGATTTCAGGGACCGTCCGTGGGACGCTCGCTACCGCTAGCGGCTCGAGGAACGGGGAATGAGTAACGGGGACCGGGGACCAGGCGGTGCGTCCCACCGACGAGAGGGGAATGGGGAACGGCACGAACCAATGGACGGGGTCGGCTGAACGAAATTTCGTCCGGTACTAAAGTTTTCCTATCCGATTGCCGATTTGTCTAATTTAGAACAGAGCTGACGACGAATCCGTGTCGATCCCGGTCTCGAGCTGGCCCGGGTTGATCACCATTCGCTTCGGAACTTCGCACGCACTCTGTTGGATCGAGCGCGAAGGAGGGGGCCCATGAAGCGCGTCGCATTTTCTGGAATCTCGCATCGAGCGGTAGCAATCGTTGCTGCGGTTTCACTGTCGATCCTGGCCGGATCGGCACGGACTGTAACGAGCGCAACGCCGTCATCCGCAGGCGCCAGCAGCATCGCCGTAACGGTCTCGGCGCTGGACGCATCCGGCAGGCCTGTGCCCGACCTGACCGTTACCGAGCTGAGGGCCCGCATCGAATCCGGCGGGGCGACCGTCACCAAGGTATCTCACCTCGGCGCGCCGAAGCAGATCATCGTCCTGGTTGACTCAAGCGCGACCTGGGCGCGGGGACCGCAGAAGCTGATCTGGAACACACAGTGCGTGTCGACCCTCGCCGATCACCTCGCTGGCGACAGCAACTTCGTGGTGCTCGGGTTCAGCGACCAGATCGTGCAGCTGTACAACGGACCCGCCAAACCCCCGATGATCGAGGCGGCGCTGAAGAACATTTCGAGATCCGGCGAGTCAGCGCTTCTCGAGATCCTCAAGTTCATGGGCGAGTCGATCGTTCAGCAAGGCATAGGCGATCGTACCGTGCTCGTCGTCGTTTCGGACGGTGTGGACACCGCAAGCAAGGCCTCGACGAAAGACGTCATACGGACCCTGGGTCTAGCGGGCGTTCCGCTCTACAGCCTGATAGTCATGGATCCCACCTGGAACGCACAGAACCAGTCGAAGCTGAATGCCAAGTCGAAACTACTCGACATCTCGAAGGCGACCGGAGGGGTTTCCCAGGCCATGGGTCCCGGCGAGGTCCGCAGCGCCACGAGCCGGATTGCGGCCATGCTCGCGGGTCGTTATCGCATCGAGATCGATCCCGGCGTCGCACTCAAGAGTCACTCGGAATCGAAGCTCGAGATCGACGCGAGCCGAGAAGGCATCGCGATGTTCCATGCGGATCGGCTTTACAGGCCGTGACCTGAAGGCGTTACTCCTCGATCGGAATCCGTTCCAGCAGTTCCCGGTTCGAGCTTGAATCCCGGACGGACTTGAGCAGGGCCTCCGTGGCCTCGGTGGGCTTGAGAGTCGATAGAGCGCGCCGGAGTGCCCGGATTCTGGGCAATTCCCACGCGTCGAACAACTTCTCTTCCTTGCGCGTTCCGGACTGGGCGACGTCGATGGCCGGAAACACGCGGCGCTCGGCGATCCTCCTATCCAGGACGAGCTCCATGTTCCCCGTTCCCTTGAACTCCTGGAAGATGACTTCGTCCATCTGACTGCCACTCCCGACGATAGCCGTGGCGAGAATCGTGAGGCTGCCC
>CAZXLQ010000253.1:0-7883 GCA_964641945.1 uncultured Clostridia bacterium
CGTGAACACGACGAAGAAGATTCCGGAGCGCAAGGTCCCGAAGCGCGACAACAGGTTCATGACGAACGTGCCGGGCATCTACCTGATCGGCGACGTGTCGGGCGTGCCGCTCATCAAGAATGCGATCAATGAAGGTGGCTCGGTCGTCGATTTCATTGCCGAGGATCTCAAGAAGAAGCCGGCGGCTGGAAACGCGGAGTACGACGTGGTGATCGTCGGCGCCGGCCCGGGAGGACTGTCGGCGACGGCAATGGCGAAGCAGCAGGGGCTGCGCTACGTGACGATCGAGCAGGACAAGGTCGTCGCGACGATCCAGGCGTATCCGGCCGGCAAATACGTGTTCTTCAAGCCGGACACGGTCGAGACGAAGGGCGGCATCGAGCTCCCGGGCATCGGGAACTCGAAGGAAGCGATGATCGGATCGTGGCTCGACACGGTGAAGACGCTGGGGCTCAAGATCAACGAATACGAGACGGTCAAGAGCGTGAAGGCCGATGGCGACGTGTTCGTCGTCCGCAGCGACTCCGACAAGACCAAGCAGAGTGCCGAATACCGTACGCGGACCGTGGTCATCGCGGTCGGCGGCCGCGGCACGCCGATGCGGCTGCGTGTCGAGGGCGAAGACCTGAAGCTGACGGTGACGCCTAGCAACCCTGTCATGACGGCATTCTGCGTGAAGTGTGGTGTGCCCCGAACGACAGAGGCCCGCGTATGCGAGTCGTGCGGGAGCGAATATCCGACATCCGTTCCGCCGCCGTACGAGGACGAGAAGGTCAAGTATCGGCTCAGCGACCCGAACCTCTTCAAGGGCAAGCGCTGCATCGTGGTCGGCGCCGGCAACTCGTCGATCGAGGCTGCCGTCGACCTTGCGGCATATCGGTCGGAGGACGGCACTCAGATCGTCGGGTGGCGCGACAACGACGTGACGCTCGTCATCCGGAGCGATTTCAAGGGCGACCTGAAGCTCGGCAACAAGATGCTCTGTTACGAGTGCATCGACGAGGGCAAGATCAAGGTGCACTTCCGGAAGACGATCAAGGAGATCCGGCCCGGTGAAGTGCTGCTGATGAGTGCGCGCGAGCGGGACGCGTCGAAGGCGAAGGCCACGGACACGATTCCGAACGACTATATCTTCGCGCTGATCGGCGGCGACAAGCCGACGAAGTTCCTGGAGAGCATGGGGATCCAGATCGGGTAGGCGGACAAGGCGCCGATTGGATATTGAACCTTGGCGCCTTTGCGGGTCCTTTGCGTCTTTGCGAGAAACTCTTCTGACGTGAGGACGAGTTTTTCGCAAAGTCGCAAAGGACCCGCAAAGGCGCGAAGGGAAGAACCCGACTCGCCTACGTCGCCGCCGGCTCGGAGCGCTTCTTGAAGTACTCCATCAGCAGAAGCACCACGAACGACGTCAACCCGAGTGTCAGCGCCATCGCATATGCTCCCGCCGGATTGCGGTCGTCGAGCGCCCTGAAGATGAACAGCGTAGCTGTCTCGGTGTATCCGGTAACTCCGCCACTGACCACCAGCACGGCGCCGAATTCACCAATCGCCCGTGCAAACGTCAACGATATCCCGTAGAAGAGTCCCCACCGTATGGACGGCAGCGTCACCCTCCAGAACGTCTGCCAGGGCCCGGCTCCCATCGTGTACGCGGCCATCTCCTGAGTCGTGCCGACGTGCGCCAGCAACGGCATCACCTCGCGCACAACGAACGGCATCGAGACGAAAAGCGTAGCGAGCAGCATCCCCGGAACCGCGAACACGATCTTGAAGCCGAGCAGGTCCGCCACCGGCGTGAGCCAGCCATTGCGTCCGAACAGCAGGATCAGCATGTAGCCCGCGATCACCGGCGACGCGGCGAAAGGCAGGTCCACCAGGCCGTTCACAAAGCGCTTCCCTGGGAAATTGTCCCGAACGAGCACCCACGCGATGCACACCCCGAAGACCGTGTTGATCGCCGTCGCCGCGGTCGCGAGAAAGAGCGTGAGCTGAAGCGCCGCAATTGCGTTCGGCGACGTCAACTGCGCGATGAACTCGCCGATGCCGCTCGAGAACGCCCCCCAGACGATCGCCGCCAGCGGTCCTATGAGCAGCACGCCGGCATATGCGAGGACCAGCACGATGATCACGACCTCGCCGATTCGCTGCCGTGGTCGTCGATTCGACCGGCCCTCGAGCCTGAGTACCGCCTCATTCGCCACGTCCCACCGTCCTTCGCGCCTGCATCGTATCGATGATGAGCATCAAGACGAACGACAGCGCCAGCAGCACCGTCGACATGGCGCTGGCGCCATTCTGGTTCTGCGACTCGATCTGGCCGTAGATATGCACGGGAGCCGTCAACGTCACGTTCGGGATGTTTCCAGCGACGATCACCACCGAGCCGAATTCGCCGAGCGCCCGGGCGAAACTGAGAAGACATCCAGAGATGAGGGCCGGCGCAAGCGTCGGCAGCAGGATGCGGCGAAACGCTGTCCACTTGCTCGCTCCGAGGCTGAAGGCCGCCTCTTCCTGGCGGACCTCGGCGCCGATGAGTACCGGTTGAACCGTTCGTACGACGAACGGATACGTCACGAACAGCATCGCGAGCACGATTCCCGGCGTGGAGAAGATCACTTCGATACCGATGCCGAGCAGCCACTGGCCAATCAACTGCTGCGGCCCGTAGAGCACCACCAGCATCACGCCGGTGACAAGCGTCGGAATCGCGAACGGAAGATCCACGATCCCATTCAACAGCGACTTTCCGGGAAATTCGTACCGCACGAGCGCGTAGGCCGTGAGTGTTCCCATCAACGCGTTGATCAGTGTCGTGATCACGGCCACGAGGAGCGTGAGCTTGAGTGCCGACAGCGCCACCGGGCTCGTCACGTCGCGAACGAACGCCTCGAGTCCCCGTCCGAATCCATTCGCGAGAACCGCCGAGAGCGGTGCGACGATCACCAGGAGGAGATAGGTGATCGCTGTCATGCGCAGCCCCCAGCGGCCCCACGGTCGGAGCAGCTCCACACGCGGCGGAACAAGCGCTGTCGCCTGCGTTGTCATTTCGCTGCGTGAATAGCAGCTAGTGTCTTCGTGAAGACGCCTTCCGCCCCGAAGACGTCATTCGATACCTTGGGCCATCCACCGAGGTAATCGATCTTCCATAGGTCCTTGATGGGAGGGAAAGTCGTATTTGATTCACCGGCGACTGTCGGGTCGAGCGGTCGAAGACCGTACGTCACGTAGGCACGCTGCGCTGCGGGACTCGAAAGGAACTCGACGAAGGCCTCGGCTACCGGACGGACGCCGTGCTTGTCGACGTTGACGTCGACTAGTGCAACGGGATTCTCGATGAGGATTGTCGACGTCGGAATCACGTATTCGTAGGTTTGTCCGGCCTGTCGGCCAACCAGGACCTCGTTTTCGTACGTGATCGCAACGTCCCCAACGCCCTTCTCGAAGTTCGTGATCGACTCGCGTGCGCCCTTGTCCATGATAGAGACATTGCGGAACACGTCCGCCAACACACGGGCTGCTGCCGCGGGATTGTTTGCCTCCACCCCGGCGTGGCCGCGAAGCGCGGCCCCGTAAAGCGCTGAGATGTTCCACTTCGCGCCACCCGACGTGCTCGGATCCGGCGTCAGCACGTTGAGCTGCGGTCGTGCGAGGTCCGCCCAATCCTTAATTCCCAGAGGATTGCCCTTCCGGACCGCGATGACGACGACCGATGTCGTGACCATTCCACCGTTCGGCTTGCCTCTCCAGTCGTGCGTGATCAGCCCTGCCTCTCGGATCTTCTCGATGTCCTCCTCGAGTGACAACGCCGCTATGTCGGCCTCGAATCCTCCGATGATGGCGCGAGCCTGGGCGCCGCTGCCCTGATAGGACTCCTGAAACGTCACGTCCTGCCCGGACTTCTCCTTCCAGTATTTCTGGAACGCCGGAATGACCGCCTTCGCATACGCTTCTCGAGGCGTGGTGTACGCACCTAGAACAATCGTGACTGAACCACCCGTGACGGGCGGCGAACCGCATGCCACGACGAGCATTGCGCTCCCGAAAAGGACGAGAAACACGGACCAGACCCGGAGGCGCGCCCCGCGGATGACGCCACGACAGCAATCCTGATTCCCTCGCTTCTGCATGGTTCCCCCGCTGCCACGAAAGCCTAGTTGGATAGTAGGTTATAGCCGCATGCCTGCGGCACTGCTTGCCGAGACCCGAACGGGTCAGCCCTTCTTCCGCATCCGGACGACCTGGCCGGTGCCCGATGAGACAGGCGGCTGGCACAGATCGGCCACGGTGGTCTGATCAACAACCCCGAGGATCGCCGCGCGCGTACGCGACCACAGCACCTTGAGACCGCAATCGACCTCGAACTCGCACGGCGAATAATCCGTCGAACTGACGCAGCCCATCGGCGCCAGAGTGCCGTCGAGAGACCGAATCACGTCGCCGGTCACGATCAGCGCCGCCGGACGCGAGAGGCGGTAGCCGCCGTCGACACCGAGCTGACTCTCGACGAAGCCTCCGTCCTTCAGCTTCTTCAGAATCTGCTCGAGATACTTGACCGGCACATGCCACCGCTCCGCGATTTCGCGAGCCGGAACGGCGCCGCGATCCGCATTGGTCGCAAGGTAGATGAGCGCCCGAAGGCCGTATTCACTTTTCGTTGAGACGTTCATGGTCTAGATCCTATGGATTTGGTCGGAGATTATTCGCCGCACCCGTGAAAGTCAAACTTAATGTTCATGCGCCTTCATCGATCTTGTACTACCGCGGTGGGAGATGAAGGTGCTAGACTCGTCGCTCGTTCGTGGCGAGCCCGATCTTCCGATCGTCAGGTGAATCGAGTCATGCCGGACCAGACCAACGAGGATTCTCTTTCCGACACGAGTTTTCCGGACCCGTCCGAGACCACCGTTCCGTCTATCCGCGTGCTCGACGTTCGGCGCCGATTCGGCCGCCAGGTCGTTCTCGATGGAGTGTCGTTCGACATTCCACCCGGTGAAATGCTCGTCGTGCTCGGCCCGTCGGGGAGCGGCAAGACCACGCTTCTGAGGCTGATCGCCGGGCTCGACCGGCCGGACTCCGGCGAGATTCTGCTGAAGGGACAGGTGTCGACGGGGCTGCAGCCGCAGGACCGGCGGCTTGGCGTCGTGTTCCAGGAACAGGCGTTGTTCCAGCACATGTCCGTCGAAGAGAACATAGCGTTCGGACTTCGCGTGCGTCACGTCGGCCGCGAGGAAATCGCGCGGAAGCTCGAGACGATGCTCGACCTCACGCGACTCGGGGCGCATCGGCACAAGGTGCCTTCGCAGCTCTCCGGAGGTCAGCGCCAGCGAGTGGCCGTGGCCCGTGCGCTCGTGATCAAGCCCGATGCAATGCTGTTCGACGAGCCGTTCAGCGCGCTCGACGCCGTCACGCGCACCGAGTTGCGACGGGAGGTTCGCCACACCCTAAAGACCGTCAACCTGGCGGCCATGTTCATCACGCACGACCAGGAGGAAGCGCTCGAGCTCGCGGACCGGATCGTCGTTCTCAACGAAGGAAAAATCGAACAGATCGGGACGCCGTTCGACGTCTACAACCACCCGGCCAACGAGTTCGTCGCGACTTTTCTCGGTGCCGCGAACGTGCTCCTCGGCCGGTACCGCGGCGGGAAGGTAATGCTCGGAGCAATGCGCCTCGATCCGCCCGACGGCATCCGTCCGCTGGAAGACGGCCAGCCCGTGAAGGCCATCGTTCGACCGGAGGACCTCGTACTCGGGTTCCAGCCCCAGTTCCTCGACGCCGCCCACTTTCTCGGCACCGGCTGGATCGAGGACGTCTCGTACATAGGTCCTTCTGAGCGCCTCATAATCCAGCTCAAGCTTCGGCCGCTGCGCGCGGGCGAAGCCGGCACGAGCTCGACACTCCTGCTCGTCGACGAGTCGTTCTCCGACACGGTACCCGTCATCGCGACGCGGTCTAAGTGGGATGCGTCCGAGATGCAACTCTCGCCGGGTGATCGCGTGGTCGTGGGACTCAAGGACTACCGGGTCATGCCGCATTACCCCCTTGCGAGCGAAGCTGGCGCGAAGGTGTACACCTGAGTCCGCGGGACCGCTTCCGTTAGCTGTGAAGCGGCGCTGCCGTACAGAGAGCACATGGTCGGCAACGCCTTGTCGTCGAATTGGGTTGACCTTCACGCCGATCCGCGCTATCTCCTACCTGTTCGATAGGCTTTACACCTACACGTCGACCCTCGCGAAGGAGCTCTCCCCATGCGAAGACTCTCACTTCCGCTGATCGCAATCGTCATCGCCGTCGTACCTGCAGCGGCTCCTGCCCTCGCGGCGCAGCAACAGCCGGCGTCGCTGTCAACGAACGGTTCTTCCGCAGCAACTTCCACGGGCACTTCGTCCGCGCCGCTCTCGGGAACTACGGAGGTCGACATGCTCCGTGGCGAAGTCGAGGCCCTTCGAATCATTGTCGATCGCCAGTCGCGGCTGCTCGACGAGCTGGATCGCCGACTCCAGGCCGTGACGTCGACGGACTCGGAAGCACCCACTGTCGCCTCGGCGACCGTTGCAGTTGGGCCGGAGGGAGCCGCGCCGGTTGCCGTTCAGAAGCCGGCCGACGAAGCCCTCGAAAAGAAGGTGGACGAGCTCGTGAAGCGATGGGGCAAGCTTCGCCTTACGGGCGACATCCAGGCCAGATACGAGGGATTCTTCAACCAGGGGTTCGACTTGCCGGTCGACGTGCCGGCCCGCAATCGCCTTCGGCTCCGCGTTCGCGCGCAACTGGCGGGAGACATCGGGCAGCACTTCGACTGGGGCATTCGGCTGGCTTCCGGAAGCTTCAACAACCCGATCAGTCCGCAGCAGACGTTGACCGACTTCTACAACCGCAAGCCGATTGGCATCGACCGCGCTTACCTGCACTTCGACACGAAGACCGAGGCCGCCAACCTCGATCTCTGGATGGGCAAGTTCGAGGCTCCGTGGAAACGCACGGCCCTGACGTTCGACGAAGATCTGCAGCCCGAAGGCCTTGCGCAGGCGCTCGCCGTCGGCGTCCCGAAGGGCGGAGTCCTGCGATCCGTCGAATTCACCGCCTGGCAGCTACCGTACCGGGAGCGCACGGTCGGCGCCGATGCGGTGCTGTTCGGAGGCCAGATACTGACGGACTGGAAACTCTCGGACGACTGGGGGCTGACGCTTGCCGGGACGTTTCACGACTTCGAACAGGTCAACGTGATACCGGTTGCGGTGGCGGTGTCGCCGGGAGTCGTAAATGCCGGGTTCGAGTACGGCACGACGAACACGGTCGTAGTCAATCCCTTCACGGGCCTTCCCGAATACCGGTCCGACTACCGCGTGATCGATGCCATCGTCGAACTCCGCAATGCGGGTCCGGGAAAGGACGGTCGTTGGCCGATCGTGCTCCGAGCCGACTGGATACACAACACGAGCGCGTTCAACAACCAGAAGGACGGCGGACAACTCGAGGCGATCATCGGTCGGCGTCAGGAGCAGGGCGACTGGTCGTTCGACTATGCATTCTGGAAGGTCGAGCGTGAGGCGTTCCCGTCCGTCTTCATGGATTCCGAGATGCTGATCCAGACGAACAGCGTGACGCACTCGGCCCGAGCCCGGTACATGCTGCGCAGGCAGGTCGAGTTCGCATCGAGGTACTTCGCGCATCGACGCCTTGCGACGACGGCGGCGGACAACCGATGGACGAATCACGTGCAGTTCGACGTGCAGTACCGGTTCTAGAAGTCTCTGCGCCTTTGCGAGTCCTTTGCGTCTCTGCGAGAAACCAGTCTCGAGTACAGGTTTCTCGCAAAGACGCCAAAGACTCGCAAAGGCGCAGAGTTGAGAAGACGAAACCGCCGGACTCCTACCGCCCGCTCG
>CAZXLQ010000254.1:0-7716 GCA_964641945.1 uncultured Clostridia bacterium
GTATCCGCTCATGCTCAAGGCGTCGGCCGGTGGCGGTGGACGCGGGATGCGCATTGTGCACGAGTCGAAGGACGTCGTCGGTGCCTACGAGGCGGCCTCGAACGAGGCGCTCGGAGCCTTCGGTGACGGATCGATGTACATGGAGCGTTACGTCGGCGACGCGCGCCACATCGAGATCCAGGTGGTAGCTGACTCACACGGCAACGTCGTCCATCTCGGTGAGCGTGAGTGCTCGGTACAGCGCCGGCATCAGAAGCTCATCGAGGAATCGCCGTCGCCGGCGCTGACGCCGGCTGAGCGAGAGGCAATGGGCAATGCGGCTGTCGCTGCCTGCAAGCACATCGGCTATGAGAGTCTCGGGACGATCGAGTTCCTCTATGACCGCGGGCGCCACGAGTTCTATTTCATGGAAATGAACACGCGCATCCAGGTCGAGCACCCGGTGACCGAGATGGTCACGAATGCCGATCTCGTCCGCGCCCAGATCCTTATCGCGGCCGGCGAGCCGCTGAACTTCAGGCAGGAAGACGTCACGTTCACGGGCCATTCGATCGAGTGCCGGGTCAATGCGGAAGATCCGCGTACTTTCGCGCCGTCGCCCGGGAAGATCACGGCGCTCAACATGCCGGGCGGGCCCGGAGTTCGCGTCGACACACACGCCTACGCGGGCTACACAGTGCCGCCGCACTACGATTCGCTCGTTGCGAAGATCGTCACGCATGCGCGAACGCGCGAGCGCGCTATCGCGCGCATGCAGCGTGCGCTCGAGGCGACGATCATCGAGGGCATCAAGACATCGATCCCGCTCCACATGCAGATTCTCGCCGACGAGCAGTTCCAGTCCGGCGACATCTCGACGCGGTTCATGGAGACGTTCTTCGACCGATAGGCATTGGCTCGCCGTAATGTCGTTCCCCCGTCTCTACGCCCTGACCGATGCTTCGGCGACGGGGTCGCACGTCGACCAGGTCTGCGAGTTCGTGCGCGCTGGAGTAGGCCTCATACAGATCCGCGACAAGCAGGCTTCGGGTCGCGAGCTCTACGAGATGGTCGTGGCGTCGCTCGAATTCACGCGGCCGGCTGGCGCGAAGTTGATCGTCAACGATCGTGTCGACGTCGCGCTGGCGGCTGGCGCGGACGGAGCTCACGTGGGGCAGGAAGACCTGCCGGCCGATGCCGTACGCGAGATCCTCGGCCCCGCGGCGATCGTCGGCGTGTCGACTCATTCGGCGTTGCAGGCATCGGCAGCGGCAGTGTTGCCGGTCGACTACGTTGCGTTCGGTCCGATCTTCGCAACGACCACCAAGGTCAATCCGGACCCGGTCGTCGGAATCGAAGGACTGGCCGCAATTCGGTCGATTGTGGCCGCATTGCCGCTCGTTGCAATCGGGGGCATCACGATCGAGAATGCGGCGGCAGTGTATGCCTCGGGTGCGGATTCGATTGCCGTAGTAAGCGACCTGCGAAAGGGATCGTCCGTTGAAGCACGCGTCCGGGCGTATCTCGCGTTGTCGCCGTCGAGCGACTGAAAAAAGTCTGCGGTTCCATGCGCCGTCCGTGGGACGCTCGCGGCTCGCGGCGAGTGGTCGCCGCTTTTTTGAGCCGCGAGCGGTAGCGAGCGTCCCACGGACGGTCCCGACGACGGACGCCATCCCGTTTGACGGGGGCTCGTCACGTGCACAAACGACGAGTCTGTGGTTTCAGGCACCGTCCTTGGGACGCTCGCTGCCGCTCGCGGCTCGAGGACCGGGGATCACGTAACGGAGAACAGGAACGGGAACTGACGCACCGATTGCGCGATTCAGTCGCCGTCGACTGGAGCTTCGAGGTCGTAACGCGGCCGGATGAATCGGAACGCCGGGATCGTCAGTCCGCCGATGGTGTATTCGATCGCCTCGAAATCGAAACGGCCCGGTTCGAGCGCATTGTAAGCCGCCGGCGTCAGCAGGATTTCGCCGGGTGTGGCGAGGTCTTCACCGAGCTTGCACGCGATGTTCATTTCATCGCCGTAGACGTCTTCATCGCCGATTATGAGCAAGTCTCCGAAGCCGATACCGATGCATCCGAAGAGGTCGCGGTTCTCCGGCACCGAGGCGTTCACGGCCTGGAACGACCGAAATATGTCGAGGGCACCTTCGACCGCGCGTCGAGGCGTGTCGAAGACGGCGAAGAGGTTGTCCGCCTCCTGTTTGATGACCGTGCCGCCGTTGCCTTCCACCGCAGGACGCGATGACGAATCCATCTGCTCGATCATGGCGAGATAATGGATGATGCCGAACTCATTGGTCAGCCTAGAGAACCCGCTCATGTCGAGCACCAGGGGGGCTGCGCGCCGCTGGAACAGTTGGCGTATCTGCTCGTCGATCTCAGCAACGCGGTCCGGTTGCTGGTTGCGCTCGGCCAGCAGGCGCTTCAGGACGGACTTCTTGGATGCTGTGTCTGATGTGTTCATTCAGGAGTCTGAGGCTGCCCAAGGCATGGCGCCCCCCTTGCCGAGCCCCGATCATAGTCCAAACTCACGTCATCGACGAAAGGAAGAACAGCTCCCTCGGAAACGCCCGCAGAAGCGTACGGTTGTCTCGCGGGACGTGTGGTGGTACCGTACGCGAGCCAATCTTCAACAGAACGGGAGTCCGTCATGAGCTACTTCGACCTCCCTCCGATTCTGGAGAAGATGCTCAGCGTCGCCGAAAACATCAGCGACCTGAACTTCTCCGTTGGACGTCCGCCGCAGGTCGAAATCAATGGCAAGCTGACGCCGGTCGACATCAAGGGCCTGCGAACGCTGACGCCATACCAGACCGAGATCATCGCCATGGCGTTGCTCGAGGGAAATTTCGACGGTGCGGAGCGGCTCGTTCAGACAGGATCGGCGGACATCAGCTACAGCCTCCCGTCGCGCACGCGATTCCGTGTGAACATCTTCAAGCAGCGGGGTTCGATCTCGGTCGTCATGCGCGTCATTCCGATGTACGTGCCGACGATCAAGTCGCTGAACCTGCCGCCGCAGCTAGGCGAGATCTCGCATCTGAAGAACGGCATCGTTCTCCTGACGGGGCCGACGGGTTCGGGCAAATCCTCGACGCTTGCGGCGATCATCGACAAGATCAACAACGAATACGCGTATCACATCATCACGATCGAGGATCCGATCGAGTTCCTGCACACCCACAAGAAATCGACGATCAACCAGCGCGAGCTCGGCAGCGACACGCCGAGTTTTGCGCTCGCGTTGCGCGCCGCGCTCCGGCAGGCTCCGAAGGTGATTCTCGTCGGCGAGATGCGCGACCTGGAAACGACCGAGATCGCGCTCGAGGCTTCCGAGACGGGCCACCTCGTGCTGTCGACGCTCCACACTACCGATGCTTCCAAGACTGTCGACCGCATCATCGGTATCTTCCCGAAATCGGAAGAGCACGTGATTCGGACACGCCTTGCCCAGGCGTTCAAGTACATCATCTCGCAGCGCCTGATTCCGACCGGTGACGGAAAGGGCCGGATAGCCGCGGTCGAGATTCTCAAGGCTACGCCTCGAACGCGCGAATACATCGAGAACGGCGAGACGGAAGGCAAGACGCTTCACGACGCCATGGACGATGGCGAACTCGAGGGCATGCAGCACTTCGACCAGGTCATCATGCGGATGATTCACGCAGGGACGATCACGCAGGAGGACGGGCTCGCATTCGCGACGAACCCGTCGAATCTCATGCTTCGACTCTCGGGACTGGGATCGTCGGACGACTTCATCCGCGAGGGTGGCAATCCGATGCAGAACGCTCAGCGGCCGCCTCACAGTTCCTCGGGTCCGATCGCCGCGCCTCGGCCTGCACCTCCGGCCCCTCCGCGCCCAGCCCCTGTCCGGCAGGACCGCTCGTCCGGTTCCATGCTCGACATCATTGACAAGAACTGAACGAGACAATGAACGTCACCTGCACGCAGTGCCACATGAAGATCGGTATCGAGGACTCGAAAGTCCCGAATTCGCCGTTCTCGATCAAGTGTCCGCGGTGTCGCGAGACGATTACGGTACAGCCGCCTCAGAAGGAAGAACCGACTTTGCCGCAGCGGAGCAGACCGCCGGTACCGGGCGCAGAGGGAGCCGCTGGTGGCAACGATGCCATGGCGCTTCTTTCCGAGCTGTTCTCGAAGATGTCTCCGCGTGGAGCGGCGGCCGATCTTCCGGGAGCCTGGGCGCGCCGGAACATATTGCTCTGCCACAATGATGAAGCTGTTCGGACGAAGGTGGCCGAGACACTCGACGAGTCGCGATACGACCTTCACATCGCGGACACGGCGGTCGATGCGATGGCGCAGCTACGCGAGACCAAGGACGACATCATAGTTCTCGATCCGCAGTTCGATCAGGGACGTCAGGGTGGTGTCGGAATGCTGCAGCACGTGAACGGATTGACTCCGAACAATCGACGACGAATGTACCTCGTTCTCGTGTCTCCGCAACTCAAGACCCTGGATACCTACCTGGCTTTCATCAACGGCGTGAACCTGACGGTCAATACGGAAGACATCGGCCAGCTCGAACAGATCCTCGAGCGTTCGATTCGCGACTTCAACGAGGCCTATCATCCCTTCAACACTGCAGCCGGGTTGACGTCGTTCTGACCGGACGTTCCCGGTCACGCAACATCGCAGGGCATTGCGGCGCACACCGAACGGGGTGACCGCCCACCAAGGGCTGGTCACCCCGTTCGTTTGTCGCATCCCCGCGACGAAAATGAGAGAACCGTACCGAGGGCCAGCGCGGCGTGTGTTATGGCCATCGGCACGGTTCCTGAGTGCAGACACTTGCTTCAAATGTGGTCAGCTAAAACGCGTCTGCACCGGCGACCACTCTCGTTTGCTCGAGAGGGATCATAGTTGAAGCGACTATATCGGTCAAGTATTATTTTACGGACCAGATAGAACCCGGCGTTGGCAGGTAAATACGGTACAATCGCCCGTCAATGATCGTTGAGGTGTAGCTGGGACGGTGCCTATAATGCTCGCGGAGGAACAAGGATGAACGGTTCGAGTGTTCGCATCGGAACCGTGTTCGGAATCGAGGTCCGGGCGAGTCGCGCCTGGGCGTTCGTTATTCTGATCGTCGCGTTTCTCATGGCGTCGAACTACCGCGAGATGCACCCGGGGTGGTCTTCGCCGAATCTCGTAGCGGCGGGTGCGGCGACAAGCGCGCTCTTCGTGTTGTCGGTCGTCCTTCACGAGATGGCGCATTGCCTCGTCGCCCGCGCCTTCGGAATCCAGCCGCGGTCGATCACGCTCACCTTCTTTGGCGGCATGTCGACCCTCGGGCGACAGGCGAGGCGACCAATCGAGGAATTCAGCTATGCGATTGCCGGGCCCGGTGCCAACGTCCTCCTTGCAGTCGTTTATCTCGGAGCGGAATACGGACTGCGTGACTCCTGGCCCGTAACAGCGGCGGTGCTGGGCAGCGTCGGGCTCATCAATGCCATTCTCGCGGTCTTCAACCTCATCCCCGGCTTTCCACTCGATGGTGGCCGTGCGATGAGGGCGGGGATCTGGTGGATCACGGGCAGCTACGAACGAGGCACGATTGCCGCCGCCTATACGGGACAGGTCATCGCGGCGATCCTGCTGATGGCAGGCATTGCGTCGGTACTCGCCGGAAGCCTCGAGGGCATACTGCTCGGATTCGGCGGTTTGTACCTTCTCGGCCGCGCTCGCGCGAGTCTCGGCGAAGTCGCAATGCGCCGTGCCCTCGAGGGACTGACGGTGCAGAACCTCTGGCTCGAAACGCTGCCACAGGTCGAGCGGTCGACGTCGCTGATCGAGTTCCTCCGTCAGCTTCCTCCCTCGCGAGAGGGCGCACACGATCCGCACTTCATGGTTGTCGATGAAGGCGTCATCTGGGGGATTGTCCCCGCATCGCGCGTTACCCGGATCGAACCCGACCGATGGACCGGCATGACGGTTGGCGACGTCATGACTCCGATCGACCAGATCGAGAAGCTTTCGTTCGAAACCGAGATCGTTCGTGCGCTCGAGGCCGTTGCGGCGGCTGACGTCAACGAGCTGCCCGTGGTCGACGCGAACGTCGTTCAGGGATTCGTCGGACGCGATGCGCTGATGCGGTTCGTCGCCAGTCGGCTGGCATCCGATAGCGGATGAGCTCGATGCGTATGCTCGAGCCGGTGGCAGGCACGACGCTGGCCAGGCGCCGGCGCGTCTCGCGTCCGCGACAATGGGCGCGAACCGTCTCGATACTCTGGTCGCTCGGCGTTTTCCTGCTGCCGCTTGTCGTGGAGGAAGGTCGAGACCGACTGATAAGGCGCGGCTGGCTGAAGAGAAAGGCCGGCGACGGTGAAGAACGACTCCGGAAACACGGCGCACGCCTCCGCCGGCGGCTCCTCAAGCTCGGGCCGACATTCATCAAGACCGGGCAGATGCTCGCTACGCGAGCGGATCTGCTTCCGGTGGAGTTCCTCAGGGAGCTTTCGGTCCTGCACGACCAGGTTCCGCCATTTCCCGATGCACAGGCGTTTGCCATCATCGAAGAGGATCTCGGTCGATCGCTTGGGTCGGTATTCTCCGAGATCAGCGACGGACCGATCGCGGCAGCCAGCCTCGGCCAGGTCTACCGCGCCAGGCTGCGCTCCTCGGGACAGATCGTCGCCGTCAAGGTGCGCCGTCCCGACCTCGCCCGCCGCGTGGCGCTCGACATGGCCGTGCTCGATCGCGTCGCGCGTTGGACTGAGTCACTCGAGCGTCGCTCTGACCGGTACGACGTGCTCAAGTTCCTCCGCGGCGAGTGGGTGTCCTCGATCCACGAGTTCGATCGCGTGCTCCACGAGGAAATGGACTATCGCCGTGAAGCCGCAAGCGCAAAGCGGTTCAAGTCGAATTTCGCGTCGTGGCCGGACGTCCACGTCCCCCTGATCCACGAGGAGCATTCGAGCGAACGCGTGCTCGTGATGGAATTCATCGAGGGTGTGAAGGTGACGGATCTCGAGGGGATCGAGCAGGCCGGGCACTCGGCGCGGACGCTCAACGAGCGTCTCTACCGGACTTATTTCAAGCAGCTCTTCGAGGACGGGTTCTTTCATGCGGACCCGCATCCCGGAAACCTCCTGGTGATGAAGGACGGACGGCTCGCGTTCTTCGACTTCGGAATGTCCGGCGAGCTCGATGACGAGTTGCGCGGCAAGATGGTCACGGCGTTCTTCCACATGGTCGAGCGCGACATCGACGGGCTCATCGGCGATCTCTTCGCGCTCGGATTCCTACCCGAGGGCGCCGACGTCACGGGCCTTCATGACGTCGTGGCCGAGGCGTTTGCGCGACGGCTCGACGTGAAGCTCTCGGAGGTGCGGTTTCGGGAGATGGTCTACGACCTGGCGCCGATCGTCTACGAGTACCCGTTCACGACGCCGGCGCGATTCACATTCCTCATCCGGGCGCTCATGACGCTCGAAGGCATCAGCGTCCAGATGAACCCGGACTTCAACTTCTTCCAGGTTGCGGGGCCCTATGCTCGCGATTTTCTTTTTCGCCGCGAAGCGAAGTCTCTTCGGTCCCTCGTTCTCGAGAGCCTGAGGACCGCCGGGTCCGGGGGGTTCGACTGGGGCCGGATCTGGCGACTGGCGAGGACGGCTTACAGCGCTTACACGCGCGGGTCGTAGGGCGCAGTTGCCCGTGTGCAACGACCTTCAGCCAGCGCCACGGCTGCTGCGCCCGGGG
>CAZXLQ010000255.1:0-7635 GCA_964641945.1 uncultured Clostridia bacterium
CCCGCCGGCCCCAGGCCCCCCCCACCCCGCCCACCCTTTCTGCGGCCGGCCGTGCGGACCCACCGCTGGACGGGAACCGCACGGCCACCACACGACTCACCGTGGCGGCGGCCGCGGGCGGCCGCGGGCGTGTGGTTCGACCACTGGGCGGGAGATGCGAGGCCGGCCGCATTGACGGTGCGCGTGTTTGACATCGGCCCGTCGTTGCGCTCCGGGTTCCGGGTCAGACGTATCGCTACCTATCGGTGAGACCGTCCGCCGGTGGCCTCTGTATACTCGGCTGCATGGAGAAGAAGCGGTTTGAGGACCTCGTTGCACTCGTCGCGCGCCTGCGCGCGCCTGGAGGCTGCCCCTGGGATCACGAGCAGACACTCGAGACGCTCCGGCCGATGATCGTCGAGGAAGCGTACGAGGTCGTCGAGGCGATCGAGGACGGCACGGCCCACGAGCTCGCCGGCGAGCTCGGAGACCTGCTCTTTCAGGTCGTATTCGCGGCCCGGATTGCCGCGGACACCGACGCCTTCGACATCGAAGACGTCGTGACCGCGATTCACACGAAGATGGTCCGTCGACATCCGCATGTCTTCGGCGACGCTGAGCTCGCAACGGCCGATGAAGTGCTCAAGAACTGGGACGAGCTGAAACGCAAGGAGCGTGCCGAGGCTGGCGTCTCATCGCCCAAGGGTCTGCTCGACGGCGTCAGCGGTCACCTGCCGGCGCTGCTCGAGGCCTTCAGTCTGACTGACCGGGCATCGCGAGTCGGTTTCGACTGGCCTTCCGTCGAACCGGTCTTCGCCAAGCTGCACGAGGAGATCGGCGAACTGCACGCCGAGATCGACGCCGTCACTCCGGACCGCGCGCGTATCGAAGCCGAGCTTGGCGACCTGCTGTTCGCTGCCGTGAACGTGGCCCGAAAGCTCGGCGTCGATCCCGAAACCTCACTGAAGCGGTCGAACCGGAGTTTCCGGCGCCGATTCGCCCACGTCGAGCGACAGCTCGAGGCCGACGGCCGCACGACGAAGGACGCGACGCTCGAGGAGATGGACGCGCTCTGGGATCAGGCGAAGGCGGCCGAACGGACGTAGTGATCTCGGGTGACAGAACCCGAGCAACTGTGGTTATCTGCGTCCACCGCGGCCCCATCCACCTCCTATGAAACTCGCGAAGATCATCGACAACACCCGATGCATCGGGTGCCACGCGTGCACGACGGCGTGCAAGTCCGAGAACGAAGTCCCGATCGGCGTCGACCGCACGCGCGTCAAATACGTCGAGACCGGAGTGTTTCCGAACACACGCCGTCACTTCCAGGTCACGCGCTGCAATCAGTGCGAACATCCGCCGTGCGTCTACATCTGCCCCGTCACCGCGATGTACCAGCGACCGGATGGCCTCGTCGAATTCGACCAGGATGCCTGCATCGGATGCCGGGCGTGCATGGCCGCGTGCCCGTACGACGCCGTCTACATCGATCCCGAATCACACTCGGCCGCGAAGTGCCACTTCTGCGCGCACCGGCTCGAGCTCGATCTGCAGCCGGCGTGCGTCGTCGTCTGTCCCGAGGAAGCCATCATCATCGGCGACCTCGACGACCCCGAGAGCGTCGTGTCGAGGCGTATTGCGCGCGAAGGCGCGCAGGTGCGAAAGCCGGAGCTCGGCACGAGTCCGAAGCTTTTCTACATTGGCGGAAGCCACGTGACACTGAGGCCCGAAGCCGCCGCCCGCCCTGACGGCGATATCTTCATGTGGGCATCGCAGCGCGGCGACGAGACGATTGGACGCGGAGCCGGGAACGTCGCTTCGACACTGCTAGCCTACGACACCGCGCACGTCATCCCCTGGGGCGTGGACGTCGCGCTCTACATGTGGACGAAGTCGCTTTCTGCTGGAGCGCTTCTCGTCGCGGCGCTCGCGCTCGTCTCGGGACATCTGTCGGGTTCGACGCTGGTCCGCTTCGCGGCCCCGATTCTCGCGATTCTGTTCCTGGCCGTGACTCTCGTCCTGCTCGTCATCGACCTCGAGCATCCGAAGAAGTTCTACACGATCCTGACGCGGCCGCAATGGAAGTCGTGGCTCGTGCGTGGAGCCGTGATCCTGACGGCGTTCGGCGTGCTCGCGGGAATCTGGATAATCGCCGGATTCGCAGCGCAGTGGCTGCCGATTTCGACGCTGTGGTGGCTGTCGTGGCCGATGCTGGTCGCGGCGTCGCTCGCGGCCTGCTATACGGCGTTCCTGCTTGCTCAGGCCACGGGCCGGGAGCTCTGGTCTTCGCCGCTCGCCGCCCCCCACCTGATCGTGCAGTCAGCGCTGGCAGGCAGCGGCGCGCTCATCATGATCGTGGCCGCGCTAGATGCTCCGGGTTCGGGCATTGCGTCGGCGAGCGACATCGAGTGGCTCGGCAACGTCTTCATAGTATCGCTCGTGACGCACGTCGTCTTCGTCGTCGCGGAGCTCTTCATGCCGCATCGGTCGACGCACGTCGCGCGGGCCGTCGATTCGGTCGTGAAAGGAAAATACGCTACCGAGTTCTGGGTCGGAGTCGTGATCGTCGGCGTCGTCCTGCCGCTCGTGCTGGTGATGATCGGCACGACCGGCATTGCGTGGGCGCTCGCCGCGGCGATCGCGATGATCGGGCTTTACGTGTGGGAGTACGTGTGGGTGTTTGCGGGGCAGGCCGTTCCGTTGAGTTGACTGGCGATTGATGCAAGTGGGAGAAGCCGTGGGCATACAGAGAGCACAGAAGAACGGAGAGCCCAGAGAATCTGTGATCTCTGTGCATCCGTGCTCTCTGTACTCCCACGGCAATCTCCGCTTCATCAGCAACCGGAAGTCGCGAATCAGGGGACATCGATGAGTTCAGAGAGCAAGAAACCCTTCGTTCGGCCGGCAACGGGCCCGAACTCGACGTACCCCTCCTCCGACAGATGGGACGACTGGGTCGAATACGATTCGAAGTCGTGGCCGAAGCGCGTCGCGAAGCGCTACATGCTCGTCCCGACGCTCTGCTTCAACTGCGAGGCAGCGTGTGGCCTGCTCGCGTACGTGGACAAGGAGACTCTGGAGATCCGCAAGCTCGAGGGGAATCCCGTCCACCCCGGCAGCCGGGGCCGGAACTGCGCGAAGGGTCCGGCAACGCTCAACCAGCTCACGTCACCGGATCGAATCTACCACCCGCTCAAGCGTGTCGGTGCGCGTGGCGAAGGGAAGTGGAAGCAGGTTTCGTGGGACGAGGCGCTCGACGACATTGCCGGCCGGATTCGCCTGGCGCTCCAGGAGAAGCGGCACAACGAGGTGATGTACCACGTCGGTCGTCCCGGTGAGGACGGCTACATGTCGCGCGTCATCCAGTCGTGGGGCGTCGACGGCCACAACAGCCACACAAACGTCTGTTCGGCTGCCGCGCGGACCGGCTACGCCTTCTGGATGGGCGACGATCGTCCGTCACCCGACTATGCCAATGCGCGGTGCATCCTGCTCATTTCGGCGCACCTCGAGACGGGGCATTACTTCAATCCGCACGCGCAGCGGATCATCGAGGGCAAGCAGAAGGGCGCGAAGCTCATCGTGCTCGACGTGCGACTCTCGAATACCGCGTCGTCCGCCGACCACTGGCTGTCGCCGTGGCCGGGCTCAGAGGCGGCCATCCTCCTCGCGATTGCGAAGATCCTGCTCGACACGAACCGAATCGACCGCGAGTTCATGCGTCGCTGGGTGAACTGGGAGGCGTATCTCGAGGCCACTCGTCCGGAGCTTTCGCGAAACTTCGAGGCATTCGTCGACGCGCTGCGCGACGCATACGCCGAATACACGCCCGAATTCGCAGAAGCCGAGAGCCAGGTCGGGGCGGACACGATACGGACAATCGCCGAGCACGTGGCCAACGCCGGATCGGCATTGTCGACACACGTCTGGCGCTCTGCCGCCGCCGGGAACGAAGGCGGATGGATGGTCGCCCGGGCCTTGTTCTTCCTGAACGTACTGACTGGAAGCGTCGGAAGCGTCGGCGGCGTCTCACCGAACGTGTTTCACAAGTTCACTCCGGCGCCATTCAGGAAGCCGCCGTCACAGGACGTCTGGAACACGCTGACGTGGCCCGAGGACTACCCGCTCGCGCATCACGAAATGAGCTTCCTGACGCCGCACCTCATGCGCGAGCGCGGGCACAAGCTCGACGTCTACTTCACGCGGGTCTACAACCCGGTCTGGACGAACCCCGACGGCTTCACGTGGATCGAGGTGCTGCGCGACGAGGCGAAGGTCGGTTGTCACGTCGCGCTCACTCCGACGTGGAGCGAGACGGCCTGGTGGGCGGACTACGTGCTCCCGATGGGACACGGCCCGGAGCGCCACGACAACCAGAGCCAGGAAACGCACGCGGGAACTTGGGTCGGTTTCCGTCAGCCGGTGCTTCGCGTGGCGCGCGAACGGCTGGGACTTCCGGTCACCGACTCGCGGGACGCGAATCCGGGTGAGGTCTGGGAAGAGGGCGAGTTCTGGATCGAGCTCTCGTGGCGCATCGACCCGGACGGGTCACTCGGTATCCGCAAGTTCTTCGAGTCGCCGTACCGTGAGGGAGAGAAAGTCGACATACAGGAGTACTACCGGTGGATGTTCGACCACTCGGTGCCGGGACTCCCGGAAACGGCGGCGGCCGAGGGGCTCGACGCGCACGGGTTCATGAAGAAATACGGCGTCTTCGAGGTCAAGCGGGACGTTTACGACGAGCAGCAGCACGCCCGTCCGCTCTCGGACGTCGAACGTGCGAACACGACGCTCGATCCTTCCACTGGCATCGTTCGAAATTCGTCTGGGCAGGGAATCGGGTTGCAGAACGACGGCTCGCCGGTCGTCGGGTTTCCGACGCCATCCCGAAAACTCGAGATCTACTCTGCAACACTGGCCGAATGGGGCTGGCCGCAATACGCGGTGCCGACCTACATTCGCAGCCACGTTCACCATTCGCTCATCGAGAGGAACCGGAACGAGTTCGTGCTCATCCCGACTTTCCGGCTGCCCGTGATGATCCACACCCGATCGAACAACGCGAAGTGGCTCGTCGAGATCGCGCACACGAATCCGCTCTGGCTCAATCCAGTCGATGCTCAGCGATTCGGGCTGAGGACTGGTGACCTCGCGAAGGTCTCGACTGACATCGGGTATTTCGTCCTGAAAGTCTGGGTGACCGAGGGTATCCGGCCGGGCGTCGTCGCCTGCTCGCATCACATGGGCCGCTGGCGGCGAGACAACACGAGCGCGGAAGCGCCCGGGAACGACAAGTGGGGTTCGTCGCTCGTTCGGATCGACGAGGGTTCGGACGGAACGCGCAAGGTGACGAAGCTCGGAGGTGTCGAGGCGTTCGAGAGTCAGGACCCGGACTCGAAGCGCGTCTGGTGGGGAGACGCGGGCGTCCATCAGAATCTGACCTTTCCAGTGCACCCCGACCCGGTCAGCGGACAGCATTGCTGGCACCAGCGCGTGCGGATCGAACCTGCCGCCGGGCTGCGGGAAGGCGAGGTCTTCGTGGACCTGAAGCTCTCGGAAGCGGTGTATCGCGAGTGGCTCGCCAAGGCGGTGCCGGCGCAGGGAGAACTACGCCGGCCCCTCTGGCTGCATCGGCCATACAAGCCGACGGCCGCTGCCTATCGACGCGTGCCGCCGGCCGCCGCGGACTGAACGCGGGGGATCGAGCCCGAGTAGAGAGTCTTCCCGGCGCTGTCGATGACGGCGTATTCGAGGACTTCCTCCGACATCTTCATCGAGACGAAGTGAAACGCGGTGTCGATGCCGTACTCGAGGCGTGGGTCCTTCTGATCGATGCCTCCGGGGTGGACTTTCGCTCCACCGCCGGAGATGAGGTAGTGGACACCGTCAACCGGCTTGAGCTTTGCGAAGAAGTGCTCGTGTCCCGTCATGACGACCTGGACACCGTGCTTCACGAGGATCGGAACCAGGGTCGCGACCAGCTCCTTGTCGTCACCGTGCCGGCTTCCCGGTGAAAAGGGGGGGTGATGCGGAAAGACGATTTTCCATTTGGCCGTCGAAGCCGCCAGCGCCGAGTCGAGCCACGCCAGTTGGGAACGATCCGCCCGTTCCGAGTGCGGCGTCGAGTTGTAGGTAAAGAACTCGACGAGGTCTCCGGCCGGCTTGAAGCTGTAGGCACTCTTGCCGCCCATGTTGAACGGTGCGAAGGTCGTCTGTTCGTTCGCACTCTTCTGGTCGTGGTTCCCGAGGGTCGCGTAGAAGCGGACACCACGGTCGAGAAGCGGCTTGTACGGCACGTCGAAGATCAACTGGCGGCGCTTCGGCCAGTTACCGCCGTAGAGGTTGTCGCCAAGCATCAGCACGAAGCCGTACCCGACGCGATCGTGTTCGGCGACCATCTGCCGCGCGACCTCGTACTGCTCGTCCTTGCCCGTGCCCTGGTCTCCGATGACGGCGAAGCGGATGGACGCCGGCGACACGGGTTGAGGCGGCGTGCTGGCCTGGTCCTGCGTCGCGGCCGTAGCGGCGGCCAGTGATGTCGCGACCAGAACTGTCAGAAGGCGAAGTGTTCGATACATCTATCCCTTGTCCCCTTGGTTTATCGCGTGCCGCAGCCGGCCCGACGTCCGGACATTCTAGCGTGAATGTGAAGGTGTTGCGGAAGTCGGGAAGGGCCGGACCGATCCTCCCCTTTTCTTGCGCCGCGTGCGGTAGCGCGCGTCCCACGGACGGTCGAATGATTCCGATCATTTCCTTCGGCCACGGACAGACTTCGGTTTCACGCACCCTGCCGCGGGACGCTCACAACCGCGTGCGGCTCAACGAACGGGGACCGGCGACCCGAAAGTCAACTTGACCTGCAGGGCAACTCGGCACAACCCTCTTGCGTCGGACCGACGCTTCGGGAATTGCGGTTGCAATTCGGCCATACGAGGCGCAGACTCCGTCCAGTTTTTCCCGTCGGGACCACGAGCAATCGGCCCGGCAATCTCGATGGCGGACCGTTCTGGTCCGCGTTCCACAAAGGAGACAGGTCATTATGTCAGCCATTGCACCCCAGGCACCTCGCTGGACCGCTATTGTCGCGCTGGTCCTTGCGTGCTTCGTCGCCGTCCCAGCGTCTCAGTCGTTCGCCGCGCAGAAGTCAAAGGACAAGAAGTCCAAGAAGGCCGACGGTCCGTCGAACGCGCCGACGACGACCGGAACACCGATGATGTGGACGGACCGCGGCAACTTCGCCGCTCTGGATCTGATTCACGGCATCGGAAACGCCGGCACAATGCCGAAGGCTCCGTTCACTTTCGTCAAGGAAGACGTCTCGGGAACGAATCCGAAGATCCGGGTTACGGACGCGAACGGCATGACCTGGAACATGAAGTTCGATGAGGAAGTTCACGCCGAAATCGCCGGTAGCCGCTTTGCCTGGGCGTGCGGGTACATGGTCGAGGAAAGCCACTACGTTGCGTCGGGCACCGTGAACGGTGTGACCGGTCTTGGCCGTGCCAAGAAATTCGTTGGTTCGAACGGCTCGTTCTCGGCCGCGATGTTCGAGCGTCGGCCGGATGACATTGCGCGCCGCAAGACGCCCTGGTCGTGGGACTCGAATCCCTTCGTCGGCACGAAGGAACTGTCGGGACTGGCGATCCTCGCTGT
>CAZXLQ010000256.1:0-7631 GCA_964641945.1 uncultured Clostridia bacterium
GGTCGTGCGGACGTCAGGCGCTGCTGTCACGCAGAGAGGTACTTCCAGCCGGCGACGGTTGCCGCGACGAGCGGCAAGACGCTGTGCTAGGGTGCCAAGCACTTCGCGTCCGGCATGTTGTCGCGAGCTCCCTGCACACCATTCGTCAGCCCAGAGGTACGATCGAACCCATGGCGAAGCGCCGTCTCAGCCTGCCCGAGATCTTCAACATGAACTTCGGGTTCCTCGGCATTCAGTTCGGCTGGGGACTCCAACTCGCGAACATGAGCGCGATCTACACGAAGCTGGGCGCCGAGCCCGACGACGTGCCGTTCCTCTGGCTCGCCGGGCCGGTGACGGGGTTGCTGGTGCAACCCATAGTCGGCGCGATGTCGGACCGGACGTGGAATCGATTCGGACGCCGGCGCCCGTATTTCGTCTCCGGCGCTATCTTCGCGAGCATCGCGCTGTTCCTAATGCCCGATTCGCCGGCGGTCTGGGCCGCCGCGGCGCTGCTGTGGATCCTCGATGCCAGCATCAACGTGTCGATGGAGCCGTTCCGGGCCTTCGTCGGCGACAAGTTGATCGACTCTCAACGCACGCTCGGCTTCGTGATGCAGAGCTTCTTCATCGGAGTCGGCGCGTCGCTTGCAAACGCGCTGCCGTACATCTTCCATTCGCTGGGCGTCACGGGTTCGACATCGAGCGGCGTCCCGCTCACCGTCAAATACGCATTCCAACTCGGCGCGCTGGTTTTCCTGCTTGCGATCGTGTGGACGTTTTTCTCGACGAGCGAAGATCCACCGGAGGACCTCGAGCGGTTTCGCGAAGAGGCAAAGTCTAAGTCGGGCGCCGGCGCGATGCTCCGGGAGATTCTGGATGGCGTGCGACACATGCCGCGGACGATGAAGCAGCTGGCGGTCGTACAGACGTTCACCTGGCTCGGCCTCTTCTGCATGTGGATGTTCTTCGGGCTGGCAGTCGCACGGCACGTCTTCGGTGCCGTCGACGAAAAGACGCCTGAGTTCGACCGTGGGACGGAATGGGGCGGCGTCTGCTTCGCGACCTACTCGATCGTGACTTTCGTCGTGGCGTTCGCCTTGCCACGCGTGGCGTCGATGACGAGCCGCAAGACCGTGCACGCCATAGCGCTCGCCTGCGGCGGCATCGGGTTGCTGCTCGTCGGCGTGATTCGCGATCCGTCCATGCTGCTTCTCTCGATGGTCGGGGTAGGGGTCGCATGGGCGTCGATCCTGTCCATGCCGTATGCGATTCTGTCGTCGTGCCTTCCGCCGGAGCGAATGGGTCTCTACATGGGCATCTTCAACTTCTTCATCGTGCTGCCCGAGATCGCGGCGGCGTTGACGTTCAAGCCGCTCGTGCGGCATGTGTTTGGCAACGATCCGCTCTACGTCGTCCTGCTTGGCGGAGCGTGCCTGCTCGCGGCAGCCGCATCCGTCTTTCTCGTCACCGACAATGAAGAAGAGGTGAACCTGTGAACGCCCTCGCAACGCCCAAGCGCCTGTTCGACCACGTCGAGCGGATCAAGTCACACATCGTTCGCGATCCGGCCGGCCTTCTGCCGTATCGCTACATCGTTCCGACCGCTGTCGTCGATGAAGGACTTGGTCGTCAGGCGGGCGTATACGCGCAGCAGTACGACTGGGACGCGTTTTTCGAGGGTGTCGCGCTGACGTACGACGGCACGGACGGCGCCGAGGCATTCCGCGATGCGATGTGCAACTGCCTCCATTTCACGACCGCCGGCGGGTACACACCACGGACGCTCTCTCCCGAGAAGTTCTGGGACTTCCCGGATCGCATGAAGCCGTTCCTCGCCCAGGGCTGCCTGCTCGCGTCGCGCGCCCTCGACGACGTGTCGTGGCTGCGTGGCGAGCGGTACACGCGGCTCATCGCGAGCCTTGACTACTGGGACGCCCACCGCGTGGGCGGACACGGGCTGTACATGTGGCGGTCGGCGCTCGAATCCGGCGTCGACAACAATGCGTCGTCGGTGAACATGCCGGACCTGACGGTCGAAGCCGTCGACGTCAATGCCTACCTCGTGCGCGAGTTCCAGGCGGCGTCGCGAATCGCCGAGACACTCGGCTTCGACGACGACGCCGAACGCTTCGCGTCGCGCGCCATCGAAACGGCGCGGCGAATGAACGCGGTGTTGTGGGACGAGGACGAAGGCATCTACTACGACGTGTTGTCCGTGTCGGACGAGCCGATCTCGCGGATCCGCGTGAAGACGTGGACGTGCCTGACGGCGCTGTGGGCAGGTGTGGCGACAGGCGATCGTGCGAAGCGGCTGATCGAGGACCACGTCTTGAACGAAGCGGAGTACTGGGGGCCGTACGGCGTGCCTAGCCTCGCCAGGTCGGAGGTCGTCTACAACCAGGGCCGGAGGGGAATCGTGTATATCCCCGCGGAGGAGCGGCGCTGGACCGTATCGAACTGGCAGGGACCGGTGTGGGTCATCACGAACTGGCAGGTGATGCACGGTCTGCTGCGGTACGGTTATTCGGATGCGGCGAAGGAGCTGGCGACGAAGGTCGTCGGACTGCTGGACCGCGACGTCGAAAAGACGGGCGGAATGCACGAGAACTACGACGCCGAAACGGGTGTGGGACTATGGTCGCCGAACTTCGGCAGCTGGAACCTGCTCGCGGGCTACATGATGTCCGAGGCCGAGTCGGGGTTCGACCCCGCAAGAATATAGTGAGTGGACAGGATTAACAGGATTTGAAGAGGATTCGCAGGATTGAGTTGGGTACTGCAGACCCATTCCACTTCCTGCTAGTCACTGGCCAATCCCGTAATCCTGTCCACTCTCAACTCCACGAGAAAGTCCTGCTCAGGGGCGCCGGCGTGGCAGACCTTGCACGAGTCCTGGCCCCGCTCTTCGAGGTCCGAGACGAGCGCGTACGTGAGTCCACGGTGAGACCAGGTGATGACTTTCAGGCCGTCGACCACGTCGAAGTGGAACGTCAGCCCTCTCGACACGACGATCTGTCCGCCCGACGGCGGCGCAAGCGATGTCGAGGTCACGATGAGCGAGATCGGCCGTGCCGACATTTCGTACGCCACGAACGCAGCGTAGTCGCCTCGATATGCAACCAGGCGCGCGCCTACGATTCCGTAGAGCCTGTCCTGGCCCGAGACTTCCTGATACGTCGGCAACTCGAGCAGAAACGGAACTTTGTCGCCGAACCAGTTCTTGACGGCCTCGGGTGATCCAGTCTCGATCTCGAGCGGAAGACTGCCGCGCAGATGTCGTTGATGAGTGGCCACTGCCATGACGGCGAACTCGGAAGGCCCGACGACCTTCGGATCGGCCGAACGCCAGGCGAATGCGAGTGCCAGCAGCGCCAGCGACACGGCTATAGACGCGACGGCGAAGCGTCGCCACGCCGGGGCCGACCGGGGCGCTCCGACGAGCAGCTCGACGCGGCGGCGCAGATCAGCCGGGGCCCGTTCAGCCTCCATCGAGGACTGCAGGATTCCCTCGACGCGGTCGCGAAGGTTTGCAGGCGCGGAGTCCGCACCTCCGTCCGCCCTGAGCAACTCGAGAAAGGACCTCTCAGCGGCGAGTACGTCCGAGCACGCCGGGCACAACCGGACGTGCTCTTCGAACCCGGCCCGATCGAGGTCGCGGAGCTCGTCGTCGAGGTAGAACGCGATCTGATCGCGAATGTTGACGCAGTCTTTCATCTCGATGTTCCGAGTCTCCGCCGGCTCACGTTGCAACGCCCTGACGACGTTCGACGAGCAGCAGCCGGAGCCGATCCCGGGCCCGGCCAAGTCGCGACATAACGGTGCCGGCAGGGCATTGCAGGATCGTCGCGATCTGCTGGTAACTGAATCCCTCGATGTCGCGGAGAATCACGACCTCGCGAAACACGGGCGGCAGGCTCTCGATCGCGGCACGCACCCGCACCCGCGTCTCCGACTTTTCCAGCTCGGCGAGCGGGCTGGCCAATCCGCTCTCCAGGAATCGCCACCGCTCATCGTCCTCGGCATCGAGCTCGATGAACGCCGGCCCTGTCCTGTCGTGCCGCTGCTGGTTGAGCCAGACGTTGCGCATGATCGCGAAGAGCCAGCCTTTCAGATTGCTGTCCGGCAGGAGGCGCCCGAAGGCCCGAACGGCCCGCAGGTAAGTCTCCTGCACGAGATCCTCGGCCGCCATCCGGTCGCGGGTGAGTGCGGTGGCATACCCGTAGAGCGCGTCGAGATGATCGAGCGCTGCCGCGGCGAACTCTCTGTCGATCTGTCCCTGAGTCATCGGATACGGTGCGGCGCCCAGCGTGCGCTCTAGGAGTAACACGGATTCCCGGGACTTATTCCGCAAACTTTCGATGCAGCGGAATAAACCACCCGTTCGCGTGTTATTCCCGGCGACCGGACGTCAATGAAATATCGGTGTGGCTCCTGCGGGACGAGCTGTCGTGCCCCGGGCGTCGACCGTGACGGGCCGCGAGCCCGCAAGCATGGAGGTTTCTATGGACGAGCATCCCGTCGAGTCTGGACTCCCACTGCGCCGCTCCGCAAAGGTGCTTGCCGTGGTGGCTTTCGTCGTGGTCGCGGGCACGGTGATGGCGGTCGAGCCCCTTCGCGCGCACACGGCACCGCCGGTCGCGGACACGCCTGCTGGCATTAAAGTTCCGCTCGGCATCCCTGCCGACGTGGTGGCCGCGATGATACCGGTCGACAACCCGATGACGCCCCAGAAGATCGAGCTGGGCCGAGAGCTATTCTTCGACAAGAGGCTGTCGGACGATCGGACGGTAAGTTGTGCGACCTGCCACGACCCGGCAATCGCCCTGACAACGGCGGATCCGGTGTCGATCGGCATTCGAAACCAGAAGACGGCGCGCAATGCGCCCACCGTCTTCAACTCGATGTTCAACGAGCTGCAGTTCTGGGATGGACGTGCGGTGTCGCTGGAGGAGCAGTCGAAGGGGCCGCTCACGAACCCGCTCGAAATGGGGATGAAGGATCACGACGCCGTCGTGGCGCGGGTGAAGAGCATTCCCGAATATGCTCCGAAGTTCACGGCGGTCTTCGGGAGCGAAGGCATCACGATCGATACTGTCGCCAAGGCCATCGCGGCATTCGAGCGAACGCAGTTGTCTGGGAATGCACCGTTCGACCGGTTCATGGCCGGAGATGCCGCGGCGATTTCCGCTTCGGCCAGGCGCGGATGGGATCTCTTCAACGGGAAGGCGCGCTGCATCAGCTGCCACGCTTGGAATCCCTCGTCTCCGTTCTTCACCGACTTCAAGTTCCACAACGTCGGAGTTGCCGCGAAGGACCGGAACTTCACGGCGTTGGCCCGCGAGGCGCTCAGAGTCCTGCAGTCGAACAAGAATCTGGAAGCGACCCTCGACGAGCTCGCGCTCCGCGAAGGCACATCGGAGCTCGGCCGGTTCCTCATCACGCGGCAGCCTCGCGACATTGGCGCCTTCAAGACGCCGACGTTGCGCGACATCGAGCTGACCGCGCCCTACTTCCACAACGGGTCGGAGAAAACACTGCTCGACGCGGTGAATTTCTACGACAAGGGCGGCGAGCCGAATCCGAACCTCGATGGCGGAATTCGCAAGCTGAGCCTGACGGACGCCGAGAAGGCGGATCTCGTCGAGTTCCTCAAGACCCTGACGAGCGATGACGTGCGCGGCGCGATGCTGAACCAGAAACCGCAGACGCGAGAGCCGGCACGATAGCCGGGATCGCCGAGGAGGAGAGAGGCATGAATCCATTGCGATGGGAAAAGCGCTTGAACGCATTCCTGGCGGAACGCGAGGCGTGGTTTGCGGGCCTCCGCGACGCCGGAAAGACGCTCGAGGGACGGCGCCGCTTCATGAAGCTCGCGGCGGCCGCTGCCGGCGTGGCCGCCGGGTCAGCCGTGCTGCCGCATTCGTTTCAGCTCGTGAACGTAGTTGGCGCATCGACGGATCCGCAGGGCGCCGCTGCGCGACAGCCGTTTTCTTTCGCTTACATTTCGGACTCGCATCTCTATGCGAAAACCGTGAACGAGCGGTTCGTCAACCGCGTGCAGCGGGCAATAGATGACGTGAACGCGCTCGTGCCGCAGCCGGACTTTGTCCTCTACGGCGGCGACATTGCCCAGCTGGGTCAGAAAGACGAGCTGATGCTTGGCGCCGAGTTGCTCAAGCAGCTCAAGGCACCGGTGAAGATGATGGTCGGCGAGCACGACTGGTTCCTCGACATGGGCGACCTCTGGAAGAGCCTGTGGGGACCGCCGTATTACTCGTTCGATCACAAGGGCGTGCATTTCGTTACGTTGATGAGCGTCAACGAGAAGGACTTCTGGACCGAAAAGAAGCTGACGCCGATGGAGCGAATGGGCATCGTGGCCGGTCTCGACGATGGCCGGCAAAGCCGGTTCGAGGTCGGTGACGAGGAGCGCGAGTGGCTTGCGCGCGATCTTGCAAAGGTGCCGAAGACGACGCCCGTCGTGGTCTTCTCGCATTCGCCGCTCTACAAATACTACCGCGACTGGAATTTCTGGACGGAGGACGCCGAGCAGGTGCAGGCGCTGCTGGCTCCGTTCGAGACGGTGACGGTCATTCACGGCCACACCCATCAGGTGCTCACGAACCGGATCGGTAATATCCACTTTCACGGGATGCTGTCGACGGCCTGGCCGTGGCCATACGCGCCGACTGGGCTTCCGCCTCTTACGGTGCAGATGTCGCGCATCGATCCGTTCAACGAAGCCGACGGGCTGGGCGACGGCGGGTTCTCGATGAGCGCCGGAGGTCGGGGCGACAAGCAGTACAACCTCTGGAACCGGAACCCGATGACGGTATCGGCGCGTTATCTCGCGTCGAACGGCGCCATCGACGCGCCGCCGGCACCGCCGTTCAAGTCCTACTGAGCACGAACAAGGAGCAATCGAGCGATGATCCGAAAATCCATGATGAAGCTCGGCGTGACGACCGCCCTTGGGGCCACGCTCGCCGTGACCTCCGGCGTGTTCGCGCAGCAGAAGGAGATGAAGGTCGTGCCGTGCGACGGTGGCGAGCCGGTAACGGTCGCCGGTTTTGAGGCTGGCGAACGGCTGTCGAAGGACCAGGCTCAGAAGCTGGCCGACACGTTGATGGAGGGATGGCTGGCGCGCCAGGATCCGGCGGTGGCCGTCGCGTGGGTGCGCGAGCGTGACGCGGCCCTTGCGGTGGCGGCGCCGACGGCAGGTCCGTCGCAGGCGCAGTCGATGCAGTCGACGGACATCACTCCACGTGACCTGGTCATGTGGGAGAAGGAAGTGGGCAGGGAGATCGCCTATGGCGACAAGCTGTTCCACGATGACAAGCTGATCGGCGGGCTCGAGGGTGTTTCGTGCGCGATGTGTCATCCGAACGCTTCGAACACGCATCCGGAGACGTATCCGAAGTTCCAGGTGCAGTTGAAGAGGTCGGCGCTGTTGCGCGACATGATCAACTGGTGCATCGAGAATCCCGTGCGCGGGCCGAAATTGGCAGCGGACGATCCGAAGATGCGCGCTCTCGAGGCGTACATCCTCGCGCAGCGCAAGGGTGTGCCGCTGGAGTACGGCAAACATTGAAGCTGTGAGCTGCGCAGGACGCTCGCTACCGGGTTTCCGTACCCGTTTTTCGAGCCGC
>CAZXLQ010000257.1:0-7627 GCA_964641945.1 uncultured Clostridia bacterium
AACTTGGCGGAGACGATAAGCCGGCCGCTCACTTCGCGGTTCTGGGACGTGCGGTTGGGCGAGCGATCCCCGTCGGCCGCGGGCCGGCCCCCTTCCGGAACCATCCGCCGCACTCCGGAGTACTTCACCAACTCCGGCCCGTTCCGATCCCGATAAAGATATTTGACACCTCATGCCGGATTTTTGCGTCCTTTAGGTGTGTGCGTGAAGTAGGTCGCCGGCTGAATACGGACCGACCCCCTCAGCCGACAGCCGGCGCCTACATCCGCACGACTCCTTGGCTGCGGAGATGACGTCGATGTCCACGCCTGACGGCCCGAATCTCCCGTCTCGCCGCTTCGATCACCTCGACCGGCCGTCACGCCACTGGAACCTCGGCCCGGCGCCCGTAAACCTCACGCTTCTCCTCTCCATCCTCAGCCCGAACTTCACTCAGGAGGAAGACGCATTCCTCCGGCGACTCTTCCTCGTGCGTATTCTCGAGCAGCGCGCCTCGGACTCAGCACCAACATCGAGCGTCTGAAGCACCACGTCCAGTAGCACTTGCAGTTCTTTCGCGCCGCCGCGATGCTCCTTCTGCGAGGCTCGGGCGAACTGATCGGCGGCGCCGGACATCCTACGGCCGCTTGATGTCGCGCAAGGCCGCGCGTCGAGCGACGGCGAATCGTCGGGTCCAGCGTTTCGCGAGCGGTCATTCTGGTTCTTAGTAACCGCGCCGGCGAAGACCGGCCGGGAGGTTCCACCGATGTCGAACGTTTCTCGATTCACCTTCACGGCGGCCGTTCTTGCCGCCGTTCTCGCGCTCCTCTCCTTTCCGGTCCTTTCGCCCGTGAGCGCGGCACAGAAAGCCGGCCCGAAGAAGACTCCGGCGCTGACAATGAAACTGCGCGATCGGATCGCGGCATCCGGCAAGACCGCCCGAGTCGCCACCAAAGTTCCAGTGCGGGTCAGGGACGCTGCGGCGAAGGTCTCTTCCGAACAGCGCTCCGCTTCCTTCGGCGCTCGTGCCTCGGGGACTGCAGCAAAGAACGCCACTCCGTCCACGTCGTCGAAGGGCGCTCCGTGGATCGCCGATTCTCCCCGTCGCGCCTCGCTTCCGGCTGAAAAAGGCACGTCCTTCGTTGGCAGGAACGGGACCGGTCTTGGTGACATCTTCGAGGACGAGCCGAACGACTCGGTCGCGCACATTCTCGATGACGTGCCCGTCAACGTCGTCGGCGAGGTGAGCTTCGAAGAGGACATTGACTTCTTCGCGTTTACGGCCGAAGGCGGGGAACAAGTGCGCATCGAGATCATTGCCGACCGCATCTTCGGCTCCAGTCTCGATTCCCTGATCTACGTCATCGACGAAGACGGCGAGACGACCCTGGCGACGAACGACGATTTCTTCGACGAGAGCCGCGACTCGTTCATCCGCTTCGTTGCACCCGTTTCGGGGAACCGCGTCTACTTCATCGGAGTGACGGACTTCGGCGGGCTCGGCGGTTCGACGTTCCCCTACGTCCTGAACCTGACAATTGCCGACGCTCCCGATCGGGTCGAAGTCGAGCCGAACGACACGACGCCCAATGCCGATGAGGCACCGATTCCGTCGTTCTTCTTTGGTGATTCCGACATCAACGACGATCTCGACATCTACTTCTTCGAAGGATTTGCCGGCGAGGCATTCATCGTTGACATCGATGCCGAGCTCTTCTTCTCCTCAATGGATCCGGTCGTCGAGCTTTATGACGACACCGGCGGCTACCTGTTCGGCGTGGACGACGCGGACGGGCTCGACCCCCGATTCAACATCGTGCTGCCGTACACGGGCCTTTATTTCCTGGCCGTCTACGATGCGACAGGTCTCGGAAGCTCGTCGAGCTACTACTCGATGAACGTCTCGGTGCAGAGCGGCGCCCTCGCGCCTCGAGTGACTTCGTTCAAGTTCACGAACTTCACAGTGCTCAAGCAGGTGCGTGGAATCGGGTTCCTGAACTCGGGCGATGGTGCCTATGCGGAACTCAACTCCGTCGAGCTCCGGAGCTTCAACGCGCCTGGAAAGCCGACCACGGCCATCAAGGTGAAGCCGGGTGTCGAGACCGAAGATGGCGACGTCGTGACGGTGGTGAACCCGGACGGCCGGAGGTCGAATCCCGGCGTCATCGACTGACACGCGTCACTCCGTGAATGCAGCAAGTGGAGCCTCCGTTGCTCCGTGTCTCCGTGTCTCTGTGTGCGAAGCCTCAACGGAGCTTCGCACACGGAAGCACGCAGGCACGGAGCCACGGAGACCGTCCGCCCCGTCACCGTAAACCCTTGTCGTCTTGCGGATTCCCACCGCTTCGTGTATCTGTCTCTTATCTTCGCTGGCATTTCCTGACAACCAAGTCGATAGCGCCTTCCCACAAGAGAAGGCCGGAGACCGTCCGACCATCGCGAGCACTGACGGGCGGCACGCCAGAAGAGCCAATCACGACTGTGCAAGGGAGATAGGATCATGAGACTCACGGCATCTAGCCTGCTGCGACGCAGTTTCGCGGCCGCAGGCCTCCTTATGCTTACGTCCTGTCTTGCGTTCGCTCAGTCCGGCGTCGCGACCGCGGACCTGACTGGAGTGGTCACGGATCCGCAGGGAGGCGTCGTTCCAGGGGCGACAGTGACCCTTCGGAACGTGGACACAAACATCGAGCGCACGGTAACGACGAACGCTGACGGCCGATACACGCTCACGGGCGTACCGCCGGCCAATTACGAGCTGACGATCTCAGCGCAGGGCTTCAAGAAGCTCCAGACGTCCGGGCTTCAGCTCACAGTCGGACAGTCCGCCGAACTCGACCTCGCCCTCGAGGTCGCGCTCGGCGGCAGCGACACCGAGGTCACGATCGTGGCCGGCACGGAGCTCATCGAGACGACGCGCACTTCGGTCGCATCGACCGTCGATCGCAACGAGATCGAGAACCTGCCGATCAACGGCCGCAGCTTCCTCAACTTCACGCTGACGAGCTCAACGATCGTGCGCGACAACTCGCCCTCGATCGGTCCCGCGCCGACAGCCGGACTGAACGCCGGCGGCCAGCGCGCACGCTCGAACAACGTGTCGATCGATGGAGCCGACAACAACGACAACTCGGTTAACGGCGTTCGTGGAGCGGTCAGTCAGGAGGCCGTTCAGGAGTTCCAGCTCATCACGAACTCGTACGCTCCGGAATTCGGACGCGCATCGGGCGCCGTGGTGAACATCATCACGAAGTCCGGCTCGAACGACTTCCACGGGAACGTCTTTGGCTTCTTCCGGCACAGATCCTTCCAGGCCCGCAATGCCTTTGCGATCACGGACGACCCCGCGTACACCCGCGCCCAGTACGGTGCTACGTTCGGCGGGCCGATCAAGAAGGACAGAACGTTCTTCTTCATGGCTTTCGAGCAGTCGCGACGTCAGGAAACTGCCTTCTCGGTCATCGCCAGGGATCCTTCGATCTTCAACCTGACCGGCGACCAGACGGCGTTCGCCACGAACCCGAACGTGTTTGACGCGTTCGGTCTCACGGACGCGTTTCTTGCGTCGCTCGGACTGAACCAGGCAGCGCTTGCGCCGCTGACTGCGCCGCTGACCCTGCTTCGAGGCAACGCCGAAACGGGACTCACGGGCGCGTTCGGCCTGACGTCCTTCATCGCCGCCAACGGCTTCGGGCCCAACGGGGCGTTCTTCCCGTCGGGCGCGCCGATTCCGCGGACCTACGTTCCGCTGGCGGGCTACGATCCGGCGACGGGCTTCCCGCTCAACGGCGAGTTCCCGATCAGCGACGAGACGACGCTCTTCTCGGTGCGCTTCGACCACCAGTTCAATTCGAACAACAACTTCACGGCGCGCTACAACTACGTACCGAACGAGTCGCGCGGCAACCAGTCGAACGCGCAGAACCAGGTCTATGGTCAAAACGCGCTTTCGCGCACGGCGCGAAACGACTCGGCCGACCAGGCCATTGCGGCGTCGAACACAACGACGTTCGGCGACGGCAGCTTCATCAACGAAGCGCGATTCCAGTTCGCCAACCGTCGGGTGGACTTCCTGCCGGAATGCGGGAACAACCCTGACTGCACTGACTTCAATGCGAGCCAGGTAGCGGTGAACATCAACGGCGTCGGCTACTTCGGCCGTGAGCCGTTTGCGCCGGTGCTCCGCACCGAGAAGCGCATTCAGTTCTCCGACAACCTCTCGTGGCTCAAGGGCAGCCACAGCTTCAAGTTCGGCGGCGATTACAACCACATTCCCGTGGAAGCGATCTTCCAGTTGAACTTCGGCGGCGTCTACAACTTCGGCGAATTGCCGGGCAGCGTTTTCTTCCAGCCCGGCACCAGTGCATCGAATGCGCTCACGCTCATCACTACGGGACTTGCCGCATCGCTCATCGGCAACGGCGTACCTCCCGACCAGGCACAGGCGATCGCGCGTTCGGTCGGGTTCCAGATGGTGGCGTCCGTTCCCGGACTCACGGCCGTTCAGGCCTACGGACTCGGCGTCCCGCAGAACCTGATCCAGGGCTTCGGCGACGACACGAGCAAGTTCTCGAACAACCAGATCGGCTTCTTCGCGCAGGACTCGTGGCGCATCCGTCCGAATTTCACCCTCAACTACGGCGTCCGGTACGACGTCGAGACTCCTCCCGAATTCCCGCCGCTCACCGACGTCTGCCCGACTTGCGGCGCCGCCGAGGAAGCCTTGAACATCCAGCAGGGTTTCCCGTCCGACAAGAACAACTGGCAGCCGCGCATCGCCATCGCCTGGGATCCCTGGAGCGACGGCAAGACGGTGATCCGGGCCGCATACGGCCTCTTCTACGACCACCCGCTGCTGGCGGCGGCGTTCAATTCGAACATCGCCGACGGCGCGCAGGCGCCGCAGCTCGTTCTCGATCCGGGAACGGCGGCGCGGGTGTTCCAGGGGATTCCGATTCCTGGCCTGCCGGCGGGATCGCAGCTGCTCGACCAGCAGCGTTTCGATCCGGCCGTATATCCGGGCGCGTTCTCGCCGCTGCTGCCGTTCACTCTGCACATCGACCGTGACTTCGAGTACGGCTATTCGCAGCAGGCGAATCTGACCATCGAGCGTGAGATTGTCGAGGACTTCTCGATGTCGGCCGCCTACCTCTGGGTCCGTGGCCTGCACCTGAATCGTCCGCGCGATCGAAACACGCCGGACGTCAACCTCCTCATTCGGAATCGCGATCGCGCGGTGGCGCTCGGCCTGGTTCCCCCGGGCACGAATCCGAGCACCGTTGCAGTCTTCGCGCCAGCACAGGGTGTCGTTCCCGCGGCGTTGTTCAACTTCTTCCGGCCGTCGGGTCCGAACTATGGCTACGGCGAAACGATCGGGATTCCGGCCGCACAGCTCGCTGGTATTGCATCGTCGCTCGGCCTTCCGGTCGGCCCTGGCGTCTACGTTCCGTTCGGGCCGGTGATCGCGCAGGATTCGACGGGCAAGTCCGACTACCATGCGCTCACGGTCGGCCTGAACAAGCGGTTCTCGCACGGCTACCAGTTCTCGGCGAGCTACACCTGGTCGCACGCGATCGACGACTCGACCGACCTCCAGACGCTGCTTGCGCCGCAGGACAACAACCGCCTCGATCTCGAGCGCGGCAATTCCTACTTCGACCAGCGCCATCGCTTCGTGTTCTCGGGCGTCTTCGCGAGCCCGTATACGTGGAAGGATGACGGCTTCTGGAAGAAGTTCCTCGCCGACTTCACGTTCTCGCCTATCGTCGAGCTCTCGTCGGGCCGTCCGTTCAACGTCCACTCGGCGGTCGACACGAACTTCGACTTCTCGAGCCAGACCGATCGTCCGAACGTAGTCTCGCCGGGATCGTCGGCTCCGGCCGGCGTCGACGTCTTCACGACTCCCGCAGGTACGTTCTACCTTCCAGGAGCCGGTCAGACAGGTTCTCTCGGCCGCACGACGGGAACCCGACCGGGTTATGCGAGCGTCGACTTCCGCCTCACGCGGAGGATCTCACTCAACGATCGAATCACGCTCGAGCTCATCGGCGAGTGCTTCAACCTCTTCAACCGCGTCAACATCATCGACGTGAACAACAACTTCACGGTCGCCGGTACGCCGACGGCCGCTGCCGATCCCCGGCAGTTCCAGTTCGGGGCGAAGATCGCGTTCTGATTCTCGTCACGCGTCCGATTCCCGAGGCCGCGCCGGTCGCCCAACGGGCAGCTGGCGCGGCCTCGGCCGTTGACGCAACGACTCGCCGCTCGGCAACATCAGACCAGCGCCAACGGTAGATGTTCCGAAATCGAGAGGTGGAGCCGTGATGGGACGAATTGCGGCGGCCGCGATGGCCGCGACCCTGGTTTTCAGCGCCGTGCCGGCGTTTGGTCAGAACAGCTCTCCGGAATGGGAAGCCGCGGTCGCAGCTTACAAGCAGCAGCGATTCCGGCAGGCGATCTCCGATTTTCAGCACGTCGTCGAGTCGCACCCCGAGTTCCCTGAGACCTACTTCTTCGTCGGTCTCTCGCACTTCCGGCTCAAGGAGTACGGAAAGTCGATCGTTGCCCTCACGAAGTACGTGAACCTGTCAGAGAAGGCGAAGACCAAGATCGATCCCGGCGCTCGCGCCGCGATTGGACGGGCATACCTGTTCACGGACAATCCGCAGAAGGCGGTGACCGCCCTCACGATTGCGACCCAGCAGATTGCGGACGACGCGGTGAACTTCTTCTACCTCGGCGTGGCATACCAGAAGCTCAAGGAGACCGACAAGGCGATCGCAGCATACAGCGGCGCTTTGAAGATCAACGCGAAGGACACGTTCACGCTCGACGCATTGACGCGGCTGCTGATTGCCAAGGCCGTGCAGACACAGGCGCCGGCTGACTTCCAGGCTGCCATTGCCCGAGGCGAACAGCTTCGCCTCGTGAGGGACGATGCGCCAACCGCGATGCTGCTCGGAAGCGCGTACCTCAACGCCGGCGAGTTCGCGAAAGCGTCCGTGCATTTCGGCAAGGCGACGACGGCGACACCGAAGGACCCGGTAGCCTGGTTCAATTACGGGCTCTCTCTGTCGCGATCGGATCAGTTTGCGAAGGCCGAGCCTGCGCTGCTCAAGGCGGTCGAGATTGACGGCAACAATGCCGACATCCTGACGGAACTCGGTTACGTGCAGGAATCTCTGAAGAAATACGCTGAAGCGCAGACGGCCTACGAGAAGGCGCACGGCATCCGGCCGAGCCCTCAGCTCCAGGAATCGATCGACCGCTGCAAGCTGGTGACGGGCGGGTAGCTGTACACCTGACGAGCGACCCGCTCGCTATCGCTCGCGGTACTGATCCTTGCTGGACACGTCCGATGAAGTTGCCGGGTTCTTGCTCGACGGCGCAAGACACATGCCGAGGCTCAGCACCGATGGCTTGATCGGGTAGTTGCTCGGCTGCAGAGGAGACGTGCCGAGGATCAGTACCGCGAGCGATAGCGAGCGGGTCGTTCACTCGCCATCGCGGCTCATTGGCCTAGCGTCTCCGCGTCGGGACGCGTCTCTGCGAGAAAAGGCCCCCCCACCGGGACGGCCACTTTCTCGCAGAGACGCAAGGGACCGACGCCGAGGCGCCGAGCTCCAGCCGTGCCTCCGAACATTCCCGG
>CAZXLQ010000258.1:0-7603 GCA_964641945.1 uncultured Clostridia bacterium
GTCGATCTGCTTGATCTGGCGCGGGTTGTCGCAGAAGGTCATCACGAGAACGCGCTCCGGGCTCGCGGCGACAGCGATCGGATCGGCCATCGGACAGAAAATGATCGGATTGCCTGCCTTCGTGACGATACTGCCAACTCCGACAATGAGGAGGACGGCCGCGCACGACGCAAGAATCCGCGTGCTGAAGTTCCACATACCTATGCGTTTCATCGGAGTTTCCTCCCGTCCCTGGCGATCCCTCCGCCAGGGGCAGCACGCCGCGGATTCGACCTGTACGTCGTGAACCGACGCACCGGGACCCGCAGGGCTTGCCTCATTCTATGCACCCGGCGGACCAGAGAAACGCGTCCGTGCCGGACAGGCTCGGGAGACGGGAACCGGCAAATGTCGATCCGCGCCTTGAAAACAAACGTCACCCTTTGTCCGGTTGGGAATGTTTTCACACCAATTGCGCACTGGTGCGCAAAATGGGGAGGAGCGCACCACTATTGGAATCGAACTGGCGTCGGGCGAGACTGACGTGCGCAGCCGCATAAACTCGGGATCGACGAGTGCCGACGCCGTACTTGGAATCGAAGATGGCCAGTTTCCCGATAGATGACGGCTCGGCCTCTGATCTGTCCGCAGGCCGCTCGCTACCGCTCGCGGTTCTGAATGCGACAAGTCTGCGATTTCAGGCACCGTCCGCAGGCCGCTCGCTACCGCTCGCGGTTCTGATGCGACAAGTCTGCGATTCCAGGCTCCGTCCGTGGGACGCTCGCTACCGCACGCGGCACGAAAAACGGGGCTGAGGAACGGGGACCCGGCGGAGCGCCGCGTTCCGCTCGTGCGCTCACGCTACCTCAGCGCTTCTCGATTGTCACCTTGCGGATCGTGACCGGGGCGGTCAGCTTCTCGTTTACCGCCGGCTGCTTCGACATCGCTTCAGCCACGTCGATTCCGCTCACGACCTTCGCAAACGGCGTGTATTTCCCGTCCAGATTCGCCGCCCGCGATACCAGCACGAAGAAATGCACGTTGGCGCTGTCCGCATCCGCCCCGTGCGCCATGCCGACCACACCGCGCTCGAAGGGCACCGTCGCCGTGAACTCGTCCGGGACGTTCCAGATGCTGAAGCTGCGCTTTCGATTGGGGCTGTCCTGCGGCCATCCCTCGGCCGATGCACCCTGGATGAGCAGCCCCGAGATCGCACGATAGATCGTCGCACCATCGTAATACCCTGATCGCGCGAGACGGATGAAGTTCCGCGCGTTCTCGGGCGCCGTCGGCAGGAAGTCCCAGACGAGCTCGCCAGCCGTCGTGTCGATGCGCGCACGAAGCGTCCCGATTTCTTCCGCCGGCGGACTGACGGGACGGATCGTCACCTTCGTGATCACGACGCGCTCTTCAATCCTGTCTCCGATTCTCGGAAGCGCAGACATCTGCCGCACCACGTCCATGCCGTCCGTCACCCGGGCGAAGACCGAGAACTTGCCGTCGAGTTGCTGCTGCCAGCTATCGCAGATGAAGAACTGGGTCCCCGAGCTCCCCGGAATCGGCGCACCGGCCGGGTCGACGAGCATCACGGAAGACACCGCTCCAGCGTAGTGCTTGAGCGAGCTCGTCTCGTCGGGCAGCAGTTTCAGGCCACCGGTTCCGTAGAGCGCCTTTTTCTTCGGGTCCTTCGACAGCGGATCGCCGCCCTGCACGATCGCGTACGGAATCGCACGGTGGAACGTCGTCGAGTCGAACCCTCCCGCGCGCGCCGTCTCGATGAAGTGCGCGACGTGGCGGGGCGCTTCCTTCGGAAAGAAACGGAGCGTGATCGCGCCCTTCGTGGTCTCGATCACGGCTTCGAGCTTCGAGGAGTCCTCCTGGGCGAGCACGAGCCCGGGCGAGACGATGAACGCACACGCAATCGCGAGGATCCGGGCCAGCCTTCGACCATTGTGGAATCTCAGTGCGCTCACAAGCCCTCCTCGGCGAGCTCGATCGCCCGCATCATCGCGCGCGCCTTGTTGATCGTCTCGATGTATTCGTTCGTAGGCTGCGAGTCGGCGACGATGCCGGCTCCGACCTGCAGGTACGCCTTCCCGTCCTTGACGAGCAGCGTCCGGATTGCGATGCACGAGTCGAGGTTCCCGGTGTAGTCGACGTAGAAGACAGTTCCGGAATATACGCTCCGGTGATCGGGCTCGAGCTCGTCGATAATCTGCATCGCCCGGATCTTGGGCGCTCCCGAGACCGTTCCCGCGGGAAAACACGCCGCGAGCGCGTCGAAACGGTCGCTGCCCGGCCGCAGCCGGCCCTTGATGCCCGACACGAGGTGCATGACGTGGCTGTAGCGCTCCACCGTCATCAACTCGGTCACCTCGACCGAACCGTAGTCGCACACGCGACCGAGATCGTTCCGGCCCAGGTCGACGAGCATCACGTGCTCGGCCGTTTCCTTCTCGTCGGTCCGCAGCTCCTCGCCGAGCAGCATGTCCTCGACGTCAGTGGCTCCGCGCGGTCGCGTGCCGGCAATCGGCCGGTAATCCACCCGACGTCCGGTGCATCGCACGAGCATCTCGGGCGAAGCTCCGAGCAATGTCGTGTCGCCGAGCTTGAGATAGAACATGTACGGCGAAGGATTCACGATGCGAAGCGCGCGGTAGATCTGGAAGGGGTGGACGCCCGTCGTGATCTCGATGCGCTGCGACAGGACTACCTGGAAGATGTCGCCGGCAGTGATGTAGTCCTTCGCACGTTCGACGGCCGCCTCGAAGTCCTCGCGGCGGAAATTCGACCTCGTCCGGTTCTTCTCGCCGACGAAGTCGTCCGGGACGTCGACGTGGTCCTCGAGCAGCGCCTCGATTTCCGCAATCCGGTCGAGCGCAGTCTGGTATTCCGCCTCCAGTCCGTCCTTGCGGCCTTCGGTGAAGACGTTCGAGACGATGACCATTTCCTGCCGGGCGTGGTCGAACGCGACGAGGGTTGCGAAGAACGCCATTATCGCGTCGTCGACGCCTGTTTCGTCGGTGTGGCGGTCGGGGAGTTTCTCGAACCAGTGGATGGCGCCATAGCCCATGAAACCGACAGCGCCGCCCGAGAATGGCGGAAGGTCGTCGACCTTCACCGGAAGGAACCTTCCGGCGTGGCGGCGCATGGCGACGAGCGGCGGCACATCCTCTTCGCGGCGCTCGCCGTTCTCCTCCACCCATACCTTGCCGTCCTTGCAGTGCAGGAGCATGTGCGGTCTCGTGCCGAGGAACGAGTACCGGGCGACCTTCTCGCCGCCTTCGACCGACTCGAGCAGGAACGCGTGCGAGGCGCGGCCGGCTATGCGCAGAAACGCAGACACCGGAGTCATGAGGTCGGCGGTCACTCGCTTGACGACGGGAACCACCGTGCCCTGGCGGCACAGCTCGAGAAAGGCATCGTAGTCTGGCGGCGTCGTTCGGTGTCGCCTCGGCCCCTCGGAGAAGTGCTCCACGTCAGCCCTCCCGCACCGTGACGCCGAATCTCGGATCCGGTCGCCGGCCCGCGCGTTCCGCGAGCTCGCGACAGATGTCGGTGAGTCCGAGGCCGCGTTCGACCATCAGGACGAGCAGGTGGTAGAAGAGATCGGAGAGCTCCGAAGTCAGTTCCTTTGCGGAACCGTTCTTCGCCGCGATGACCGTCTCGGTCGCCTCTTCTCCGACCTTCTTCAGGATCTTGTCGAGACCGCTGTTGAAGAGATAGGTCGTGTACGAGTTTTCGGGCCGCTCGGCTTCGCGCATCCGGATGAGCGTGTAGAGGTCGTTGAAGAGGATGCCGACCTCCATCGAGTCCATGTCCACAACCGACAGGGATCGATCGGGAACGGCAACCGGCGTCACGATCGAACGCTCGTCTGCCGACCGCGGTGGAGCGCCGGCCAGAGGACGGTAGAAACACGAATCCTCTCCCGTGTGGCACGCCGGGCCATCGCGGTCGACGCGAACGAGGAGGGTGTCGCCGTCGCAATCGAGTCGCAGCTCCACGACGCGCTGACGGTTCCCGGAGGATGCCCCCTTGTTCCACAGCTCCTTGCGCGACCGGCTCCAGAACCACGTCTCGCCGGTCTGCAGAGTCCGTGCAAGGCTCTCCGCATTCATCCACGCGACCATCAGCACATCGCCCGTCGCGTGGTCCTGCACCACGGTCGGCACCAGCCCCTGTTCGTCGAAGTAGATCTTTTCGAGTTCCATGGTGAATCAGAGCTGCGCCGGATCGGGAATCCAGAACACGCGCCCGCCGCTGGTGACCTTCTTGAGGCCGAGCCCCGGGAGCTTCTCTTCGGCAATACCCAGGTAGGTGAAGTGCGGCAGGTCGCTCACGACCGTCTGATACCACCCGTGGCGCGAGAGGATTCGGCGCACCTCCGCGTTCTCGAACTGCGCGACGTCGAGAGCGAGCATCGAGAGGTGCTGCGACGTGCCGGGCGCGGCGACGGAGTAGAGGATCGACTTGTCGAATCCGGTACTGAAGTAGATCCCGCGTTTCTCGAGCTCCAGCACTTCGGGAATCTGCTCGCGCGGGGTTAGACCGCGCAACCGCGATCGTTCGTCGGGGGTCAGACGCTTTCGGGTCACCCAATGATCGAGCGCAGGATCCACGCGGCTCGTCCAGAGGCGGACGGTGTCGTCGTAGCCACGCCGGGCCGCGTCGCCGCCACGCGGCGTGATGTCGAGCCGGGCAGCCTTGGCCTCGGCACGGGCGGAAAGCAGAGCGGCCATGGCCGGGGCCTGCAACTCGATGGAGATGCCTCCGATCGATTCTCTCGCGATGTCGACGCTCGACTGCCAGAGCCGGACCTGGTCTTCGCCCGAGAAAACTGCCGTTGGCGGCGGAACCGCGGCGGTCACGAATACGGCGCCGTAGTCGGCGAGGATTCGCATCTGAACGGGGTCGTTGCGATCGATGGCGATGTTCGACTCGAGCATGGCGGCGAGATTCTGGCCGGGAGACTGTTCTTCGACGACGGTTTCGGACGGAGGCGCTGCGTTCGAGGTTTCTCCCGCGACCTCCATTTTCGGACTCTGTTCCCATCTGGACTGCACGAATCGGGTTCCGAACACCGCGAGAGCGCCGAGAGCGGCAACACTCAGGACGGTTCGGACGAGTACGGGATTTCGTGACGGCATCAGGGCGTATCGTTGTGGAAGCGTTGCCTTTCCTGCACAGGCTAGTCTCGGCCGCGATACCCGTCAAGGCACGGGTCCGGACACGTCGCCGGGGCGCGAAACCCGTTCCGCTGCGATCGGCCGTTGATTGACTCGGCACGGTCGTGACCGTAGCCTGTGAGCACTTGTCTCCGGATTTCCTCACATGACCTGTAGCGCTTGTGGAACGCAGTTGAGCGACGGGGCGAGGTTCTGCCCCCGTTGCGGCACGTCGACGCCGCCGGCGCAGCCGCCGGCGTTACCGACCGAGTTCCGCAACGACTGGAACAGCGCCGGCCCCACTTTCGTCGCGAGCTCGCAGATTGGCCGTACGATCGAGGGCAAATATCGGCTCGACGCGTTGATCGGCGAAGGCGGCATGGGCTGCGTCTACCGGGCCTCGCGGCTGCTCATTGGCGACACCGTTGCGATCAAGGTCCTGCATTCGGACACTATGCGCGATCCCAATGCGATCGAGCGCTTCCGGCGCGAGGCGCAGGCTGCGGCTCGCCTCAAGCATCCGAACGTCGTTGCGATCTATGACTTCGGTGTCGGCGCGGACGACTCGGTCTATCTCGTAATGGAGCTGGCTGACGGCGAGGACCTGCGGTCGCTCATCGAGCGCCACGGGAAACTGTCGCTGCAGGTGGCGGCGGAGCTGCTCGACCAGATCTGCTCGGCCCTCGACGAGGCCCATCAGCACAACATCATCCACCGCGACCTGAAGCCCGAGAACATCCTCGTCCAGTCCACGCAGCGCGGCTACCGCATCAAGGTACTCGACTTCGGAATCGCCAAACTCAAGGACCTCTCGACGACCTCCGCGAATTTGACGCAGGCCGGAACGGTCATCGGGACACCGTCCTACATGTCGCCGGAACAGTGCCGGGGGCGTGAAGTCGACAGCAGGTCCGACATCTACAGCCTGGGCGTCATCCTCTACGAGATGCTGACGGGGAGCGTACCGTTCTACGCGAAGCACTCGGCCGAAGTGGTTGCGATGCACGTCAGCGAGGCGCCGCCTCCTCCGAGCGCGCGAAATCCGGCGCTTCCTCCCGCAGTCGAAGCCGTCGTGATGCGGGCGCTGCAGAAGCACCCGGATGCGCGTCAGCAATCGGCCGGAGAGCTGGCCAAGGAGCTCGCGACCGCGGTTCGGGCAGCCGTCTCGGCCCCGCAGATCACGGAGCCAATGCCGCTCGCGCCCGCGCCAAACACCGTGCAGGGCGCACCGGCGTCGACCGCTTCGATTCCGCCGGTCATTCCGACTCCGCCATCGCCGTCTCCGCTGGCGCATCTGCAGGGAGCGTCGCCGCTGGGGCAGTTCTCCGAGCCCATGCCGCTGCCACCGCCGGGTTATGCACCGACGATGCAGGAGGCGCCGCGTCCTCCCTCGCCTCCGGCGCCCACGGCGACGGTCGCCGCTCCGAGGACCGGGATGCCGGTGGTCGCGAAAGTCGCGCTGGGGGTCTTCCTGCTTGCGATCGGCGTCGGACTGGGTATCGGCGTGAAGTTCCTCATCGAGAAGGTACTGGCGGAAAGGGCGAACGTCGGCGCCACGAATGCGAACAGTGGAGCGGGATCGGCCGGAACGAATGCCGGTTCGAACGGCAATGTCGATCTGAAGCCACCCGCGAATGCAAACACCATTCAGAAAGAGAATCGTCCGGCGAATTCAAACGACAACGCGGCGAACCAGAACGCGAATCGGAACTCGAACACCGGAACCGGGGAACGTTCGGGGAGAGTCACGACATCGAAGGTGACCGTTCGCGATGCGCCGAGCATTCGTGGCTCGGCCATCGGACTGCTGGAAGCGAGCGAGCGAGTGGCGATTCTAGAGGAGCGCGAGAACACGAGCGCCAACGAGGGTGTCCTCGCACAGGACGCGCGATTCAACGGCGAGGGATCCGGTGCGCCGTCGACCCTGCCGAGGGGGCGCGGCGTGATCGTGCTTCGCGACGCTGGCGACTCTTATTACGTCGAGACGACGGACAAGGGGCGGACGATCCGCGGGTATGTCTTCAAGAGAGACGTGACGTCGGGGACGAAGCTCTGGTTCCGGGTGCGAAGCGCGAGCGGGAAATCCGGCTGGGTGAACTCACAGTTCGTCGCGGTTGATCCGTAGTCCGCGAGTGCCTCCGTTCCTCGGTGTCTCCGTATGCCTACGGCAATGGCGTTGCCATATAGAGTTGCCCCGTGCGGCTTCGCCGCGCCCCCTCTTGATGAAACGGGAGGAGTGGGCAGAGTAGACTCCTGACGACGCCGGCGCGTGAGACCGGTAGTTTCTGGCGCCCGAGTTTCGCTCATCGCGGAGCGGTCGATTCCGTGACCGCGGAGCTGGCGATACGGCGACCGCGGAGCGGCAGACTCCGCGACCGCGGAGCGGTCGATGAAATAGCCGTGGGTCGCGCGCGGGCGAGTGCAACGAGCCCTCGCGTGACCCGCGGAACCGCCAA
>CAZXLQ010000259.1:0-7476 GCA_964641945.1 uncultured Clostridia bacterium
GGCTGTGAAATCGACGATGTTGGTGACTACGGCCGGCCGCTCGCTGCTCTCGCGGTTCTGGGTCTGGCTCCGTGATCTGGTGCGTGTTCAGCGATGCTGACCCGGTGGCGGCGCAGCGGGCGGGCGGTCCCTCATGACGCCCTGAAGCGGACTGAATTGTTGAGGGGGCTGAACGTCTGCCGGCAACGGCGTCGAAGAGCCACTTGTCGAGACGCGCGGGATGATGGTCGGAACCGGAGCCGCCGGGACGCCGGCGGGGTCGCCGGACGTGTCGGCTGCATCGGCTTCGGCAGGTTCGTCGGAACCCTCGAGGTCCACGGAATCGACGCCAACGATGGCTTCATCGCCCACGGGCGCATCGACTGTCGCTCCTTCGACCACCCCCCTGGTCTTCCGGACGTACTCCGCAATGATCGCCTGCGCGATCGGTGCGCTGATCGTGCCGCCGTGTCCGCCGTGTTCGACCAGGACGACCACTGCGATCTCGGGCAACCGCCCCTCTTCGGGCTTCGGTGCAAATCCGACGAACCAGGCGTGCTCCTTCTGCTTTCCGGTCGCACCGGTGCGAATCGACACGACCTGCGCCGTTCCCGTCTTGCCGCAAACGTCGAAGCCCGGCACTTCCGCCCGTCGTGCGGTTCCGCTCGTGACCACCTGACGCATTCCCTCCATCACGTATTTGAACGCGATGGGATCGAGCGGGATGTCGACCACGTTCGGGTCCTCGAACCCGCGTTCGGCCTCAACGCCATTGCTCTTGGCCGTTTTCAGGACGTGCGGTGTCGTGAAGTGGCCGTCCATCGCGATCCCGCCAAACGCATGGACCATCTGAAGCGGCGTCGGCCGGTCGTATCCCTGACCGATGGCCGCGTTCACCGTGTCGCCGTCATTCCAGCGGTATTTCTTGTCGGCCGGGTCGTCGTCCTTCTTCTTCCAGCGAAGCTTGATCTGCGCATCGGGCACGTACCCCGGCGTCTCGTTCGGCAGGTCGACACCGGTTCTCTTGCCGAGACCCATTGCGGTGGCCCACTTGTGGAGTTTGTCGACGCCGAGGCGCAGTCCGACGCGGTAGAAGTACCCGTTGCAGCTCACGGCAATCGCGCGTTCCAGGTTCGGAGCCCCGTGCGAGCCGTGGCAGGCCGCAAACCGGCTCCCGATCGAAATGCCGCCGCCGCACGGAATGCCCTCGTTTGGCTTCATCGAGCCTTCGGAGAGCCCCGCCATGGCCATGACCGTCTTCCAGGTGGAACCGGGCGGGTAGATGTCCTGAATGGCCCGGTTGGTCAGCGGCTTGTCGGGGTTGTCACGGAGGACGGCGTAGTCTTCCGGTGAAATGCCGCCGGCGAAGAGGTTGGGGTCGTAGCTCGGATGGCTGACGAGAGCGAGGATCTCGCCGTTGCGCGGATCCAGCGCAATGGCCACGCCGTTGAGCTTCGTCGCGGCCAGACGTTCCTCCGCAATCATCTGCAGGTCGATGTCGATGGCCGTGACGATGTCCTGTCCGGGCACGGGTTCGACGAGCTCGATCTCTTCGACGAAGCGGCCGCGGCTGTCGACGACGACCCGACGCGTGCCCTCCTTGCCCATGAGAGTACGGTTGTGCGACCGCTCGATTCCCGCCTGCCCGACGACGTCACCAGACCGGGCGCCTTCGAACTCCGGTAGGTTCGCCTTTATCTGCGCATCCGAGATCTGACCGACGTAGCCGAGGACGTGCCCGAGAATCGGCCCCAGCGGGTAGATTCGCTGCGGCTGCAGCGCGACATTGAGCTCCGGATGTTCGTACTCGTGCGCTTCGATCCACGCACGATCGGCTTCGGAAATGTTCTGCTTGACTACGACTGGCCGCGATTTCGGAGCGAGCGGATCTTCGATCTGCTGACGGGCCCAGTCCGGGTCGACGCCCAGGTTGTCGCGCAGCACGAACAGGAGGTCGTCGAGATTCTGTTTCTTGAGATCCTCCCGGTTGACGATGAGATTGAAAGCGGGGCGGCTGTCGACGAGGATTCGACCGTTTCGGTCGAGAATATTGCCGCGCGCGGCCGGTATCGGTATCTCGCGGATGCGATTTTCGTTCGACTTGACGAGGTAGGACTCGTGGTTGACTACCTGCAGGACCCAGAAGCGGACTCCAAGCACGAGAATGAGGCCGAGCATGATGTACATCACGACCGACAGCCGGGCGTCGAAATTCTGGGCCTCGTCGCTAAATCTTGACATCAGAGTGATTTCCGCAGATCAACACCGATTTTCGCTGCACTGCGATTATCCGTGCGACTCCCAGGACCTAGTTGTAGAACCTCCGCCTGACCTTCATCGCGCCGCCGGGCGCATTCTCGGGAAAGACCCGATCCAGCAACCAGAAGAGACCGACGCCAGCCGCAAGATTCGCGGAAGCTTCGATCAGCACCTTGAGCAGCAGGCGCTCCGGCGTCGCCTCCTGCGTCAGACTCTGCCCCATCAAACTGTGCAACCCGACGAACAGCGCGCTGTTGACCAGCGACGACACCGCGATGATAAGGACCCGAATCGGCGCACCCTCGAGCGAGAACCGCACGGCGATCGTCGAGATGAGGTATCCGATGCTCGTTTTCGAAAATCCGCCGACGCCGACGACGGGACCCGCTCCTGGAGCGAGGTCCCCGGCGAGTCCGGCGATGAAGCCGACAAACATGCCGACGACCGGATCCCGCATCAGCGCGAAGTATACCGTTACGAGCAATGGCAGATCGACGTACCGAAACGCGTCCCACCACGTCGGAATCTGGCTGTCGAGCGCCACGGCGAGAATGATGACGATGAGGATCTTGAGGTAGAGCACAAGCCAGGGCGTTCGCTACTTGACGGTGTCGGGCGTGGCCAGATCCTGCTGATGGACGAGCAGGATCATTACGGCTTCGATGCGGTCCAGATCGGCGGATGGACGGACCGCGATGTCCTGGGGCGTTGCGCCGGCACCCTTGGCCACCGACGTGACGTAACCGATGAGAATGCCTGCCGGGTAAAGTCGATCGAGGCCGGACGTGAGAATCTTCTCGTTCTCGGTGACGTCGTAGAGGCTCGAGATGCTTTTCATGCGACAAGTGCCGTCGCCGCGGCCTTCGACCTCGCCAACCGCACGCGATGTGGTCAGTCGCCCTCCAGCGCCGGCGTGTTCGTCGGTGATCAACTGGATCTGACAGACGAAGGGCCCAACCTGGGTGACGCGACCGACGAGGCCGTCGGCCGTCACTACCGGCATGTCGCCGCGGATTCCATCCTGTGATCCCTTGTTGACGACGATACGCTTGAACCAGGCGGTCGAATCGCGCGCGATGACCTCGGCGACCACGGAGTCGTACTTCAGCAGCGGCCTTAGCCCGTTGACCTCACGCAATCGGTCGTTCTCGGCCGCGGCCGCGCGGGCGCTCTCGATCTCCGCAAGCAGCGCTGCGTTTTCGGCCTCCAGCACAGCGTTGCGCTCCCGTACCCCGCGAAGGTCGAAATAACCATTCCAGACACCGGCGACCGAATCGGTCACATATCCGAAAGCCGACTGGATCGGGGTGACGATCGTCATCGTCCACGAGCGGAGCATCGATTGCTCGGTACCATCGGCAGAAAACCGGCGCGACGTGACGGCCATGAGAACGAGTTGTGACGCCAGCAGGATTGCGAGGAGCCACGGCCCGTACTTCTGCTTCTGACGATCGCCCGCCAGCGACATCGCGCTACCTCCCGTATGGCCCTTGCTGCACGTCGGCTCGCCGCGCCCCGAGGGCGCCCGAGCCGACGTGCAACCGGAAGCAGCTCGTCACCGTGTGCTCTTGGCCTAGTTGTGGTGCAGGACCGTATTCTCGAGACAGACCCGGTCGAGTAGGTTCACGTCGTCGAGCATCTTGCCCGTTCCGAGCACGACCGACGACAGAGGATTTTCGGCCAGCGAAACAGGAACGCCCGTCTCATGCATCAGGCGCCGGTCGAGCCCCTTGAGCAATGCACCGCCTCCCGTCAGAACGATACCGCGCTCGGCGATGTCTGCGGACAACTCGGGCGGTGTGCGCTCGAGCGCGACACGGACGGCGTTGACGATCGTGGCGATCGGATCGGCCAGCGCCTCGCGTACCTCTTCGTCCGTGATCGGGATCGTGCGCGGAACGCCTTCGATGAGGTTCCGTCCCTTGATCTCCATCGAGAGCGGCTCGTCGAGCGGATAGGCGCTGCCGAGCTCCATCTTGACCTGTTCGGCCGTCCGCTCGCCGATCAGCAGATTATATTTTCGCTTGATGTACTGAATGATGTATTCGTCGAGCTCGTTGCCGGCCACGCGCACCGCGCGCGAATAGACGATGCCGGACAGCGAGATTACGGCGATGTCCGTCGTACCGCCGCCTACGTCGACGACCATGTTTCCGTAGGGTTCCGTGATCGGGAGGCCGGCGCCGATCGCCGCCGCCATGGCTTCCTCGACGAGGTAAACCTTCGAGGCCTTCGCCCGGTAGGCCGCTTCCTCGACCGCCCGGCGCTCTACCTGCGTGATCTCGCCGGGAACTCCGATGACGACACGCGGGCTCACCCACGTCCGGCCGTTGTGGGCCTTGCGGATGAAGTACTGGAGCATCTTCTCGGTGACTTCGAAGTCGGCAATGACGCCATCCTTCATCGGCCGGATCGCGACGATGTTGCCTGGCGTTCGGCCGAGCATCTCCTTCGCGGCCTTGCCGACCGCCTCGACCTTGTTCGTGATCTTGTTGATGGCAACGATCGACGGCTCACTCACGACAATGCCGCGGCCTTTGGCGTAAACGAGCGTGTTCGCGGTTCCGAGATCGATGGCGAGATCGTTCGAGAAGGGATTGAAAAGGTTTCTGACTCTCATTCGGGATGGTTACTTCCGTGGTGCTCTGACGTGTCGGCGTCTGCCGGGGACATGGCGATTGAAGAAAAATGACCGGATTTTCCTGATGGAACCGCAAAGCCTATGGCAATCGCGATTCGGCGCGCTGGCCCGACGACGGTCTCGCCGCGAGCATCCGATGCGAGGACGTAGCCTGTCAGCGAGGAGGCCGCACCGAGACCCGCCGCGATCGACGGGACCGCAGTCCGAACTTCACTCTGGCTGTTCACACACGTCTCAACACGGGCCATCGGCTGCTCGAAACAGGAAAAAAATTGCGCCCCTCAAGAAAAGGTGACGCTACCACAGGCACGGGAGGCGGGCAAGTTGGGGTCAGGAGCGGGTGCGACTTTGCCGTCACTGCGCCTCTGCGGGTCCTCTGCGTCTCTGCGTGAAACTCGGCCTTGCGACAGGTTTCTCGCAGAGGCGCAGAGAATTCGCAGAGACGCGGAGGCTCGACTGCTGCCCGCGCTGACGTCGCCGCTGCTCTGACCTACATGATCCGATCCGGACGATATGTCAGGGCCTGGTCGTCGCCGGCACTTCGCGACTGCCACTCAGCTTCAGGATCGAGCAGCGTGTTTATCGCCTCGATCGTAGCCGGTTCGACTCGAGGCGGCGTCGCCTCTTTCGTCAACTCGGCGATCGACCGGATCGTGTCGAGGTCGAACGACGACTTGTAGGCGATGAGCTTCTCCTTGAGTTCCGCCTTGCGCGCCTGCAGCAGGCGCATGTGGTGCTGGATTCCCATCTGCACGAATTCCGTCGCGCTCGAGGCCATCGACGCGATGCGGTCCTGGTCGCCGAACCGGAATCCGCAAGCACACTGCGGGTGTGTCTTGAGAGATGAGTCGACGTTCGACGAGCACTGCGTTTCGCGCAGTACCGAGATCAGGTTGATGGCGTCGACGAGATAACTCGGATTCCCGATCGTCAGTGACGAAAGGTTCTCGAGGGCCTGCCACGCCTGACTTTCCACGATCCCGGCGCTTAGCCTCCCGACATTCTCGCCGCCGACTGTCCGGTCGTGGATTGCGGTGTAGATCCTCGAATACTCGTCCCGGTAGGCCGCGAAGCTGTCGGAGAACGCGGATCGCCGCCGCTCGTTGACGAACTCGCCGAGCCGGTCCATCCACTCCACGAGCGAGGTTCGAAGGGCCTCGAGATCTTCGTCGTCTGTCGTCTCGGCATCTCCAAGATAGCGTGCAGCGTCATCGAGGATCGGAAGCCACTCCGCGAACCTCGCAAGCCAGCTCAGGCGCTCTCTCGCCTCCCAGACGCGATTCTCGGTCTCGAATACCCGGGCCATCTCGCCGCAGAGCTCTCCCACCGTGCGCGAGCTGAGCGCGCGACGCGTGTAGTAGAGCACGACGTCGAAGAGCTGTTTCGCATCGAGCGCGGCCACCACCTCCGGTATCTGCTCGCCGCGCTGCCCGAGAAGTCGAATTGGGCCGGTGTCGTCGCGCCCGACGTGCGCCCCGTACCAGGACTCGAGTCGCGACAGCCAATCGGCTGCCGTAAACGTCCGAACGAGCCCGGCCGCCTCTTCGCGGTTGGCCGACAGAAGGCACGCAAGCCAGGAGGCGCCTTCCGACGCCGGTTCGGGCTCGATCGCCTGTCCTTCGTCTGCGGTATGTGACACCTCCAATGGAGACGGCGGGAGCATCCTGACGACGAGATTCTCGGCACGATTCGGACTTGCGAACTCGACGATGGCCTCCCGGCCGTCGCCGGTCACGAGCGTTCCGCCCTCCACGTAGACGCGCAGGAACGCGGCGACGGCCGCTGTCTCGAGTTCCGCCAGCACCGACGGAAGGTCGGGATGACGGCGTCCGCCCTCATCGGCCGAGAGCCGTGCGGCAGCCATCCAGCGGCGCACGGCCGCACGTTCCGCGGAGGTAGGTTTTGAGACGATCCAGCACGCGGCGAGCTCGTCGTCACGGACGACCTCAGTCGCCTCGGACCACGGTCGACCCGGTGGAAAGAGCACCAGTCGCGGTCGACGCCCGGCCGCCTCGTCGTTGCGTCCGTCGAGTGATCGCGCGTGGAGCGTCACGAGTCCATCGGAAATGTCGATGTTCCACAGATCGGTCCGGCCAGGTCCCGCCGGTGAGGCAGCGAACGGCCAGTCCGCGAAAACGTGCCCGCCGACACCAAGCAGGGCCGAGAGAGTTTCAGAGTCTTCGTCGACCGTGTCCGCGAGCTCCTCGATTCGGACGAGCAGTCCTTCCCGTTCGTCCGTGACGAGGCCGTAGCGTCGCGACGTGCCTTCGCCGGTAGCGACGATCTGCCCGGCGTCGAGCGTCTCCATCTGCTTCAGGACGGCCGACATCATCGCGTAGCTCGATACGCCCCCGTGCAGGTCGTAGAGCAGCACCGAGTTCGTGATCGTCTTCACGTCGGCCGAAATACCGGCGATCGTGTGCATGAAGATCGACTGCAGCGCGAGGCGTCCCCAAAGCCGCTGGTTCTGTCCGAGCCTTGGAACCGCGTCCAGCACAAGCTTGTCGTAAGCCTCGAAAATCGGCTCGAGCGCGACCACCTGCCGCAGCTGCGGCTCGTAGAGCGTGAACATGTCGTTGAGCGCGAAGAGGCTCGGC
>CAZXLQ010000260.1:0-7469 GCA_964641945.1 uncultured Clostridia bacterium
ATACGCCGATTACTGCGGTTTCTTCGCCGCCGCCGAACTGATCGTCGCCCACTCGGCCAGCTTCTCCAGCCCCTGCCCGAGCGACTCGATTGCCTTCCTTCTGTCTCCGGTCTTGAAGCGCTGACCCGCCAGCGCCAGATAGGAACCGGCGTATCTCGGTGCGATCTCGACCGCCACCTCGAGCATCTCGACGGCCTTTACGTGGTTTCCGGAGAGCGCCGCGCTGTTCCCGCCCTCGTAGTAGTTCGCAAAGAGCAGATTCAAGGTTCTGCGGGCCACCCGTCGCTCGGAGGACTCAGTCCTCGAACGTGCCTTGGTCCGCAAGTCCCCTATACGTCGCCGGAACTCGGCAATCGCTTCCACCCGGAGGTCCTGATCCTGTCGCGCCTTGGCCCATGCCGCGGCTTCAGCAGCGATCCGGTTCTGCTGCTTGACCTCTTCCCGGTCGATCTTGACCGAGTCCTTCACGCGGCGATCGTCCGCAAGCGCCCGAGCGCCGGTCTCCGCTTCTACCACGGCCCGAAGGCCGCTGAACTGTCGCCGGGTGGATTCAAAGAGCTGCCACGCGTCGAAGACGCGACCGGCCGACTCGAGCGCGCGCGCCCTCGCAATCGACTCGCCGTAGAGCGCATCGACCAGACCGCCATCGGTCGCCCGGGCTCCCGACCGGATGGCTTCGATCTCCATCCACGCCGCCGCCTCGACGAGCAATTCCGATGGTGCCCATTCGTGCGCGCCCTCGAAGCGTGCAACTCGGTGGGTCACGTTGAGCCGCTCGAGAGTCGGACCGAGCGCGGACAACTCCGAAAAGTTGAAGTCCTCCACGCCGACGGTTGCAAAGTAGGCGAACCGGAGCTTGTCGGGCGTCTGCTTCTCGATTGGATCGACCGTATCGGGAAATCCCGCGCCGCATGCGATGACACCGGCGATGCAGCCTCCACACGACATGGCGACGAGTGTTGCGACTCGCGCCCCGCCTGAAAAGCCGGACGTGTAGACACGACGGTCATCGATCCGGAATCGTTCGTGCGTGTCGCGCCACATCGCCGATCCCGCATCGACGGAGCGCGCCATGCTGCCGTTGCGCGAATTCCACGACGTCACCACGATCCATCCGAATCGTTCGGCCGCCGCCTGAAAGTGCTCGACCGGAAGCCGGCCGCGCGCCGCCGGTTCGAAGCAGTAGACGATGGGCCACGCGCGTTCCTTTGAATAAGTCGACGGCAGATAGAGCGCGTAGCTCTGCGATGGGTCCGCAGCACAGACAACGCGGTCAACGATTACGCCACGTGGCAGTTCATCGGCCGCGGCTGACGGCTTCGCATCTGCAACCACCGGCTCCCGGGGCGGATTCGTGGCCTGGGCACGCACCGGACCCGCGGCGGCGAGGGCGAAAGTCACGATCAGCGCCGCGAATCCGGCCATACCAGTCTTCGAAAGTGGATCACGCTTGGTCACGGTGCCCAGAGAAACGCGCCTGGGCGCGAGACATTACAGGTTGCAGGGCGCGGTCGGGCCGGCAAACTTCGCCTCGAGTCCTCGCAGTCGCCGCCACGCCGCGACCGCGCCCCAATTGACATCGGCGCTTCCCGGCTGTTACACCCGTGTCGATGACAAGTGAACTTCACGTTGCGATGGCGGTACTCGCGTACATCGATCCCGGCAGCGGCAGCTTCATCCTTCAGGTCGTCGTTGGAACGCTGCTCGGAGCCTCGGTTGCCGTGAAGATGTACTGGGCGCGCCTGCGCGCGTACTTTGGAAGTCGCGGCGAACGGAACGATGGCGACGCCGACCGCGGAGCATAGCGGCCCTCTTTCCGGCTCCTTTCGCGACCCGAGCGGATTCGTGTTCCGACGCGACGGAGTCCTGTATCGCCAGGTCAACGGATCGTACCGCGAGCACTTCGAACGGTTGCTCGCATCCGGGTTGTTCGCCTTTCTCGTGTCGAAAGGCCTCATCGTCGACCACGAGGACGTCGATCTCGACCTCCGGTACACCGACGACGCCTGGCGCGTGATCAGGCCGAGGCCGATACCGTTCGTTTCCTACCCGTACGAGTGGTGCTTCGGTCAGCTGCGCGATGCGGCCCTCCTCACCCTCCGCATCCAGCGGGAAGCCCTCGACCGGGGAATGACGCTCAAGGATGCAAGTGCCTACAACATACAGTTCATCGGATGTCAGCCTGTGTTCATCGACACGCTGTCGTTCGAGTCCTATCGCGAAGGACGGCCCTGGGTCGCCTATCGCCAGTTCTGCCAGCACTTTCTGGCCCCGCTTGCCCTGATGAGTCGTGTCGACGTTCGGCTCGGACAATTGCTCAAGCCCTACCTGGACGGTATTCCGCTCGGCCTTGCGAGCCGATTGCTTCCGTGGCGTACGCGGCTCTCGTTTCCACTCCTCACACACATACACCTGCATGCGCGGTCGCAGGAACGTTACGCCGACAAGCCGGTGAAAGGCTCGTCGGTGTCGGTCGGGAAGCTGTCGCTCATCGGACTGCTCGACAGCCTTCGAAAGGCGATCGAGGGAATGGAGTGGAATCCGGCCGGCACCGAATGGGCAGACTATTACGCGAACACGAACTATGAGCCCGACGCGATGCGGCGCAAGTCCGAAATCGTGTCGGAGTTTCTGGACCGGGTCGATCCAGCGACCGTCTGGGATCTGGGCGCCAATACCGGCACTTTCAGCCGCATCGCGAGCCGGCGTGGCGCGATGACCGTTGCGTTCGACGTGGATCCGGCCGCGGTCGAGAAGAACTACCGGGACGGCACCCGCGACGGGGAGAGGGGCCTGCTGCCGCTCGTGCTTGACGCCACGAACCCGAGTCCGGGACTCGGGTGGGAGAACACCGAGCGATCATCGCTCGGCGAGCGTGGCCCGGCCGACCTGGTCATGGCGCTCGCGCTCGTCCACCACCTCGCCATCGGCAACAACGTGCCGCTCGAGCGGATCGCCGGATACCTTGCGAGGCTCGGAAAGTGGCTCGTCATCGAGTTCGTGCCCAGGGAAGACTCGCAGGTCCAGCGGCTCCTGGCGAGCCGGGAGGACATCTTCGTAGGCTACGACGAGGCCGGTTTCGAAGCCGGCTTCCGGCCGCATTTCACCGTCGTGGATCGTCGGCCGATCGAAGGGACGTGCCGAACGCTCTACCTGATGCAGGCGTTGGAGCCCGTGCGGAGGCCGACGTGAAAAGATTGCCGGCACTGTTGTCACCTCTCGCGCTTGCGGCCTACCCCGTGCTGTTTCTCTTCGCCCACAACCAGGGGCAGACATACGCGATGGACCTGGTGCGCCCGCTAACCGTGGCGGTGCTGGGGACGGCGGTGCTGCTCGCAGTCGCCGGGCTCGTCTATCGCGACGCGGCAAAGGCCGGCGTGCTCGTTGCGGCCTTCGTCGTGCTCTTCTTTGCCTACGGGCACATCGTCAACTTCGTCTCGAAGACTTCGGTTGCCGTCGCGGCAGTTACCGGAGCGATCGAGTTAGTTGCCCTCGTAGCGCTTGCGATCGCGCTCTTCCGTTCACGAACGAGTCCGACGACGCCGGTAACGCTGATTTCCCTGGTCGCGGCAGTCCTCATCGTGTTTCCACTCTCGACGATCGTGTTTTCGCTCGGCGGTCGTCCGGCCGCGTCGACGACCGCTCCGAGTGCGGCGAGCTCCGCGCCGGCGTCCGGAGGCGCGGCGCGCAAGCCGGACATCTACTACATCATCCTCGACAGTTACCCGTCGCAACGGTCGCTCGAGGAGTTCTATGACTTCGATAATGCGCCGTTCGTCGACGGGCTGAGGTCGCGCGGCTTCCAGGTCGCGGACGACAGCAAGAGCAACTACGGCGCGACTCTCCTTTCGCTCGGTTCATCGCTGAACATGACGTACCTCGACGACATGACGGCGCCATTCCGTGAAACCAGTGACCGTACGGTAATGATGGACGCGGTTCGTGACAGTGCCGTGGTCCGGACGCTGAGGGAGCACGGGTATCGGTTCGTCAGCATTTCGTCGGGATTCTCGGGAACGGATCCAATGCCGACGGCCGACGCCGAGCTGCGGTTTCCGAAGGGCAGTCTGACCGAGTTCGAGGTGCTGGCGATAAGCACGACGCCTCTCGCCGAGTTGCCGGCTTTCAGGGAGACAACCGATCCGTTTCTCCTGCGGCGATACGCGGTGCTGCATGGGTTCCAGGCACTCGCGGCCCTGGAGCCGTCTCAGGAGCCGACGTTCGTGCTGGCTCACATCCTGTCGCCGCATCCGCCGTTCGTCTTCGACGCAGCCGGTGGAATGCGTGAGCGCAAGGGCCGGTTCAATCAGACCAAGTACAGCAAGGAAGAATACCTCGAGGGTTTCCGCGGACAGGTCACCTTCGTAAACGACCGGCTTATTCCCGCAATCGACGCGATCCTCGGTCGGTACGAGGCGTCGAACCTGCCGATCATAATCGTGCAGGGCGACCACGGGCCGCGATCCCTGCGGCGCCGGAACAACACGACGGAGGCGTTCTACCGCGAGCGATTCAGCATTCTGAACGCCTACCACGTGCCGAAGGACTTGTCGTGCGAGATCTACCCGACGATCAGTCCCGTGAATTCGTTCCGCAAGCTCTTCGCAGCGCTCTTCGGCACCCCGTACGAGATGCTTCCGGACGAGAGCTACTTCTCGACGTCGAACAAGCCCTACGCCTTCAAGCCGGTGTCGGCGCTGGTGAAGTCGGATTCACCGGCGCCGGACGACGACGAGGGCGACGATCACGGCGACCAGTAGCATCGAAAGGCGAGCCCGGGCGGGCCGCCCGCGGCGGGCACCACGGCGTTCGCGATAGCGTCTTTGCGTCTTCATTTGCGCATTTGCGAGAACTTCTTCGACGGATTGAAGAGTTTCTCGCAAAGGCGCAGAGGAAGACGCAAAGTCGCAAAGACGTAAATGATCAGAGAGCCTGCATCAGGCCATTGCCGGACCTCGATCGAGAGTGACCCACTAACCTCGATTGGTCTCCTTTCGCGTGCCGCGAACGCTACGGTAGACTCCTTCGTCGCGGACAATTCGCCGCCAGGGGATCCAAACGAATGACGCGAGAAAAGAAGACGAGCTCGACCGCCGCCCTCCATTCCGAGACGTCGACACTCGAAGAGACCGTCAGTACGTCGGCGCTCGACGATTCGCGCCATACGTCCATCGGTACGGGTTCGCTCGAGGGCACGCTTCTCTTCAACCGCGAGTTGAGCTGGATCGAGTTCAATCGTCGCGTCCTCGAGGAAGGACTGGACAGCAAGAATCCGCTTCTCGAACGCCTGAAGTTCCTCTCGATCTTCTCCACGAACCTCGATGAGTTCTTCATGATTCGCGTGTCGGGCCTCATGCAGCAGGTCGACGCCGGCGTGACGGTACTTTCTCCGGACGGACTGAGCCCGGCCAATCAGCTCAAGTCGATCTCAGAGAAGCTGAGACCAATGATCGACGAGCTCACCAGGTGCCTCGTTTTCGAGATCCTGCCGGAGCTCGACGCGCACGGGATTCGCGTGCTGCGTTACAAGCACCTGACGCCGGTTCAGCAGGAGGAGATGCGTGAGTACTTCCGGAGCTACATCTTCCCGATCCTCACGCCCCTGGCGGTCGACCCGAGTCACCCGTTTCCTTACATCTCCAACCTCAGTCTGAACCTCGCCATGATGGTCAGGCCGAAGGAAAAGGGGGTTCACGAGCCGCGATTCGCGCGGCTGAAGGTGCCGCCCGTCGTCGCGAGGTTGCTGCCTGTCTCGGGTGAGCCGCACGCCTTCGTGCTCCTCGAGGAAGTCCTGGCCGCCAACGTCCAGTCGCTCTTTCCAGAGATGAACGTCACGAACATTCATCCCTTCCGCGTGACGCGAGACGCCGATCTCGAAATCGAGCAGGACGAGGCCGGCGACCTCCTGAAGACCGTCGAGCGGCAGTTGCGAAGACGGCGTTTCGGTTCGAGCGTGCGTCTCGAGGTCGACACCGGCATGCCGCCCGACATGGTGCAGTTCCTGACCGAATCGCTGGGACTCGAACACGACGACGTCTACACGATCGACGGGCCCCTGAGTCCGTCGGACCTGATGCAGCTCTACAAGCTCGACTTTCCGGCGCTCAAGGACGAGCCGTTCTCGTCGGTGATGCCGGCGGAGCTGCGCGAGGGCGACACGATCTTCGACGTACTGCGCAAGCAGGACATCGTGCTTCACCACCCGTTCGATTCGTTTGCACCCGTCGTGGACTTCATCCGGGCAGCAGCGCGCGATCCCCACGTGCTCGCGATCAAGCAGACGCTGTATCGCACGAGCGGCGATTCGCCGATCGTGGAAGCGCTCATGGATGCGTGCGAACGAGGCAAGCAGGTTGCCGTGCTCGTCGAGCTCAAGGCGCGGTTCGATGAAGAGAACAACATCGTCTGGGCGAGGAAGATGGAGCGTGCAGGCGTCCACGTCGTCTACGGGTTGATAGGACTCAAGACGCACTGCAAGCTCGCTCTCGTCGTGAGGCAGGAGAGCGATGGACTTCGCAGGTATGTCCACCTCGGAACCGGCAACTACAATCCGTCCACGGCGCGGATCTATACGGACATCGGCCTTCTGACGTCGAACCCCGAGATCGGCGCCGATGCCACGGAGCTCTTCAATTTTCTCACCGGTTATTCGCGGCAGACCGACTACCGAAAACTGTTCGTAGCTCCCGTTGCACTGCGCGAGAAGTTCATCGGGCTCATCCGCCGAGAGGCCGAACACGCCCGAAGCGGCAGGAAGGGACGCATAGTCGCCAAGATCAACAGCCTTACGGATACGCGAACGATACGCGCGCTTTACGACGCCTCGCAGGCTGGAGTGGACATCGACCTCATCGTCCGCGGAGTCTGTTGTCTCCGACCCGGCATTCCGGGGATCAGCGAGAACATCCGCGTGCGGTCGATCGTCGGCAGATTCCTCGAGCACAGCCGCATCTTCCTGTTCCATAATGACGGGCACGACGAGATCTACCTCGGCAGCGCCGACTGGATGAACCGCAACCTCGACAGACGTGTTGAAACGGTCTTTCCCGTCGATGAGCCAAGGGCGCGCAAGCGAGTTCGAAAGATCCTCGATGCCTACCTGCTAGACACCGCGAAGTCTCGCGTGCTGGATGCCGAAGGCAGCTACACTCGGCTCTCTCCTGCGGCCGGAGAAGCGCCCGTGAACGTGCAGGAGCACTTCCTCTCGCTCGTCCGGACCGACAACGTGGAGTGACGAGGACCGGCGGAGGGAATGCAGAGAAGTCGCGGCGCATTTGTACGCCAGCGGCAATTCCGTGATTCGGCGACCGCGGGAACACCGGCCGTAACGCACCGACCCGCGTAGCGGTCAGTTCCGCGACCGCGGGTCGGTCAATTCCACGACCGCGGGTCGGTGAATTCCACGACCGAGGTAGGTGAATTCCACGACCGAGGTAGGTGAATTCCACGACCGAGGTAGGTGAATTCCA
>CAZXLQ010000261.1:0-7443 GCA_964641945.1 uncultured Clostridia bacterium
GACCGCTCCGCGGTCGCAGTCGGCTGTCCCTCCACGCGCTGTCTGATCCTGGAACAGGTTTCGTGGCGGAGCACAGAGTCACGGAGGACTCTGTGCTATCTGCACGGCCGCGCAATCGGCCACGAATTGTTCACGCCGACGTAACACCGGGAGCGATCCGTCAGGATCTTCGCGTCGAGTGGAATCGTACAGGCTTCTCCTGAAGCTGCGGCATTCAGGGTTGGAGGACGTCGAGAGCAAGGAGTCTCTATGACCACTTCACGAATTGAATCTACGACGCATCGAGAGTTGGCGGATCGGATTTCGAGCTATCGCTTCAATGACGGAGGAGAGTCGCTGACCTTCGAGCGGCGCCTTGCAATGGAGAACGGATGGGCGCCGGACTACACCCGGCGGGTCGTCGACGAATACCGGAAGTTCATGTTCCTGGCGGTCGTCGCCGGGCATCCGGTGACGCCGTCGGACCAGGTGGACCAGGTGTGGCACCTGCATCTGTCGTATTCGCGAACTTACTTTGGAGAGTGGTGCAACGAAGTGCTCGGGACGACCGTGCATCATGGTCCGAGTCGGGGAGGAAGCGACGAGGGGCGGAAGTTCCGCAACTGGTATGAGGCGACGCTGCGGAGCTATCGCGAGCATTTCGGTCACGACGCCCCGGCCGACATCTGGCCCGCCGCGTCCGTCCGGTTCGGTGACGACCTGGCCTTTCAGCGGGTGAACCTGCGCAGGAGCTGGGTGATTCCGAAGCCGACGGCACTCGGCGCCGGGTCGGTGGCGACGGGTCTCGCCCTCCCGATTCTCGTCGCCGCCGGGGGCTCGGCAATGATCGGCGATGGTGTCTCGCAAGGGGTTGTTCTCGTGGTCAGCTTCGCGGTCGTGTTCCTCTTGATTGCCGGTATCAGGCGACTCGCTGGCCAGGGCGGAAGGCGGCGAGGGAGACACGATGGCGGCGGCTGTGGCGGTGACGGTGGATGTGGTGGGCGTTCCAATGACAACGACTCGGGCTGCGGCGCCGATGGCGGATCTGGTGGCGACGGTGGAGGTGGAGACGGCGGAGGCGGATGCGGTGGAGGAGGCTGTGGCGGCGGTTGCGGGAGCTAGCGCGAGATTCGATAGCGGTCCTGATTCGCTCCTCTGCGCCTTTGCGTCCGCCCTTTGCGTCTTTGCGAGAAACTGAACGTCAAGACGTGTCCTTTTCAGAGTCAGCTTCCCGCAAAGACGCAAAGGGCGGACGCAAAGGCGCAGAGAATGGGTCGCCGCCCGACCTTGAAACCCGCCCCCCCAACATTGCGCATTGCGTCATCGACTCCCACCGTGTTAGAAATGAATGGCGGTTCATTCAGTACGAATCCGGAGCATTGATCCCTTGGCACGTGACCCGAAACTGTCGGCGAGCCGTAAGCCCGAGAAGTACGACGCGATCCTTCGCGCCGCGATCCGGGTGTTCGCCCGCAACGGCTTCTTCAACGCCAAGGTCGCCGACGTCGCAAGGGAAGCCGGAGTCGCCGACGGCACCGTTTACCTCTACTTCAAGAACAAGGAACACATCCTCGTCTCGATCTTCGAAGAGACGATGCACGAATCGATCTCGGAGGGGCGCGAGGTCATCCATTCGATCGATGACCCGCGAGAGAAGCTCAAGCGCATCGCTGCGCTCCACCTCGAGCGAATGGGTGCCGACCGAGACCTTGCCGTCGTTTTCCAGGTCGAGCTTCGGTCATCGACAAAGTTCATGGAGCAGTTCTCCGAAACGCGGGTCTCGGAGTACCTGGACCTGATCCGGTCAGTCATTCTCGAGGGTCAGCGCGCCGGCTGCTTCCGCCCGTCGCTCGACGCCAACGTCGCCAGCAAGGTCTTCTTCGGCGCGCTCGACGAAATGGTGACGAACTGGGTTCTCAGCCGAAAGTCATACGACCTGCGGTCGACGGCAGACAGCGTCATCGACCTCTATTTCAACGGCGTTACAGCCGCCTGACGATATCGACGGAGAGCATTCGACATGCCACTGCCAGAGACCATTCCTCAACTCTTCAGGGAAGCCGCGCGGCGATTCGACCGGCCCATCGTGCTGTCCTCGAAGCGCGACGGAGTATGGGTTCCGATCTCGCACAAGCAGCTCGTCGAGCGCGTCCGTCAGCTGACCGCCGGGTTCTTCGACCTCGGCATTAGGAAGGGCGATCGCATTGCCGTGCTTTCCGAGAGTCGTCCCGAATGGACGATCACGGATCTCGCGACCGTCGGACTCGGCGGTGCGCTCGTACCGATTTACCCCACGCTGACGCCCGATCACGTCGAGCACATCCTCACTGATTCGGGCGCCCGCGTGTGCGTCGTGTCGGACGCCATCCAGCTTGCCAAGGTCCTGCACCTCGTTCCCAAGCTCGAGGCGCTCGAGTTCGTGGTCGTTCTCGATCCTGCGGACTGGTCCGACGATGCGCCTGTCATGTCGATGCACGAGCTCGAAGCTCGGGGCGCCCGCAGGCTGGACGTGGAACCGGACCTGCCGGAACGGCTCGCCGACGATATCCGACCCGACGATCTCGCGACGCTCATCTACACCTCGGGAACGACCGGGAAGCAGAAGGGCGTAATGCTCACGCACCGCAATTTCGTTTCGAACATCCACGGGACGTTCGAGACGGCCCTGAAACTCGACCCGGACGACGTTGCGCTGTCGTACCTCCCGCTCTCGCACATTCTCGAGCGCACCGCCGTTTACGCCTATCTGAATGTCGGCGCCTCGCTTTACTACGCCACGTCGTTCGAGAAGGTAGCGGCTGAGTTTCGCGAGGTCCGGCCGACGGTCGGCACGAGCGTTCCGCGGTTCTTCGAGAAGATGTACGAGACGATCTGCGGCCTGGGAAAGAGTGCCGGCGGCGTGAAGTCGCTGATCTTCGAGCGCGCGCTGAAAGCAGGCGATCACGTGGCGCGAGCCACACACTCCGGGCAGTCTCCGCATCCGATGGTCCAGCTCGAATACAACTGCGTGTCGAACCGGCTCGTTTTCGACAAGTGGCGAGACGCACTTGGCGGCCGGCTGCGTTTCTTTCTTTCGGGCGGCGCTCCACTCTCACCCGACATCGCCTATGCATTCCTGGGCGCCGGCATCACGATTTACGAGGGTTACGGCCTGACCGAGACGTCACCGGTCATCGCGATCAACAACGCGGCCGCGTGGAGGATCGGGACGGTAGGAAAGCCCCTGGCGAACGTGTCGGTCAAGCTGGCCGAGGACGGCGAGATTCTCGTGTCCGGTCCGTCGATCATGCAGGGTTACTACAACCTGCCGCACGCCACCGCCGAGGCCTTCACCGAGGACGGTTATTTCCGCACCGGCGACATCGGAATGCTCGACGCCCAGGGCTATCTGAAAATCACCGACCGGAAAAAGGACCTGCTGAAGACGTCGGGCGGCAAATACGTGGCGCCGCAACCGATCGAAAACGCGCTCAAGTTCTCGAACCTCATCTCTCAGGCAGTTGTCATCGGAGACCGCCGCAAATATTGCTCGGCGCTCATCGTGCCGAACCGCGAAGCCCTCGGGCCCGTGCTTCTCGCGAAAGGCATCAAGCTGGACGAGCGTGAGTCCCTGCTGACGAATCCGCAGGTGCTCGAGATCTACGAGCAGGTGGTGCGCGACCTGACCGGCCACCTTCCGCGTTACGAGCAGATCAAGAAGATCGCGCTCCTGCCGAACGAGCTCACCATCGAGTCAGGCGAACTGACGCCTACGCTCAAGGTGAAGCGCAAAGTCGTCGCGGAGCGTTATGGCGACGTCATCGAATCTCTGTACAGCGACGCCGACGTCGCGGGAGCCGGATCCGGTGCCTGATTCACCGTTCACACCCCGGAGGCTGCGCGTCGAAAGTGTCGCTCGGCGCACCGAGTCCGTATGGCTCTTCACGTTCGTCGCGGCCGATGGCGACAGGATCGACGACGTGAAGTTCGAACCGGGACAGGTCGCCGTGCTGTCGGTGCCGGAAGTGGGCGAGACGTACATGGCCATCGCGTCGGCGCCGGATGTGCGGCATCGGCTCGAGTTCCTGGTGAAGAACGAAGGCCCGTTCGGCACTCGGCTGTTCGATCTCGGTCACGAGGCCGACGTGTCTCTCGTGCGGCTCGCCGGCCGCGGATTCCCGGTGGATCAGTACTGGGGTCGCGACCTCCTGTTCGTTGCGGCCGGGACGGCCATCGCACCAATCAGAGCCGCCGTTTCGCACGCGGCTGCGCGGCGCTCGTCGTTCGGGCGATTGATACTCGTGCACGGAGTCCGCCGCCCGCAGGACCTCGCTGTCGATGACGAAATCGACTCGTGGCGCCACGCGGACGTCGACGTCGTGCTTACCGTCACCCAGCCGGGTGAAGACGGCTGGCGCGGATCGACGGGCCGCGTCCAGAAGCTGCTCGAGGCCTCCGTACGAGCGTCGACGAATCCCGTCGCGTTCGTCTGCGGATCGAGAGAGATGATGGACGAAACGACCGACGTGCTCGTCGACCTGGGGGTCGATCGAGAACACATCATTCGAAACTACTGACCAGCAGGAAAATTACTCGCAGCGAGGCATTCATGAAGGACGCAATTCGAACCGCGGCAGTGCTGGGAGCCGGAACGATGGGGGCGCAGATCGCGGCGCATCTCGCCAACGCCGGCATCAAGACGCTGTTGCTCGACATAGTGCCGCGTGAGTTGACCGAAGACGACACCCGCGCCGGGCGAACGCTCGCGGACCGCGCCGTACGTGACCACATTGCGCGCGCCGGGCTCGACGCCGCAAAGAAGGCGAGGCCGGCGGCGTTTTTCACCGCGCACGCGGCAGGACTGGTGTCCGTCGGCAACCTGGAAGACGACCTCGAGAAGGCCGCGACCGCCGATTTCGTGATCGAGGCGATAGTCGAGAACCTCGAGGTCAAACGTGCGCTCTTCGAGCGTATCGACGCGCTGCTCGGTCCGGCAACGATTGTCGCCACGAACACGTCGGGCATTCCTGTCGGCAAAATTGCCGAAGGCAGGAGCGACGGATTCCGCAGCCGGTTCCTCGGCGTCCACTTCTTCAATCCGCCGCGCTACATGAAGCTCGTCGAGGTTATCTCGACGCCCGATACCGATCCGGCGATCGTCGCGCGGATGGCGTCGTTTCTGGACGAACGGCTGGGCAAGGGCGTCGTGTACGCCAAGGACGCCCCGAACTTCATCGCCAATCGGGTCGGCACATTCTCTGCGCTGCACACGATGAAGGTGATGCTGGAGGACGGCTATACGCCGGAAGAAGTCGACGTCCTGACCGGTCCAGCGATGGGGCGGCCGAAAGTCGGCACGTTCCGGTTGATGGACCTCGTCGGCGTCGACGTATTCGCGCATGTCTCGAGCAATCTGCACGTCAACGCACCCCACGACGAGCGGCGCGAGACGTTCGCCGTCCCGGCAATGATCAGCTCGATGGTCGAGCGGAAGCTGCTCGGCAACAAGACGCGAAAGGGTTTCTACCAGAAGCACGGCGACGAGATCCTCACGCTCGATCCCGGAACCCTCGAGTATCGAGAGAGGATTCGTGCGAAGTTCCCGTCGGTCGACCTGGCGAAGACGATCGACGACCTCGCAGACCGCGTGCGCACGCTCGTCTTCGGCAAGGACCGAGCTGGCGCGTTCCTCTGGAAGATCACCCGCGACACCCTGATCTACGCTGCTAATCGAATCCCGGAAATCTGCGACGACGTGTTGCAGGTCGACCGCGCCATCAGGTGGGGCTTCAACTGGGAGATGGGGCCGTTCGAGCTCTGGGATGCGCTCGGCGTTCGGAAGACCGTCGATCGAATGCGCGCCGAGGGCTTCGAGATCCCCACTGCCGTCACGACGATGCTCGAAAACGGCGGCGAGACCTTCTACCGCCGGGACGAAGGCCGCACGCAGTACTGGGACTTCGCGACCGAGGGTTACGTCGAGGTCGAGGATGTGCCAGGAGTGACGATCCTGCGCGACGTCGCGGACCGAGGCAAGGTGGTGAAGAAGTCCGCCGGCGCGACGATGATCGACCTCGGCGACGGAGTCGCCTGCATTGAGTTCCACTCGAAGATGAATGCGATCGGCGGCGACACGATCGCGATGCTCAACGCCGGGGCGAAGGCGCTCGAGGAAGGCGAATTCGCAGGTCTCGTGATTGGCAACCAGGGCGATAACTTCTGCGTAGGCGCCAATCTCATGCTCCTCCTGCTCGAGGCGCAGGAAGGGAACTGGGACGACGTGAACCACATGATTCGCGCGTTCCAGAACGTTAACATGCGGCTCAAGACCGCGCCCGGACCTGTCGTCGTCGCGCCGTTCGGAATGGCCCTCGGCGGCGGATGCGAGATCACGCTGCACGGCGCTCGCGTGCGTGCCGCTGCAGAGACCTACCTTGGACTTGTCGAGTTCGGCGTCGGACTCATCCCTGCCGGCGGAGGCACGAAGGAAGTCGTGCTGCGCGCGGCGGACGCCTCGGCCGCAGCCGGCAGCGAGATGTTCGACTCGATCCGCAAGGCCTTCGAGATCGTCGCCACGGCGAAGGTCGCTACGAGCGCGGAGGAAGCCCGTTCATTCGGGTTCCTCAACTCGGCGGACTCGATCTCGATGAATCGTGACCGACTGATCGCCGACGCGAAACAGGTCGCGCTCGATCTCGTCGCCGAGGGTTACCAGCCGTATCGCCAGCGAACGGACGTCCCGGCGCTCGGCGAGGGCGCGCTTGCCGCGCTCAAGCTCGGCGTCTACCAGATGCAGCAGGGCGGTTACATCTCCGAACACGACGCGAAGATCGCGGGAAAACTCGCGCGGGTCATGACGGGCGGCGATTTGTCGCACCGATCGGTCGTCACGGAGCAGTACCTGCTCGACCTCGAGCGCGAGGCATTTCTTTCGCTGTGCGGCGAGCGGAAGACGCTCGAGCGCATCCAGCACACACTCAAGACCGGCAAGCCGCTGAGAAACTAGGGAGCGGATTACATGCACGACGCAGTCATTGTTTCATCGGTGCGGACCGCGGTCGGCAAGGCGCCCAAGGGGACGCTTAGATCGACGCGGCCGGACGAAATGGCAGCCACGGTCCTTCGAGGAGCCCTCGAAAGGGCGCCGGGTCTCGACCCGAAGGAGATCGACGACGTGATCCTCGGATGCGCGATGCCCGAAGCCGAGCAGGGCATGAACGTCGCGCGCATCGCCAGCCTTCGGGCCGGCCTGCCCATCGAGTGCTCGGCGATGACCGTCAACCGCTTCTGTTCGTCGGGTCTTCAGACAATCGCAATGGCATCCGAACGGATCATGGTCGGCGGCGCCACGGCCATTCTCGCCGGTGGCACCGAGACGATGTCGCTCATCCCGATGGGCGGTCACCGGATAGTGCCGAATCCGAAGCTCGTCGACACTTACCCGGACGCGTACCTCAACATGGGCCTGACGGCCGAACGCGTGGC
>CAZXLQ010000262.1:0-7429 GCA_964641945.1 uncultured Clostridia bacterium
GGTTCCGCGGGTCGCGCGTAGGCTCGCTGCGCTCGCCCGCGCGCGACCCACGGCTGTCCCCTATGGACAATCCCCGTTGGCGGCGCGTATCATCGCCCCTGTCTGCACCCTTAGCTCAGCTGGATAGAGCGTCAGCCTCCGGAGCTGAAGGCCGGTGGTTCGAATCCACCAGGGTGTACTTTTCCGATGAGGCGGCCACCTCGATGGGTGGCCGTTGTCGTCGGGAAACGCAGGGTTGACATCACGACCTCGCGGCCTACAATCAGCACAACGTCCCAGCTCCATTACTTCGGATACATTCTACGATTCACGATGAGGGGGAAGTCGAGTTTCGGCCCCTGAGCGGAACCCGTGTCCCCGGGCGGTTTGGGGGAGCCATGATCGGCACCAAACTGGCGGACCGGTACGAAATCGTCGGTGAACTCGGCCGTGGCGGCATGGGTGTGGTCTACCGTGCGCGCGACCCGCTGCTCGACCGGGAGGTCGCCATCAAGGTCGTTCCGCCGGCCATGCTGACGCCCGACGCCGAGCTCAGGTTCCAGCGCGAGGCGCAGGTGGTGGCGCGCATGGACCACCCCGCCATCGTGACCGTTTACGACATCGGTAGGCACGAAGGCTCGCTCTTCTTCGTCATGCCGGTCATCAGCGGCACCAACCTGCGGGTGTTGCTGCGCGAACGCTCGCTGCGCCTCGGCGACGTGGTCGACCTGGCCGTGCAGGTCGCCGACGCACTCGATTACAGCCACAACCAGGGAGTCGTCCACCGGGACATCAAACCGGAGAACGTGATGGTCTGGCGGACCGAGAACGACAGTCTGCGTGTCCGCATCATGGACTTCGGACTTGCGCGTGCTTCGCTCGAGAGCCAGCTGACGCGCATCACTCACTCGGGCACGATCATCGGGACCGTGTCGTACTTCAGTCCGGAACAGGTGTCGGCAACCCACGAGGTCGATGCTCGCTCGGACATCTACTCGTTCGGGACGGTGCTCTACGAATGCCTGCTCGGTGAGCCACCCTTCGCGGGAGAAGTGCAGTCGATCCTCTATCGAATCGTTCACGAAAACCCGCAGCCGCCCAACCAGCGCGGCGCCGATGTGGACTTCGAGCTCGAGCAGATAGCCATGCGATGTCTCGCGCGCGAACCATCTGCCCGCCCGCAGACCGCGCGCGAAGTGGCCGACGCGCTGTCGCGCTACCGGGCCGGTCTCAACGACGATGACCGCCAGCGTCCCATCGCCATGGCGTCGACGCGACTGTCGCGTCCGGAACCCGTCCAGCGCGAGCTTGCGCCTTTCACCGGTCGCGAGCGCGAACTGACGGAGCTTCAGCATCGGCTGAATGCGGCCGTGAACGGTGAGTGCCAGTTCGCCATCGTTGGCGGCGAGCCCGGCATCGGCAAGAGCCGGATGCTCGAGGAAATCGAGCGCCTCGCTCGCGCACGGCGCATCCGTGTGCTCCACGGACGATTCGTCGAGCAGGATCGCGCCTTTCCGTATCAGGGATTCTGCGAAGCCATTCAGGAGTACTTCCGTTCCCGGGAAACGGCCTCGTCATCCACCGAGATCGCCGACCTGACCGACCTCGCTCCCGAGCTCGCCTACCTCTTTCCGGTGCTCGCCGAAATAGGCGACATCCGCACGGCGTCCGCCGATTCCAAGACCGACATCACGAAAGCTCGACGCGCCGACGACCGGAACGCCATCTTCGAGCTGCTCGCGCGCGTCATCGCACGCATTTCGAGTGGACGCCCGCTCGTTCTGCTTCTCGAGGACCTGCACGATGCCGATGTGTCGATCGAGGCACTCCAGTACATCGTCCGGCGGCTCGGGCCAACGCCGACGTTCATCATCGGAACCTACCGTACCGGCGACGTCGACCGGCGGCACGCGATCTCGCGCATGCTCGACAGCTTTCACGGCGACCGGCGCTTCGTCCATCTGCTCATCGGGCCGATGTCGGCGAGCGAACATCGGATCTACGTCGAGGCACTCATCGGTTCGGGCCGCCTCGGAGACAGCCTCGCGCGAACGCTCTTCGACGCAACGGAAGGGAACCCGTTCTTCACGAAGGAGCTGGTCCGATCGCTCGTCGATTCCGGAGGCATTGCCGAGGACGACGTCGGCACGCTCTCGCTTTCCAGCGAAATGGGGCTGACGAGCGATGCACTGCCCGAGACCATTCAGCAGGTTGTCGAGAAGCAGATCGAACGGCTCGACGAGGGCGATCGCGAAGTGCTTGCGATGGCCGCGGTCCTCGGGAGGAGCTTCGAGTATCGCGATCTCGAGGCGCTGGCCGAGGGGCGGGGAACGGATATCGAGGATGCGGTGGACCGGCTCTTGCGCCAGGGGTTGCTCGAGGAGGAGAGGGAGTCGCGCGGCGATCGGCTGTCGTTTTCGAGCGGCGTGGTACGTGAGGCGCTCTATGCGGGGCTCTCGCGTCGCAAGAGGCGCACGCTGCACCGGCGATACGCCGAGTGGATGGACGAGCGCAACGGGGGCAAGGAGCGTTACTGGGCGGCGCTCGCGCACCACTACTCGCACGGAGACGTCGCGGACAAGGCGGTGGAGTTCGGCCTGAAGGCAGCGCGCAAGTCGCTCGAGGCCTTCTCGACCGACGAAGCCATACGCGCAGCCCGGACCGCGCTCGAATTCCTCGAGGACGAGGAGTGGGAAGGCGATCGGTCGCTCGAGGGCGACGCCCGGCTCCTGCTCTCGGGCGCCTGGCGGATCGAGGGCAACATCGAAGGCGCCGTTCGGGAAGTCGAGCGCGCGATCCGCGTTTTCGAACGGGAGCGAGAGTCAACGCGAATTCTCGAGGCGTTTCTCGTTGCGGCGGAGACTGCCTGGGAGGGTCGCCGGATCGAAGAGACACGGCGTTGGGTGGATCGCGGGCTCGACGCGGCACGGACGACTGGCGACAACGAGACGAGGTCGCGACTGCTTTCTCTCGGTGCAACGGTCGCGAATCTCCGCGGCGAATACGAAGCCGCGCGCGAGTACCTCGAGGAGATCGAGCAGTTGCGGCCCGAACGGCCGTCCGCCGATGCAGAGGTTCCCATCGGGGGAACGCTGTTCGTCGGAATTCCCGGCAACATCGACGCGCGGGAACCGTCCATGGTGAAGACGGTCGAAGAGGAAGAGATCATCGCGAACGTCTTCGAGGGACTGTTTGCCGCCGACGATCAGGGCACGGTCCAACCGTCGATCGGCGAGAAGTGGGAACTGCTCGACGGGGGCCGTTCGATTCTCGTCACGCTTCGGCCGAACGTCTGGTTCTCGGACGGCGAGCCGCTCACTGCGGAGGACGTCCGCAGCACGTTCGAGCGCGCGATCCGGTTCGACGCAGACGCGCCGCGTGCGATCTTCGCCACCATTCGCGGCGCGACCGAATTCGCGAGGGGCGAGACCGACCACGTCGAGGGCATCGTGATCCGGTCGGCGTCACACGTCGAGATCCAGCTTACGGAAGCGCTGCCGATCTACCCGACGCTGCTCTCGGACCCCGGGGCCGGGATCGTACGCATCGTGACGAACGAGGATGGAAGCGAGTCGGCAATAGGCACCGGAAAGTTCCGCATAACGTCGGGCGAGCCGAACAAAATCGTTCTCGAACGAAATGACCGCTACTGGGGCGGTACCTCGACGCCGGTCGACCGCGTCGAGTTCCAGACCCGATTGACGCCGGGAGAATCGGCCGCCCGGTTCCGCGCCGGGCAACTCGACATCGTCTACGAGTTGATGAACGACGATCTCGACCGGATCCTGCGGGACCAGCGCCTCGGGGCGCAGATCAACGAGGCGCCTCGAAAAAACGTCGCGCTCGTGGTCTTCAAGACGACCAGCGGCCTGTTCAAGGATCCGGTGGTGCGTCGCGCGGTCGCGGGTGTCGTTCGCACGCAGGACCTCGTCTGGCAGTCGCTCGGGCGATTCGCAATGCCGGCGACCGGGCTGATCCCCCCCGGCCTGCTCGGACACGATCCGGGACGACGGCGGACTCCGATATATGCCGAGCAGGCCCTTTCGCAGATGACGAGCCACGGTTTCACGGCTCCCGCGCGAGTGGCAGCCGCGGTTCCACCCGGACTCATGGATCGCTATTCGGACCTGCTGCGCGGGCTGTTCAACTCGTGGAGGGACCTGGGCGTGCAGGTCGAGCACGTGACGGGCAAGGCGGACGATTATCTGCGTTCCCTGCGGACGGCCGATGGCGTCGATCTTCTCGTGCTTCGATGGAACGCCGACTACGACGATCCGGACAACTTCACGTATGGGCTCTTTCACTCGAGGGTCGGCCTGTTGCGGAACTTCTTCTCGTCCCCCGAGACCGATGCGATCGCCGAAGAAGCGCGAACCGAGAGGACGGCGTCGATTCGCGAGACCCTCTATCGGAAGTTCGAACACATGCTGCTCGAGTCGGCCGTCGTAGTACCGCTGTTCCACGAGGTGAACTACCGTCTCTCGTCGCCATTGGTCCGCGGGCTGAAAGTTCGGAGCGGCGCCCCGTGCGTGAACTACGCCGAGATCGGAAAGGCGAGCCCGACGGAACCCGCCGTAGCGACGCAGCGTCGCACTGCCGGCGGCACCATCTACGTGCCTGGAGGATCGACACGAATCGAGTCGCTCGATCCGTCCTACATTTCGACGCTCAGTCACGGCGAGGTAATCCCGAACGTCTTCGAAACGCTGACGCGTGTCATCGAGGGTGCGCGCGTCGTGCCGTGGCTCGCCGCTGCGTTTCACGTGGAGGAGGGCGGACGCCGATTCCGTTTCCGGCTTCGCGACGACGTACGGTTCCACGACGGAAGGCGATTGACGTCTCGGGACGTGCGCTACACCTTCGAGCGATTCCTGCTCGATGAGAACGGCCCGAACCGGCGGCTCCTCATGCCCATCCGGGGTGCCAAGGCCATGATCGAAGGGACGGCCGGCGATCTCGAGGGGTTCAGAATCCTCTCGGCACTCGAGTTCACGATCGACCTCGAGGCGCCACTGCTGCTGTTCTCGGTCATGCTGACGAATGCTGCGCTCGCGATCGTACCGGAAGGCTGCAGCCGCTTCGACGGGAACTGGCGTGAGACCTGTATCGGTACCGGACCGTTCCGCGTGCTGCAGTTCGATCCCGGGCGCCGGCTGGAGCTCGAGAGGAATCCGGACTACTGGCGAAGCGGGTATCCGAAATCAGACGGCCTCGTGTTTCTGTTCGGAATGTCGTCGAACCAGATACTCGGCGAATTCCGCGCGGGGCGACTCTCGCTTGCGGCCGATCTCGCGCCGGTCGACGTCGACGCGCTCCGGCACGATCCGATCTTCGCCGCCGGTTATCGCGAGATGCCGAGGCTTTCGTCATCTTTCGTCACGTTCAATACGAAGAAGGGACCGTTGGCCGACATCGCCGTTCGACGCTGGCTGACGTCGGCCATCGACACGGCGTCGATGGTGCGGCGGGTTCTCGGGCGATTCACGATGCCTGCGCACGGGCTTATCCCCCCGGGGCTGCTCGGTTACGAGACGATGCGGGGGACGTCCGGGTCTGGCGCGTTGCCGCGAATCCTCGAGGATCCGATCGAGCTGACGGCGGTCACGAACGCCGTGTTCACGGGAAGATACGTTGACCTGACGACGGAGCTGCTCGACTCGATGCGCCGGCTCGGAGCTCGAGTGAGTCTCGAAATGGTCGAGCCCGATGAGCTGTACCACGCGCAGAGCACGGGCAGCGTAGACATGATCATCAATGCGTGGGTGGCGGATTATCCGGATGCCGACAGCTTTGCCCGCGGGCTCCTGCACTCGGAGGACGGCGTGCTTGGCAAGATGCTCGGATTCAAGGAGCTCGATGCGATCATCGAGCGAGGTCGATCCGAGACGGAGCCGAGCGTGCGGCACGCCATCTACCGGCAGATGGAGGAGTATCTGGCGCGCGAGGCTCTGCTCATGCCGCTGTTCCATCCGCGCAACTTCCGCATTGCCCGGCCCGAGCTCGAGGGACTGTCTATCACGTCGTACACGTACCCGAGCGTGGCATACGAGAATCTCTGGGTGAAGTAGGCGGGGGGGACCGTCGGCGGTCCGAGCACGGAGGGCCGGGCACGGAGGGCGAGCACGGAGGGCGAGCACGGAGGCCCGACCTTCCGGAGTCTGTCCGCAGGCCGCTCGCTACCGCTCGCGGTTCTGATGCTCCGACGTGTGGATGCGATGACGATCTCGAGCGGACAGTCGTGACGCCCCGATCCCGAATCCGCCATCCATCCCATTCGGACTGTTCGGAGTCCGGTTGCTCCGAATCTGCGGGCAGCGTTACAGTCTGCGGCTTCCGCCGAAGGAGTCGATGATGAACTGGAACGAACTAGCCGACCTGGTACTCGACGGGCACGCCGCGACATTCGACGAAGCGATCTCGGTGCTGCGGTCGTCGGACGACGAAATCCTCGAAGTTCTCGATGCCGCATTCCGCGTCCGGCGCGCTCATCATGGACGTGACGTTCGCATACACGTGCTACAGAACGCCAAGAGCGGCGCGTGCCCCGAGGATTGCTCGTTCTGCAGCCAGTCGACAACTTTTGACACGGGCGTCGAGCGCTACCGGATGCAGTCGGTTGACGAGATCGTGGCGGGAGCCCGCCGGGCGTACGAGATGAGGGCCGTCAAGTACTGCATCGTCACGGCGACGCGCGGTCCGTCAGCCGGCGAGCTCGACACGGTCTGCGAAGCAGTCAGGCAGATCAAGTCCGAGATGAACATCAACATCTGCACGTCGCTCGGACTGCTCGCGGAAGGACAGGCCGAGCGGTTGGCTGCGGCTGGCGTTTCGCGGTTCAACCACAATCTGGAGACGGCGCGCAGGTACTACCCGGAGATCTGCTCGACACACGACTTCGAAGACCGGATCGACACGGTGCGAAAGGCGAAGCGTGCGGGCCTGGAAGCCTGTTGCGGCGGAATCGTGGGCATGGGCGAAACCGAGGAGGACCGCGTGGCGCTGGCGCTCGAACTTCGCGAGCTGGAGGTCGAGTCGATCCCGGTCAACTTTCTGGATCCGCGCCCTGGGACGCCGCTCGAGGGTGTAGGGCGGCTGTCGCCCGGAGATTGTCTGCGCACGCTGTGCATGTTCAGGTTCGTGAATCCGGCGCGAGACATCCGGGTGGCGGGAGGCCGCGAGGTGAATCTGAGGCGAATGCAGTCGCTTGCGCTCTATCCGGCGAATTCGATTTTCGTTGATGGGTACCTGACGACCGGTGGCCAGGGTTACGATGCGGACATTCAGATGATCGAGGATGCGGGGTTCCGGGTCGCTGCGATCGTGGCGGAGTGAATCTGTAGCTTGGCGCCTTTGCGAGACCTTGGCGCCTTTGCGAGAAACGCATCCGCGAAAGGCATTCTCGCCAAGGCGCAAACGACACGCAAAGACGCTATGGCGTGCGTGGAGGATT
>CAZXLQ010000263.1:0-7322 GCA_964641945.1 uncultured Clostridia bacterium
ACATTTACGTGCGTGCCGCTCTCGCCGAGGCCTGGACGTTCGTCTGGTACCCGTTGATCATTCTGGGCTTGTGGCGCGCCGTGACCCGCCGGACGATGCCCTGGTACCTGCCGGTGTCGATCTGCGGCCTCGTCCTGACGCACAACATCACGGCGGTGTACTTTCTCGCGTATTGCGGCGTTTTCACACTGTGTGCGATGGCGTTGCGAGGCTGGCGAATCGGGTTGATCCCGGCTGCGTGCGTCTTTCTCGGAATTCTGCTTGGTATGTGGTTCCTGCTTCCGCAGCAGTACTACATTCCGACCGTATGGGTCGGTGACTCGGAGTTCATGTGGACGAATGCCGCGCACGTACAGGAGCACCGGGTATATCCGTGGCAGTTCTTCTACTCACACCCGAACTATTGGTTCGGGGAGACGGGAGGACCCGAATACTCGGATGGAATGAGCTTCGAGCTCGGAATCGGGCAACTGCTCCTGTTGCCGCTTTTTCTCTGGATGGGGCGGAAGTTCCGGTGGAGGGAGCGCGCTCGACGATCGCCCATCCTCGCAGTTCTTGGCGGTTCGGCGCTCGTCACCTATGTCGCCTGCATCCTCTTCATGATGTATCCGATCGCCTTCCTGTCGGTGCTCCCAAAGCAGTTCGCCTTCATTCAGTTTCCATGGCGGCTACTGGCAATGACCGCTTTCCTGGCTCCGCTGATGGCGGCAATCCTCGTCATTCGACTCGGACGTCAGCGGGCCTGGCTGGTGCCGGCTTTCGCAATCGCGTCCGTTCTCGTAGTCGTTCTGGTCCCGAGCTTCCAGTCGACACCGCAGTCCGAGGAGCATTGGACAGATGACAGCATTCTTACAAGAGAGGTCCTGTTCAGCGAGGGCCGGACCGGTTACACCGTGCTCGGCGAGTACGTTCCTCGGGAAATCGATGTCGAGACGGTGAGGAAGCTGGGTCCTGATTCAGAGCTGTACGAGCCGCCGAAGATCGTCGAAGGTGTGGATGCCTCAGTGCTTGGCTGGTCACGCAATGGCCCCGAGTTTCACATTTCGGTTGCCGCCAAGAGCGGTGGAGTGGTTCAGTTGCCGTTGTTCTATTACGACTTCTACGAGGCATCGAATCGCAGCGGCGAGCGACTCGAGACAATGTCCATCGGTGGCATGCTCGGAATCCGCGTCAAGCCCGGATTGACGGGAATCTATCTTGGACAGAGACTTACGGGTCCGTCTCGCGTCGGATTCGCGATCAGCGGGATGTCATTGCTTGCAGTAATCGGCTGTGCGGTCTGGTTTCGAGAGGGACGGCCTCGGAAGCGGGCCAGACGTGAATCGATCGAATCTGACGCGCCTCGAACATCTGAGGTGGAGGGAATCGGAGCGCCGTGATTGAACCTCTTGCCCTCGCGATTCTGTTGTCGATTGATCCTGCCGAAACTCAGTCGGTGGATCGAGCGACTCCGGTTGCTTCGCCGGTCGCCAGCACACTTCTGGTCCGATACCGCTTCGTGAACGCGAATTTCGTCATTTCGCGGATCGAGTTGACCATCGAAGAGTCCGGCCGAGGCCGACTCACCTGGGAGCGGCGTGACGTCAATCGGACACAATCACGTGATGTCAGGGTCAGCGATGCTGGAATCGCTGAATTGCGCGAGGTTCTGGCGCGAATGGACTTCGTCAACTCGAGTGAGCACTATCAGACGAAGGAAGACCATTCGAATCTCGGTGAGACGGCCATCCGTGTCGATCAGGCGGGATCCTCGCGTGAGGTCGTCTTCAACTACACGAAACATCGCGACGCGGATGCCCTCGGCCGGTTCCTGCGGGGGATCGCAAACCGCGAGATGCACGTTGCCGAAATCGAGGTCGCCGTGCAGCATCAACCGCTCGAAACGCCGGCCGCCATCGCGACGCTCGCGGGAGAGTTCAAGGCAGGGCGGCTCGCCGATACTGCTTCGCTCCTGCCGCTTCTCCAGTCGATCGTCGATGATGCGTCCCTTCCGGTGATCACTAGGAACCGGGCAGGCGAGCTGGCTGCGAAGATCCGGGAGCACGTTGACGGACAGAAGAGATCGGGAAAAACCAAAGGGCGCTGACCGCAATGGCCAGCGCCCTCTGGAGTCTGAGTCAGGGTTGCTCGGGACTAGCCGATCGGCGTGCCCGCGTACTTGGCGGGTGCCGCAAGACCAGCGATGAAGCGCACCACAAAGTCGTCCGAGATGCAGTAGCTGTTGTCGCCGGACGTGAGACCGCCGTTCGGAACCGCGGTGTAATCCCAGTTCACGGCCGCGACGCCGCGCTCGGCGAGAATGTAGTTGTTCCGCGTCGAGCCGCTCGTCAGGGTGTTGTCGATGTAGTTGCCTGCGATGAGCGAGGCAAGCGTTCCGGCCTGGCCGTTGTTGGCCTGCCGACCCTGATAGGTCGCCTGAGCGGAACCGAGGGACCGAAGCGTTCCGATGGCAGCCGCTTCATTCGCGGCGATACGCGCCCGGATCAAACTCGGGATGGCGATCGCGGCGATGATGCCAATAATGGCCACCACGATCAGAAGCTCGATGAGGGAGAAACCCTTCTGATTCTTCATTGTGTCGGACTCCTTTGTGGAAAGACGAGAGTGTAAGTCGAAAACGAGTGCGTGCTGCGCCAGCGGATTCAACAGGTAACTGAAGAGCAAGTGGCGTGCCGCGCCATACTGAAGGAACAAAATCTCGAAAGCAGCCAAAATCTGGCCTCATTCAACCAATCGGCTCGGTAATCGCGCTTCGCAGCACCGGTGATGTCGCACATCTTGTCATTGCCTCGTGACAAGAATTGTCAGCTCCGGACTAACCAAGCGGCTGACTGGTGACCGAAGCCGGAGAGCCCTCCTCCAACCGGATAACCGCGGAAACGTCGGTGAAGAAGTGGGTGTCGCCGGACGAAGTCGACTGCGGATCCGCATTGCACGTGAAGCTCGCAAGGTCCGGCGCAAGCGTGAACGTGTAGACGTATTGACTGCGCAATCCGGAAAGCATTAGCGCGGGGTCGAGGAAGCCGGCAGCGAGTTCAGCCTGTGTGCCGTAACGTCTGTAACTACCGCGCGTGGCGTTGAACGAATACTGGGCGGACGTATAGGCGCGAAGGCACGCAACTGCGGACGCTTCACGCGAACGCTTCTGTGCCGCAACAAGACCTGGGATGGCGATAGCCGCGATGATGCCGATCACCGCCACGACGATGAGCAGCTCGACGAGAGAAAAACCACTTTGCTGATTGCGCATTGGGGGTGCCTCGCAACGTGAACTTCGGGGACTAGGGCAGGGAGGGGTGATTCACCGGTACTCCCTTCCGCTCCTTCAAGCAATCACCGTTCCGAACGACGTCCCATCCCGACAAACGAAGCGAGTCCGAGTGCCGTGAGACACGTGAGCCCGATTCCAAGCCTGTATCCGGGTGGTTCGTAGCGCAACTCCAAGCGATGGACACCCATGGGGATTCGAATGGCCCGATATAGTCCATCCGCTCGAAGTATCTCCGTCGGGACTCCGTCGATCGTGGCCGCCCATCCCGCTGCAAACGAGTCTCGCAACACGACGATACCGTCGGAAGTCGACGATGAGGCATCGATCGTCATCGCCGACGAAGACTCGCAGGTGATGACCGCCGAGTCCGCCGCCGGCGCGCCTGGCAGGCCGCGAGCTGGGGACGAACTCGAGATGAGGACTTCCCGGCGCTCCTCGCCAAGGCGCGAGAGCGCGGAAGCAGTATCGGATTCGACGACCCACTCAGTAGTGACGAAGGTCCGTGGGGCGTCGTCGTCCGACTTCCAGAGCGCCAGGGGCCGATACGGCGCGTCGGCGCGAAGTTTCTGAGAAGACGGTACTTCCGGCCACGAAACGAGGAAATACCGAACTGCGGCGCGACGAAGATACTGTAGACGCTGCTCCCGTGATCCCGCGCGAAAATGGTCTCTTGCCATCCAATACTCCCGGGGCCAGAGCATCGCGTTGTCGAACGAGACCGAGTCACGAATCCGCCACGCCGAAGGAAACGTCGCCGTGTAGGACGAGACGGCAGACACACTCTCGAGTGCCGAGTCGGCGACGATCGGCAGACCTGCGACGAAGTTGGTGTCGTCCGGGTCGGGAGACCGATCGACACCGAACTGAAGCCGTCCGGCGACGTAGACCCGGCCGCCGGAGTCGCGAACATCGGCCACCCACGCGGGCTCGCGAAGGTCCTGGACTTCGGACATCGGAAACAGCCCGAACCCGTTCGCGACGGGGTCGGCAACGGCGATGATCGCGACTGTTGCCAGCGCATAGGACCGGAAGCTCGACGTTTTCGCCGCCACGAGCAAGGCTCCCGAGAGGGCCGTCATGAGCACGATCAGCTGCGGAAGCGATTCCCGAAGCGACGACTCGAGAAAATCGGCTGCGGTCGCTGGATCTGCCGTACCGACGTATTTCGCCAACGTAGCCAGCTCCGAGCCGGACGCCCCCATCATCACGCAAGCCAGCACGACCGCGAATGCTCCGGTGAACCCGACGCACACCCAGGCGACCGCCCGGATTGGTCTCTTCGCAGGAGGATCGCCAGTAGCGGCTCGACCACCTGCAAGGTGTTCCCACCCCAGCGCCGACAGGACCGCGATCGCAAATGCGGCACAAACGACCAGTTTCGCCGGAAACCGCAGAGCGTCGAACAACGGAATGATCGCACGCAGGACACCGTTGGCCGGGTTGAACTTCCCGAACGCAAGAAGCACACACCCGATGGACGCCAGACCCCAGAACCACGACTCCCAGGCATACCGTCTTGCCGCAAATCCAATCGCAGCGAGCGCGAGCACGCCAACGCCAAGATAGACCGAGTAGACGAAGGGCTCTGGTGCCCCATTCAAATCCGGTATCCATCCGGGCTGTCCGAACTCGCCGGTCGGGTCTCCGAGAATCCCGTATGAAACCGTCTGGAGCAAGGTCAGTGGATGCAGCGACCAGAATTGCGGCACGCGCGGATCGATACCGGAGGCACGCGGCGAAGCGAGTGTCGCGAGCAGGAACGGAATCGAGAGTGCGCCAGAAAGCGCGATGCCTAGCAGACCCGCGCCGACGACCCGGATCAGTACCGTCAGGCGAGTGCCTGCCCCGGCTCGTACCATCGCATAAGCGACACAGAGGACGGCGCTCCCGACCAGCGTTGGCCCTTCACCGGCGAGCAGGAACATGGCAAAGAGGCTCGCGAGCGCAGCAAAGCGCCGACGCGTCGGCCTTTCCATGAGCAATTCGAGCACATAGAAGACCCACGGAATGGTGGCCGCCGCCCACGAAAAGTTCAGGATGTTCGCCGTCGACAACATCGGCCCGGAAGCCGCGAAGATGATGGCGCCGATGGCCGCCGCCTGTTTGCCGACGCGACGGACGAGAAAGAGGTACATTCCGGCAGCCGCGAGCGGGAACGGCAGAACCACGGCGAGATTGAAGCCGAGCTCGGCCGACGGGACGAACCGCATGAGGGCCACTGGCGGGTAGAGCATGTGCCGCACCGGGTCCGAAAGCGCGGCCTGACCGCAGGCGACGTATGGATCCCAGAGCGGGAACTCGCCATTTTGCATCGAGGCGCGGAGCCAGAGGTGCGCTGGCCAGAAGTAAAACGAGAGATCTCGCAGCGAATAGACACGCGTCGTCGACAGTGCTCCGGTCAACGGAAAACACGAGACCAGGACTGCCAGCGCTCCCCATCCGAACCGTGCAGCGAATCTGTGCAGCAATGCCCCGACCCGCACCACGATCCGACGCTCCTCGGTCATCGATCTCTCAATCGATACTTCGTCATGAGATGGCGAAAACTCCGCACGGGCATCCGGAGCAGCTCCGCGGAGCGCGTCTGGTTGAAGTTCGTGCGGCTCAGCGCCTCGCGGAGATAGCTCTTTTCGAGCTCGGCGAGAAAACTCTCGAGGTCGATGCCGCCCTCGGGAATGCTCACGGCGGAAGCGTCCCTGGGCGAATAATGGAGGATTCTCTGCGGCAACCGTTCCGGCTCGACCATGCTGGTCGACTCGAAGGCATGCGCCCGCTCTATCGTATTCTCGAGCTCACGCACGTTCCCCGGCCAGTCGTAGTTTTCGAGATGTCGCAGCGCCTCGGGCGAGCAGGTCAGTCTGGGTCGTCCGCTCGCCTTTGCGAGTTTCTCGAGAAAGTGATCGACGAGATCCGGTATGTCCTCGGCTCGCTCCCTGAGAGGGGGCAGTTCCACCGGAATCACCGAGATGCGATAGAACAGGTCCTGGCGAAAGGCGTTCTTGGCGACCTCTTCCTCCAGGTTCCGGTTCGTCGCCGCGATGACCCGGACGTCAACCGGAATCTCTTCGGTGCCGCCGACCCGGCGAATCACCCGTTCCTGGAGGACTCGCAGCAGTTTCACCTGCATTGCCGGCGACATCTCGCCGATCTCGTCGAGAAAAATCGTCCCACCGGATGCGGCCTCGAAAAGCCCTTTCTTGTTCGTGGCTGCGCCGGTGAACGCACCCTTCATGTATCCGAACAGCTCGCTCTCCAGGAGCGTCTCGGCAAAGGCGCCGCAGTTGACTGAAACGAACGATGCGTTCGATCTCGGCCCGTGGCTGTGGAGCGCCCGCGCGACGAGCTCCTTTCCCGTTCCGGACTCGCCGGTAATCAGCACTGTCGAATGCGTCGGGGCGACCGTCTCGATGATCCGGAAGAGCGCCTGCATCTTCGCCGACCGGCCGATTATGTTGTCGAAGGACGAGCGACGCGTGAGCTCCTTCTGGAGCAGTTCGACGCGCTGGCGCAGTTGGGTCTTCTCGATGGCCTTGCGGACCAGGACTTTCAGCTCATCAACGTCGAACCCGCTGTCCTTGATGATGAAGTCTTCAGCGCCGAGCTTGAATGCCTGCCGCGCCGTGTCGACCGTCGCAAACGCCGTGATCATGATGACAACCGTCTCGGGCGAAGTCGCCCGGACCTGCTCGAGCAACTCGATCCCGGTCATGTCGGGCATCTGGATGTCCGAGATGACCAGGTCAAACGGATACTCTTTCATGCGCTCGAGGGCGACGCGGCCGTTTTCGGCCGTTTCGACGTGATAGCCCTCGCGAGCGAGCACGTGCTCGAGCAGTTCGCGCATGCTCTGCTCGTCATCGACAATCAGGAGTCGCTGCATGGCGCTTGAGGATACCACGGCGGTCCGCACCGGTTAGTCCACTGTTTCGTTGAAGTAGCGCCCCGTACGTGACGCTGAGCCACTCCAGGATTCTCCGCGCCCGCGCGGGGACTACCGCGGAGCGGTCGAAGGAAATAGCCGTGGGTCGCACGGGGGCGAGTGCAAGGAGTC